>NZ_CP136522.1:320961-641923 GCF_033180165.1 Shewanella youngdeokensis
ATGCCACGTTTTGCAGTCATGATCAGTGAGTGCAGCAAGGCTGTAGACACAAGCCAAGGGATGAATGAGGCGTTCTCAACAGGGTCCCAAAACCACCATCCTCCCCAACCTAATTCGTTGTAAGCCCACCAAGAACCAAAAGCATTACCG
This sequence comes from Shewanella youngdeokensis, assembly GCF_033180165.1. GTDB lineage: Bacteria > Pseudomonadota > Gammaproteobacteria > Enterobacterales > Shewanellaceae > Shewanella > Shewanella youngdeokensis. The sequence goes on from NZ_CP136522.1 coordinate 321,112, forward strand.
CCAGTTAAAAACACCCACGCCAATATCGCCCAAGGCTGCAGGTAGCGAGCATATTGCTGGGTTAGCCCGCCAGACAGTAAGGCTGCCACGGCACCGGCAAAGCAAATGGTTAACCCAACATAACCTAGAAAAAGCAGCGGTGGATGAATGATTAGGCCGATGTCTTGCAGTATTGGGTTAAGGTCTTTACCTTCAATCGGAATATCAGGCAGCATCCGTGCAAAAGGACTTGAAGTAAACAGTAGGAACAGGCAAAAGCCCAATATTAACAGTGCGGTGACGGCAATAACCTTATGGTGAAAGTGCTGGTCAGTTTCAGGTGCGCGGCAAATTATAACTCCGCTCCAAATCGCAATCGCTACCACCCAAAAAAGCATTGACCCTTCATGCGAGCCCCACACGGCTGCGACTTTATATAAGGTTGCAAGTTGAGTGTTTGAATTATTAGCAACATACGCTACAGAAAAGTCATTAGTTAGAAAACTATAAGCAAGTGATGATATTGAAGCAATCAGTGTGATGCACATCAAAACAGTGATGGGCTTTGTGTAGCTAAGGACGTATTTACTATTTATTTTGATACCGTAGATTGTTATTGAAGACAAAACTATTGATAAAGTCGTCGCTATTATCAGTAGTAATAAACCTATCTCTGGAACCATAACTTTGCCTTTAATTCATCATTTAGGAATATATTATATATAAGGGGATTTATATAAGTGTGATGGTGCTAAATATTGGGGCTGCTTATTATTTATTCTATATGAAAATGAATGTCATTTAACTTTATTTAATCCTAAGTTAGAAACAACAAAGATAATGCGACCAAGCTCAAACTCTAGGTTGTGGTTACTTCTAACATTAAATTTTAATATATAAACTCGGCCTTTAAGATGTTTTTTATATCTAAAAAAGTGTGAATGATTAAAAGATAAAACTCTACTTTTGTTGTAAGTTATTGTTTTAATTGGATGTGGTTTCTTTGATAAGTTATGACAACTAATGCATTTTTTTTTGTGCACTAGCGCATATTCTTTAGCAACATTATCCGGATAATGACGCTTGCTCAGTTGTTTAAGTCGTTCGGTGAACGGTTAGGTTTTGTAAACCATATTGGATTTAAGTGGCGTTTGTTGATAGTGGAATTGATTACTCGGTGAAATCAATTTTATTTCAGGTAAAGCTTAATTCAATGTGTATCAATATAAATACAGTCAAAATTTAAAATAATACTGATGATAAGTAGGAGTCAATGATGAGACGATGGAAACACAAGGTAGCATTAAGCGTGCTGTTTTGTTTTGGTGCCATTGCTAATGCAAACGCTAGTGGTGGAAAATACAATAGCGTACCTGAAATGGGTCATACAGCTAAAGAAGCGATTGCAAATTACAAAGGTACAAAAGAAATCAACGGTGTTAAAACACTACAAGATTATATTGTTCAAGAAGAAGAGTTATTTGATTTCTTGTTCGAAAATCATCCGTTATTTAAATACCAGCAAGAAGGTAACTTAATTGGTGACTACCATATAAGTGACCGTGGTGAAGAATATTTAGATACTGGCCATAGCCCAGATTACAGCTCTAAAGACGGTAAGCCTCGCGCAGTACAATACCGCTTAGGTGCTAAATCAATTTTGGATTACCCAAACAACTTTGTTGGCCCAGAAAAATGTGCTGAATGTCATGCTACTCAGTATGAAAAATGGCAACGTTCGCGCCATGCTAAAACAGTTCGTTTCCCAGGTGAGCATCCAGAAGTTGGTAACGATCTTAAAAAGCCAATGTACGGCACAAAAGATACGTCTATCCTAGCTGACGGTATTACACCAGACGTTATCTATGCAACTATCGGTACTCCACGTACTAAATATGGTTACATCGATGGTTGGTTGGTTCGTGGTACTTACCATATTCGTGACGGCTTACTAAAAGACGGCACTGGTAAAATGGTTGCAGGTGCTAACCAGTTCTCTCGTGGTTGGGCTGAATGGCTCACCGACGATATGGCGAAGAAAATTAACGCTGTTATCCCAGAATTCCCAACAACCCTAGAGGCATTTGGTGGTTCAGGTTCTCATCAAAAAGGCATGAGTTCTTACGGTGCTAAATATGAGAAAGAAATGCTTTTCCAACCAGCAAGTTCTTACTGTGAAATTTGTCACTCATTCAAATTTGACTTCAAGAGCCAGGAAGAGTTCTTCAATGCTTTAGGTAACCCTAAAGAACTTCAAAAGCACACCATCAGTAAAGGTATTGCTTGTGAAGAATGTCACGGCGCAGGCGGTCACTTAGATGGCGGTACTGGTGGCATGCAGTCTAACTGTGAACGTTGTCACCAACGCTTCCAGTACAACCCTGCTCTTATGGACACTCCAGAAAACCAAGAAAAAGGCGAATACGCCTTTGGTGTGAAGATGAAATCTCTTTGCCCATCTTGTGGTACTGAAGGGTCACAAATGTACAGCTCTATGCATTACGAAAAAGGTATGCGTTGTACTACTTGTCATGATCCACATGAAGTTACCGATGGTGACTGGATGTCTGGTTTCACTAAACCTAAGTTGAAAGCAGATTGTAAAGATTGTCATGAATCACAAGCTCTAATCGCTGACAACACGCTTACTCATAACAAGCAAACGTGTCAAAGCTGTCACATGCCTAACATGGGTAGCTGTGAAAACTTCAAGGCAATGCAGTTCCCTGACCAAGCTGGTTTTGACTCTGTACGTAAAGCTCACATGTGGAAAATTGACGTAGATCCTAAGCGTAAAACAATTAACCCACCTGAAGGCAAGCCACGTACTCAAGGTCCTAAAGCAAGCAAAGGTTGGACTATTTCTAAGAATGAAGAAGGTCGTACTTACTTAGACTTAATGTGGTCTTGTGCTCGTACTTCTATCTCTGACCATGATGTAGTTGAAAACCAAGGTTGTCACAGTCAGTTCCAATCAGAACTTGAGACTGGTCTGCACTACGAAGACCAAGAAGAGATCTATGGCGAAGTGATGAAGATGCAAACGCCTGTTAAAGCTGTACACGCTGAAGTGACAGTGGCTCTAGAGCGCATTGACAAGCTTCTTGAAGTAACCAAGTTATCTACTGCTGATAAAACTCAAGTGCTTATGTTGGCTGAAAAGGCTCAAGAAACAATTGACCTAATCACTGATGATGGTTCTTGGGGTGTTCATGGCTTCCGTTACAGCCAGAAACGTCTAGATGCAGCGCTAACTTATGTTACACAAGCGCAAAACATCCTTGATGGTTCAGGTTACGCCGCTAAATAAGCAGCATAACGGTTAATCGTCCCGACACTCAAAACAGTAATACTGAGTGTCGGGGCAATATAGAGAAATATTTATGAAAAAAACACTTGGTCAAATTCTACTTACAATCACATTACTCGCTAGCGCTGCCAATTGTGTTGCCGGTGGTGGCTCTGAAATGGGACCCGCTCCTCACTATGACCAACCGCTAAATACTATCAGCCTCAGAGAAGTGGATAGTTTGTTAGGCCAAGAGGGTGTGTACTTTTTTGACGTCAATACGTTGGAGTTATGGGCACAAGGGTTTATTCCCGGTGCAGTCTATTTCAATGTAAAAGATTGGAAAAAGCTTCTACCAAAAGATAAAGCTTCGCAGATGATTTTTTACTGCGCTAATCGTCTCTGTAATGCAAGTGAAATTGCCGCTCGAGCGGTAATGAAAATGGGCTATACCAACGTAAGACAGATGCCCGATGGAATATATGGTTGGCGGTTATCAAACCGAGTAACAGAAAAACCTTAGCAGATGGATGTTGTGTAACCAATTTTATGAATGAACTTTTTATATAACGAGATGATAAAAATGAAAAAATTTACAAAAACTTCAATAGCTGTTGTGACGGGACTTTCCTTTTTTCTTTCTGCTAGCAGCATGGCAAAAACTGAAATGACAACCGATGTTCAAAAAGAGTCATACAGTATTGGCGCTTCATTAGGTAAGTACGTTTCAAGCCAAATTTACAGCCAAACCCAGCTGGGTGCCGAAGTTGACGTTGCTCTAGTTGTTGAAGGTGTGATGGACGCACTGAAGAATACACCGCAGTTCTCTGACGATGAAATTCTGACTTACCTAAATCAACGTGCTGAAGTTTTAAATGCTGCTAAAGCTGCTGCCATCGAGAAAATCGCACTGAAAAACATGACTGCCGGCAGCAACTTTTTAACCAATAACAAAAAGCTTCCAGGCGTTAAAGTTACCGAGTCTGGCTTGCAATATGAAGTGATCAAAAACGGTGAAGGCCGCAAACCACTAGCTGAAGACGTGGTGACGGTTCATTACAAAGGCTACCTAGTTGATGGTACTGAATTTGATAATTCATACGAACGTAATGAGCCTAACCGCTTTGCGTTAATGAGCGTTATCCCAGGCTGGCAAGAAGGGATCCCATTGATGAATGAGGGTTCTACATACAAGTTTTCAATCCCATCTGAATTAGCCTATGGCAAAGAGCAAGTTGGCATGATTCCACCAAGCTCAACGCTAATTTTTGAAGTGGAGCTAGTTAAGGTGGAAGCACCTGGCGAAAACTCTAAGGGTATGGGTTTAAGTGGTATGGGCATGGGCGGCATGATGGGTAAAGTTCATTAGTCGTTGGCGCTCTTAACTGCTTAGTTTTAAATGAATTAGAGAGTCACTATGAGTATTCTTGCTGTTGGTATTGGGTTTTGTTTAATGTGCACGGTTGCGTTTGTGTGGTTTCACCACCGTCAAGCGCGTCATTTGCAGTTAGCAACACCTGAATTGACAATCGATTCTACGCGCAATACAGACACCGCTGTCGCCGTAAATCGAACTGTACCAACAGCAGTTTCTGTAGTGTTAATTGTTTTACCGTTGGTGATATATAGCCAACTTGGACGTTTCACAGAATGGGACAAAGGAGTTGTTGACGAACACATTGATTATCTGATCGCCGCAGATATCAATAAAAATGCACGGAAAGCGTATGAGCAACCTAACAACGAAATTGCATTATTAAATTTAGCTCAATCCTATACCGAAGGCGGTTTATACGCCAAAGCGGTAGAGACTTTAGACAAGGTACTAGCCCTGAGTGGCGATGACCCTAAAACCCTAGGATTGAAAGCATCTGCTATGTATTACCGCGATAACCGCACCATGAGTATTGAAACCAGTGTCATTCTCGCCAGAGCGTTGGCGTTAGATGAATTTGATTTTCAATCGCTGCTGCTTATCGCAACAGATGCATACCTAAACAAAGACTACGAAAAGGCCATTGCCCATTGGCAGATCTTACTTCGTAGCCCGAGTCAGAGCTTTAATCGAGCTGCGATTAATAATGCAATTTTAAAAACCGAGCAAAAAATAGCTAATCGTTCAGTGACTGCATCTGAGTAAAGTCACACCAATAAAAAACAGGTCAGCGGTACAGCTGATAGATGGAGGATGCTGTGAGTGAAAATATAGAGAGACGGAGGTTCCTTAAGTGTTTGGGAGCCAGCTCTTTGATAATAGCGCCCTTAGGGTGCAGTTCAGTCAAAGAGGAGTCAGATGCAAATAAACCCCATTATGTAATGGTGTTTGACCAGAACAAATGTACTGGTTGTGGTGAGTGTAAGGACATTTGTAATGTCACTAACAACTTGCCAGGTGACAAAGCGCGTTTGGTGATGGAACAACAATCTGGTGGTGTTGCTGGAGCTGCTTGTCCTCATTGCGGTAAAACAGATTGTAACTGCGAACGTAAATATGTACGTGTTTCATGCCAGCAATGTAAAAACGCACCTTGTGTCACTGTTTGTCCTACGGGCGCTGCTCATAGAGATGAAAAGACCGGTATTGTTACCATGGATAAAGCGAAATGTGCAGGTTGTAAATACTGTATTGGTGCTTGCCCATACGATGCGCGCTTCATTAACCATGAGACCGATGTCGCTGAAAACTGTGATTTCTGCTTGAACACTAAGCTAGTCAAAGGTGAGTTGCCAGCTTGTGTACAACAGTGTCGCTATGACGCCTTGATCTTTGGTGATGCAAACGATCCAACCTCTTACGTTAGCAAATTGCTAAGAGTGAAGGATTCGGTACGCATTAAGCCTGGTTTCGGTACCGAGCCAAGCTTGAGATACATACCAATTGTTAAGTTAGGGGTGTAGCTATGGACGGAACTATTGATTTTACTATGGGGTTGTCTGAAGGCATTGCGTGGCCTTGGCCGATTGCTGTCTATCTGTTTTTTGCGGGTATTTCTGGTGGTGCATTAGCGACTGCGATATTTATTCGTTTTTACAAAAAACAGACTGAAAATACTCCATTTTACAAAGCGGCAACCGTTATCTCATTTGTAACAATTGCTGTGGGCATGCTGTGTTTGGTTCTCGATTTGACCAACCCGCTGTTCTTCTGGAAAATTTTGGTTTTCTACAACTTTAACTCTGTGATGTCTGTCGGTGTTGTTGCCTTAACAGTTTATATCCCGTTAACAGCAGTTGTGGCTTTCCTGGCGCTAGAAGACGAAATACGTGCTATTCCTGCACTTAACGTGTTGGCACCGCTATTTGGAATATTGAAAACGGTTCGTAAGCCGATTGAAGTGCTGGTATTAATATTAGCATTAGCAGTGTGTGCTTATACTGGTTTCCTTATTTCAGCGTTGATCCGCTTCCCTATTATAAATACGTCAGTGTTACCGGCGCTATTTATTGCTTCAGGGATGTCAGCGGGTGCAGCATCAGCCAAAATGGTTGCCGTTAAATTCTTCAAAGAAGACCTTCATAGTGATGACATGAACATACTGCATGGTGCTGAATGGCCAATTATGTTTGCAGAAATCATGTTCATTGCAATGATTGCAATGTCTCTACTGACAGGTAATGCTGGCGCACAATACGCGGCAACAGCTTTCACTACCGGTAGTTGGGCTGCGGTATTCTGGATTGGTGTTATTGGTGTTGGTTTTGCTGGTCCAATCTTGTTGAACTTTGCTACGCCTAAGTCATTTAGCCATTCAGCTAAAGCATTTTATGCTTCAGGGCTATGTGCTGTTGCTGGCATGATGTGCCTGCGCTTGTTCATTTTATATGCTGGTCAGAACTTTGCGATTTAATTGTTCGCCGTATATTGATTGATTGTGAGTAGGCTTGCTCCCGATTAACCTGCCCTCCCGGAAGGTTGATAGGGGGTGAGCTGAAAGCCACTATCGTTGTAAAAATAGAGAAAAATAGAGAAAAATAGAGGTCGTTAATGAAAAAACTATTGGGCTTGCTGTTACTACCTTTGTTGTTTGCCTGCGGTCAGAACGCGAGCGATACAGTTGCAGTAGAAGCTCAAGCTATTCATGAACATGATCGCTGCCATATGTGTGGCATGATGATTAAAAAGTTCCCAGGACCTAAAGGTCAAGTTCACCTCAAAGGTAAAGAGTTAACTCCTAAATTCTGTTCAACCCGCGATATGTTTAATTTTGCACTTCAAAGTGAAAATAAGCGTCAAGTGACACACCTTTTTGTTCATGACGTTGCCCAAACAGATTGGATTGCACCTGAAGATAGCGCTTTCATTGATGCTAAAACGGCATGGTACGTATACGGCACGAGTAAAAAAGCCGTTATGGGGCCCGCTGTTGCTAGTTTTGGTAGTAAAGAAGCTGCAGCAGAGTTTGCTGAGCAGTTCGGTGGTATTGTGCTGAGATATGACGATATTGATACCGAGCTACTTGCAGGTAAATAACTCCCGCTAGGTTGACTGTAATGTTAAAAATGGCCCATGTTTTCGCACGTTTTATGATGCTCTGTACGCTAGTATTTAGCCATCCCCTTATCGCGGCAACATGGACCATTAACTCCAGCAGCGAGTTAGCTGCAAAATTATTGACCGCCAACGCTGGCGACACACTTACCCTACTGCCTGCGCATTATCTTGGCCAATTTGAAATCAATAAAGCACTCACCCTAACCGGTCATGAAGGGGCGATTATTGACGCTCAAGGCTCAGGCTGCGCCATCAAGATCGCCGCCAATAATGTCACGATTGACGGCCTCATCATTCAAAATTGGGGCGCTGATTTATACGAGCGTAATGCCGGCATTTTGATTGACGAAAACACCGCCAACATCGCCATTAAGCACAACCAATTGCATGGAGATGGCTTTGGGATCCGTGCTGACCATAGTCAGGCTTTAACCATTAGTCACAACCACATTTCTGGCAATTCGCAACTGCATATCCTCGACAGAGGAGACGGCATCTACCTTAATCGGGTTGAGCAAGCGCTGATCGAATTTAATCACATAAAGCAGGTTAGAGACGGGGTGTATATTGAGTCGAGTAAAGGTAGCTTAGTCACTAATAATCGCTTTTATCAGCAGCAATATGGCATCCATTACATGTACAGCGAAAACGACGAAGCGTACGGTAATTATAGTCAAGATGTCAGTGGTGGCTTTGCCATCATGAGTTCTAAGTCTGTGTACTTACATCATAACTGGGCGCAAAATGCCACCGAGTACGGTGTGCTATTAAATATCACCAATGGTGCCAGAATTGAGTACAACGTACTCCACAATATTCATAACCCCCAAGGTGACGCTACACTAGGCAACGAGGGGCGAGCCATCTTCATTTACGGTGCGCTAGATAACGAAATTCACGGTAATGAGTTTGCCCGCAGCGACATTGGTATTGCCATGGCGATGGGCGGCGAAAAAAACCGAATATATGGCAACAACTTTATTGATAATCTGATTCAGGTAAAATACGTCGGTGACGAATTACTGCAATGGAGCCAGCAAGGGCGCGGTAATTACTGGAGCGGCTATATGGGCTGGGACCACGGACAAGACGGGATTGGTGATCAGCGCTATCAGCCTAATGACTCAATGGATAAGCTGTTTTGGCGTTATCCAGAAGCTAAATTTTTAATGAACAGCCCTATTGTAAGCCTATTGCGTTGGGTAGAGTCGCAGTTGGCGGTATTGAGTGCCACAGGTATTTACGATGACTTTCCATTGATGCAACCCATCACGGTTGAAAATGTATCTAACCCTTTATTTGATGACGTAGTCCATCATCAACCTAACACCGACCTAATAGCCAAAAGTGAGTTTGCCGATGAATAATAATACGAGCCAAGCTGATAACGCGCCCATGGTAAGTGTTGAACATGCCGGTTTACGCTTTGGTGATTTTGATGCATTACAAGACATTAATCTTGAAGTGTATCAAGGGCAAACCCTAGCGTTACTGGGCCATAATGGTGCTGGTAAGTCGAGTTTGATTAAACTGATCCTCGGGTTGATTAAACCCACCTCTGGCCAGTTAACTATTCGGGGAAGCTCGGTTGCAGGGCAGTCGGTTAATTTGGGCTACTTGCCCGAAGATGTGAGCTTTTACGATAAATTAACTGGCAAAGAAGTGCTCAGCTATTTTGCGGCATTAAAAGGGATCCACCCACAACGAGTACAGCAGTTGATTGGTGAATTTGAGCTGGAATACGCTCAGCATCGACAGCTAAAAACCTACTCAAAAGGCATGAAGCAACGCCTAGGTGTGGCTCAAGCTATTTTGTCTAATCCAGATATACTGCTACTTGATGAACCGACCGTTGGGCTTGACCCGCAAGCGTCGCAATTTCTATATGAGAAAATTGAATCACTCAAGCAACAAGGCTGCGCAGTTATTGTGTGTACCCATGAGTTAGCCATTGTAGAGCAGCACCTCGATAGCGCGCTGTTACTGGCTGGCGGTCGTCGTGTTGGCTTTGGCTCGCTTGACGATTTACGCCAAGCCAGTGGCCTTAAGACGCAAATTAAACTCGCCAATTTTGCTGGACTGGTACAGGGCGATACTTATTTACAGTCTTTGAGTCATCAGCAGGCATTATGGGTTGGTGCAGATGAGCGCAAAGCGGTGGTTGAGTATTTGGTACAACAAAAAAATTGCACCGACTTTAACGTTATAGAGCCCAGCTTAGCTGTGATGTATCACCACTTTATGCAGCAACAAGCGCCTAACGTTGCGGCGGTTAACGGCGAACTGACTATGGCCAGCAAGGGTTGGCTACAGTCGTTACAGTCTTTATTTACCTCTACAGCACGCCAGAGCTCATTATGAACCGTACACTATCTACCATGCCCATAGTGGTTATTGCCCATAAAGAGTTGCGTGATAGTTTACGTAACCGCTGGGTTGCATTTATGGGAAGTATTTTTTTACTGTTATCGCTATCAATCACATTTGCAGGTAGCGCTGTAACCGGAGAAGTGGCGTTGCCGCCGTTAGCCAGCTTAATGTCGAGTCTGTCGACAACTGCGGTTTATATTATTCCTCTGGCGGCTATTTTGCTTAGTTACGATAGCTTTGTGGGCGAACAAGAGGCCGGCACGCTACTGTTGTTGCTGTCGTACCCGGTCAGTCGAACCGAAATTTTATTGGGTAAACTGTTAGGGCACGCAGTAGTTATGCTAGTCACGACCAGTTGCGCGTTTGGATTAACTGCAGCGCTATTGTTGATGCTAGGTGGTGATAACTATTCTGCCATAGAAGTGGTTAGCGTATTTTCGCAGTTTATTGTCAGTAGTAATTTACTTGGGCTGACTTTTATCCTGCTTGGTTACATCGTTAGTTTACGTGCCAGTGAAAAAGCCAAAGCAGTCGCTGGGCTGCTGTTTGCTTGGTTCTTCTTTGTGTTGATTTATGATCTGCTATTACTGACGGCATTGGTGTCTGATGTTGGCTTTATGAATGAACAATTGCTTAATATTCTTATCGCGTTGAACCCAACAGACCTCTACCGGGCGATAAATTTAGTTACGGCAGATGCCCATAATAGTGGTACGGCATTGTCTATGATTGCCGATATTGACTACGGATTAGCCGCGCTGTATTTAATGATGTGTGGCTGGGTCGCTGTTTTAACGTTAATTTCTCAGCGAGTATTCAGTCGAAAGCCTCTATAAAAAGGGTAATTGTATCAAGGCAGTTAGATTTAACTGCCTGATGCCAACAAAAAAGCAATGCTAGATCCCAAATCCTTTTCATTTTGTGAACAATGATATCTACTTCGTCACCGGCTTCAATGAATTGCGCTTGTGGTCACATTAGCAATTAATCTCAGTCTCTATAATTTACTGTTAGGTGTCGGTTAACTTTACCCACCTTATTAATTATTTTTTAAGAGGTTAATCTTGCAAACAGTGACTCCCTACCTAGAACTTGATGAGCAAGCCAAGCAATTGGTGGATCGTGCTAATAATACGGTAGTCAGTTTAACGTTTTCAGAATCTGCCGTACTTTATCAATTACTGATAGCTGACAGCGTTTGCGACAAAGAAGCATTGATCGAGGCTGGTTGGCCTGACCGTGTGGTAGCCGCGACCTCTTTAACGCAATGTGTCAGTACGTTACGTAAAAAATTAGAGCCGTATCCAGAAGTGCAGTTAAAAACGGTTGCACGACGTGGCTACCAGCTGCATATTTCTGAGCATTCACATGTAAAGCTGCTGGCTGTGAATGATGCTGCCTCAATCAAAACCGCGTTATTTGATGTTTCCATGCTGGTGAAAATCGGCGGTATTTTGGTTGTATTAGCCCTTTTGTTAGCTTACTGGTATGTCAGTGACTATCACCATACATTTAAAAAAGTGGGCTTGTGGAATGCCGATAGAAATATCAGCCTAAATATTGGCGGAACCAAAGAGACCATTCCGGTTATTTACCAGAGCGATGTTGAGCATTTACATTACTCTATGTGGCAAAAGCACCTAGCGCCAGAATCCAATTTTTTAACTGACTTGGATGCTTTTGGTGGGTATGTGGCAACCGATGGGCATAACTATTCGATGGCAGTTTGCCCAGATAATAGTAAGGGTGAGTGCGCGGGTAATGGATTGATGAACATTACTGCGATAGACCCTAACCCAGCCGGACTGAATATCAATCAGTTTGCTACATTGTCAGAGCGGCTTGAAAACCGTATTCGGTACAATAAGATTATCATTCCCCACGATAATGACGAAAATCAAGAAGGGGATATTACCGAGCACCATTACCATGCGGATGTATATTTCCCTGTGGCAGAAGAGTTACTGGTACGGGCTGATATTAGCTTGTCACTCATTTATGATGCTGACAATACTGGGCTATTTTACTCCGCTATTTGCATTACCGATGAGGATTGCTTAACCACACCAATTAAGTACAAAATCCGCGGTCGGTTTAAGCAGTATCAGCAAAGCCTCGATGGACATAATGTTGATGTGTTTCAAGTTAAGCTGACGCAAAAAGAGTTTATTCGGCCTGAAACTGTCAGCCCATCGGCAATGTATTTTTATCGCGCCATTAGAAAGCACGATATTGTGGACGACGAACTGTATTTTTATCGCATCAGAAATGACGACCAAAGCGCAGTATGGTTGACGCCGATTTTAGGCAGTATTGTGGCTTGGTATAAGTACGACCAAGTGAGAATTTAAATATAAAACGGGGCGCTAAATGCATTTAGCGCCCCGTTTTTGTGTCAGTTACTTGATAAAAGCAAACGCATCACCATAGAGATAATCTTCTTCAACCCCGATAGTTCTAAACACTTCGCGTGCCGCCCCTACCATGTCAAACCGTCCTGCAATGTAGATGTCGTAACCACTGAGGTTGTCAAAATCTGTTTTTATTTGCGTTAACAAGTTGGCTTGCTTGCCATTCCAATCGTTGGGTGCTTCTTCTGCTACGGCCACAAAGTGCAACCAAGGGTGCGCTTCATGCCATTGGCGCGCAATGGTTTCGTAATACATAGCATCTGGATTGCGGCAACCCCAATAGAAAGTGGTTTCAACGGTTTGTCCAAGCGCGATTTGCTGTTCAATAATGCTCTTAATGTAAGAGAAGCCTGTGCCACCGGCAATCAGTAAACGTGGGCGAGTGCTGTCTTGGCGCAAGTGGGCCGTACCACCGGGTACTTCGATGTCGATGGTGTCGTCATTAGCCAAACACGCTTGTAAGCGCTCGACGACTTGCATCGGGTAGCTTTCGTTCACTGCGGCACCAATGTGTAATTCAATGCTGTGACTATTTGGTGCAGAGGCGATAGAAAATGGGCGTTTGTCTTTTTCGCCCATGACGACGCAAAGGTATTGCCCTGCTTTGAAATCAAAGGCGACAGCTGGTGTTAATATGACCTGAAATACCGCGTCATTAAACGGGGCGACTTTTTCAATCTTACAGCTAATGGTGTTCATCTTAATTCCTTGACGAGCCGCTCTTTGGCGGCTTATTCAGCATTAATTTAGCGTACGGCGTAGGGCAATACAGTGTTATAGCGTTGGCGCGTCATCGATGCCGAGATCGCTCCATATAGCATCAACTTTTTGTTTTACAGCATCATCCATCACAATAGGCGTACCCCATTCACGGTCGGTTTCACCCTCCCATTTATTGGTGGCATCCATTCCCATTTTTGAACCTAGTCCTGCCACAGGAGATGCAAAATCGAGGTAATCGATAGGGGTGTTTTCTATCATAACGGTGTCGCGTTTTGGATCCATGCGGGTGGTAATAGCCCAGATCACATCGTTCCAATCGCGGCAGTTAACGTCTTCATCAACCACGACAATAAATTTGGTGTACATAAATTGGCGCAAGAACGACCACGCGCCCATCATGACGCGTTTGGCGTGCCCTGGGTATTGTTTACGAATTGAAATCACAGCCATGCGGTATGAACACCCTTCAGGCGGTAAGTAAAAATCGAGGATCTCAGGGTACTGCTTGCGTAAAATGGGCACAAAAACTTCGTTCAGCGCCACACCTAGCATTGCAGGCTCATCAGGTGGACGGCCAGTATAGGTGCTGTGGTAAATAGCGTCTTTGCGGTGAGTAATATGAGTAACGGTAAACACTGGAAAAGAGTCGGTTTCATTGTAGTAACCTGTGTGGTCACCATAAGGGCCTTCTTCAGCGGTTTCGTCGGGGTCGATATAACCTTCGAGAATGATTTCACTGGTTGCAGGTACTTCGAGGTTGCAGCTTAACGCTTTGCAAACCTCGGTGCGCTCACCTCGCAATAGACCGGCAAAAGCATATTCGCTCATGGCGTCAGGTACGGGAGTAACGGCGCCTAAAATAGTGACAGGATCGGCACCTAGTGCAACCACTACGGGGTAGCGTTCACCGGGGTGTTTTTCTTTAAAATCTTTAAAGTCTAATGCGCCGCCACGATGGTCGAGCCAGCGCATAATCAGTTTATCTTTACTGAGTAATTGTTGGCGGTAGATCCCCAAGTTTTGGCGCTTTTGACGCGGCCCTTTAGTGATGGTGAGTCCCCAGGTCACTAGTGGTGCGACATCGCCTGGCCAGCAGTGCTGAATAGGTAACTGGGTTAAATCAACCTGTTCACCAGTTTTTATCACTTGTTGGCAAGGTGGGTTACGCACAGTTTTTGGCGGCATGTTTAACGCTTGTTTAAACATTGGGATTTTTGAAATGGCATCTTTAAAGCCGCGAGGTGGTTCTGGCTCTTTTAAAAATGCCAGTAATTCGCCTACTTCTCTAAGCGCTATCGGATCGTCTTTTCCTAGCGCCATGGCGACTCGTTTTGGGGTGCCAAATAAGTTTGCCAATACCGGCATATCATTACCGACTGGGTTTTCGAACAACAGCGCCGGACCTTTGGCGCGCAACACACGATCGGCGATCTCTGTCATTTCCAGATGAGGATCGACAGGATGACTAATACGCTTAAGCTCACCAGTGCTTTCTAGGTGGTCTATAAAGCTGCGTAAATCCTTATAACTCATAGGGGAATTCTCATCGTTATAAACTGTGATATGGCGCGCACTATAGCATTATTAACGTAGGCGTTAAACGCCTGTTAATGAAACAGTGGTGTGGTATTAAGTGATTGATTCGCTGAGTCTCAGCAGTGGCGTGGTTGCAGCATATTTTGAGATTAAAACCGCTAGTGCAGGTCATGTTTTGCTAATATATCTTAAGCGGGAGGTGTAACGCGATGAAACAGATTTTAACCAGTATAACTGTAGCAATGTGCTTGTCAGTATGGGGGCTTGGCGCAGCATTAGCTGAGCCAGAGGACGGATTGTTTAGTATGATTTCATACGCCAAACAAGGTGCGATCTCAGGCCGATATTTTGGATTAAGTTATGGTGTAAGTCAGCGCGCGCGTTTAGGTTTTTACAACCGCTGGAATGAGCCTCTTTATCGTGGCCGATATTATTCGTCTTGGGGTTACCAAAGAGACCTTTGGCGATATTCGCAGCAACGGTATCGCCAGCCAAAACCAAAGGCCCTTGCCGCACCAATCACGGTGACCACCAGTATGAGTTATAGCAGTGGTCTGCCACGATTGCCTGACAATGCCCGAGTGGTTCATAAAGGCGGGCGCACGGCGTATCTGTGGCAAGGCGTTGAGTATGTTTTTGACTGGCCAAGTCAAAGCTACGTGCAGCTTGAGTCGGTAACTCAAGAGTAAGGTGGAGCGCTTAAAGCTGACCCGTCGGTGATAATGGACGGTGTTTGAGGCGTGATGATTGCAGCACTCGCGCAATATGGTCGATCAACATTCGCAAGCCATCGTTGAGGTAGTGGCGAGAACGATACACAGCGAATAGTTCGCGTTCTACATAATATTGGCTATCAAATAAAATGCGGTATCCCCCTTGGGTTATCCGGCTAAGCCAACGCTCTGGAACCATACTTATTCCAAACCCTGCTAACATCCATTGAGTTGATATTTGATGCGAATCTACGGTCATATTGGGTTTGATATCAATCAAACCATGCTCACCGTTGGCATGGTTCCATTTCCAGCATTTAGTCTCACTGCCAGTAAATAGTGTGGAAATTAATTTGTGGTTAGCAAGCTCGCTCAGCGTTGCGGGCTCACCATAGCGAGCTAAATAATCAGTCGCTGCGCAAAAGTATTCGCGTGCGCTGCCAAGTGGCCGCGCAATGAGGTCTTTATCTGTAGGCTGTATTGGCGTAAAGGTGATATCACACCCTTCCATACTCGACATGTAACGAGGTGGAATGGTTAATATTTTGAGTTTTAAATTGGGAAACTTTTCTTGGATCTCCATTAACACCAATTCCGACAATAAGTAGGCTGCGGGTTGGTGCATGCCAATTACGACCTCACCTTGCAACAGGTTTGCACAAGGTCCTATCGAGTCAATCGCTTCTCGGTATCGATTCACCAAGTCTTCAATCTTTGGCAGAAATGCTTCGCCTTGCGGGGTCAGTTCTACCACCTTGCTATGGCAAGCAATTAACGAGCAGCCAGTTTCTAACTCGAGGCTTTTTAAGCGGCGAGTGATTGTTGATGGGTTGCAGTCTAACAGTTCTGCACTTCGCGATAGGCATAATGTTTTTGATACTGAAATGAAGGTTTCAAACGTGCGTAGCGTTTTAATTTCCATGCTGTTCTCAAGTTTTATTCACGAAAACAAAATACTAAAAAATGGCCGGTTTTAGTGTGAGTTAGCGCCTACTATACGAACAAGTTTTGTTTTGTAGAAAAGCAGTACCTTAAACGTTATCAACATTTTATGAGGAAAGGTTGCTTGGTTATTGGCTTAGATGGTCGTCATTGAGATAAATAAAGCGCCGCAAGCTTGGCGGCGATCATGTTGCGCTAACAAAGCGTGACCAAGGCCAGTTTTCGCTTTGCAAAAAACGCAATGTTACTGGCTAATTTATCCTGTGTTGTCTTTTAGGTCATCTATTTATGATGTTGTCACGCTCAATTTTAGTCGCATATAAATGATTAATTAAAGGGAACCATCATGTTTAAAAAGACACTTCTCGCCGCTGCGTTAACAACTGTCGCATTATCTGCAACCGCGGGTAAATTTAATGCTATCAAGCCGCCACCTGCACAAGGTCAGTTAGGTTCGGTAGTCGTTAATCCATATGGTTATGCACCTCAAGCTGCCGTGGTTGACTTGGGAGGGCATAGTATTGAAGCCGCTAAAGTCATGGTGCATGGCAAGGGGAAAAACGGGGTAGATATTACTTATGACGTTAGTCGCGAGACGATCTTAAACCATAATGGTGTGCCTATTTTTGGTTTGTATGCTGACTTTGATAATACCGTCACGCTTGAATATGTTAAAAACGGCAAACAAGTTAAAGAAGATTACTCCATTTGGACCTTGCCTCAACAGGGTAACGCTGTGGTTAATGGTGTTGTTGGTAATTTCCCGACGGTGGATGTTAAAAAGGTCGATAAAGCATTTAAAGACCGCCTCTATATGGTTAATTACCTGCTACCCACACCAGGTGCTTATGACTTAACTTGGAAAGGCGACATGGGGGCGATGAACTGGGATCGACACTCCATGACTTATATTGTCGACACACAAGGTGAAAGTCGCTGGACGCTCGATACCAATAAAATTCACAACTCATACGAAATGGGCAAGCGCGGGATCATTATGGGGATCCACCAAATGGACAATGGTGACATTGTGTTTGGTCAAGGGCAGAAGATTTACCGTTTTGATATGTTTGGTAAAAAAATCTTTGAATGGGATCTACCTCGCGGGTATCAAGACTTTTCACATGACATGAAAGCGATGCCCAATGGTCATTATATTGTGCGCGCGGCCAAGACCAATTATCTACGTGAAGACGGAAAGCGTGTTCATACTATCCGTGACCACATCTTAGAGATAGATCAAAATGGCAAGCTGGTTGAAGTGTGGGATCTCAACAAGATCCTCGATCCAATGCGTGATGACTTACTCAAGGCATTAAATGCTGGTGCAGTATGCTTAAATATTGATGAAGACAAGATGGGTAAAAAAGCAGATATCGAACCTGACGCGCCATTTGGTGACATTCCGGGAGTTGGAGCCGGTCGTAACTGGGCTCATGTAAATTCCGTCGATTACGATGCTGAAGATGATGCTATTATTTTGTCGCTACGCCACCAAGGTAACGTTAAGATTGGTCGTGACAAAGAGGTTAAATGGATCTTGTCACCATCAGCGGGTTGGAAAGGAGATTTAGCCACTAAACTGCTGACACCTATCGACAGTAAAGGCCGTAAACTCGCTTGTAATGAGCGTGGTGAGTGTGAAGGTGATTTCGACTTTACCTATACTCAACATACTACCTGGTTGAATGGTAAAACTTACCGAGATGACGATGTGTTAGGCATCGTGTCGTTTGATAATGGCGATGGTCGTCACTTAGATCAACCTGCTATGCCAAGCATGAAATATTCCCGTGGCGTTGAATACAAGATCAACGAAAAAGACATGACGGTTGAACAAACATGGCAATACGGTAAAGAGCGTGGTTTTGATTGGTATTCAGTTGTCACCTCAAATACACGCTACATGGCAGATAGAGACACGATGGAAATGTTCTCAGCCAATGTGCACATGTCAGTTAAAGGTGAACCCACTGGCGCGATTTTAAATGAAATCGATTACAAGACTAAAGATGTAAAAGTTGAGATGCAGTTTAAATGGTTGATGCCTAGAAACACGGCGTACCGAGCTAAATCGATTGATATTAATAAAATAGCGCAATAGCCACTAACGGCTTTAAATACAAAAGGTCACCCCAGTGTTGGGGTGACCTTTTGCGTTAAATTACGCCAGCAGAATTTATCTAATGGAGGCTATTACCACACCACGTCGCTGATGGCGTTATCTGACTCACCAATAATTGTTTTTACCACCTTATTATTAGCATCAAGTAAAATGAGTCGCGGGATCCCGACATTGGCAAATTGGCTATAGATACTGCGATCCGTGTCAGCCACAAGGGCAAAATTAAGCGCATATTCGGCGGCAAAATCATCGAGTGCTTGTTTATCTTCTTCGCGTGCAATACCAATAATATCGACATTCGGGTTTAAATAGATATCAGATGCGGTGAGGCTTTTTATCGCTCGCTGGGAATCTGGGCACCAGGTGGCAAATAAGATCAGCAGCTTATTGTTACGCGATTGGCTTAAATCAATATTATTGCCCTGGCTATCGACGAACTGAGTCACGGGGACTGGGTCACCCGCTTTAACATAAGTTAAGTAATCTACTTTCGGTTGCACAGCGGTATTAGCGCAGCCCGCAGTTATCAATAACAATACGCTAGACAAAACAAGTGTAAGGGCTCTCATAGGGCATCCATTCTTCGGCAAGTAATACTAAAGTATCAAAGGCTTGTCGAAATGTATAAATGTAATTAGTGCAAACTTGCAACAGGTTATGTCTGTGTAAAATGCACGCTTAACTTTGGCTAAACGTGCTGACTGCTGATAATTGGGGCTATATAGGCTGGAAGAAGCGAGCTTGTCTTGGTAAGTAGTAATTATCACTGTTAACCGAAAATGCGACGGTATTTGAACGGCCAACAATTTCAGCTCGGGGGATGAAGCCTATCATCCTTGAATCAGCGCTATTATCACGATTATCCCCCAGCACAAGGTAATGATTAGCCGGCACTTTAATCGGCCCAAAATTAGATTGGCCAGTGGTAACCCCTAGGCCTGCAATACCGGCAACCTTTACTTGATGATTTAAACCTAAAAGGTTTTCGCTGTGAATTTGAGCGTCATCAGTTTGTGGGTGGCTAGCGGTGTATTGCAGTGTTTCACCATTTATTGATAACACATTGGCGCGCATTGATACGATATCACTGGGGAGGCCAATAACTCTTTTTACCAATTTTTTGTCGCTGGCCTTTGAGTCAAAAATAATGATGTCTCCACGCTGTGGATCTGCCAGTTTTGCAATTGATATGTGAGTAAAAGGAACGCGAACATCATAAGCCATCTTGTTGACCAGTAACCGATCGCCCTCAACAATAGTGGGTTGCATCGAGCCTGTCGGCACGTGGTTCCAGTCGGCGACAGCGCTTCTAAAAACTAGCATTAATGCAATAAACAAGAAAACTGAGCGATTTTGCCGTAACAGTTTAAAAAGCATTTTCATACAATAGGTCCTTTATTGGTTATGAATGTAGTACTGACTATTGAGACTGGTTGATATAACAATGGTTCAGGTGTTCACTTGCTAGAAATGTAACCAAGTGTGCTTTAATGAATAATAAAGTGATTCTATAAAGGGGTTTTGGCTGGTTTTTGCTGAATAATTCAGCATTAAAAAGGCTTTATCGTATTAAATGCGCAAAATGGTCTATTTGTTGTCCACTTGAACCAAAGTGTGCTTTACATTCTAAACAGATTTAACTATTATTCTCGGCGTTCGGAGAGATGGCAGAGTGGTCGAATGCACCGGTCTTGAAAACCGGCATGGGTTTGTAGCCCATCTAGGGTTCAAATCCCTATCTCTCCGCCACATTAAAGAAGCCCGCTATTTATAGCGGGCTTTTTGCTATCTGCAGTTTAGTTAGCCCAGATGACTTGGACAGTTGAGTGGATCTCAATCGGGTTGAACCCTAAGGGTTACTATTGTTTAAAGTCAGCTATCTCTGCGCCACATTAAAGAAGCCCGCTATTTATAGCGGGCTTTTTGCTATCTGCAGTTTAGTTAGCCCAGACGACTTGGACAGTTGAGTGGATCTCAATCGGGTTGAACCCTAAGGGTTACTATTGTTTAAGTCAGCTACCTCTGCGCCACATTAAAGAAGCCCACTATTTATAGCGGGTTATAGCGGGCTTTTTGCTATCTGCAGTTTAGTTAGCCCAGATGGCTTGGGTAGTTGAGTGGATCTCAATAGGGTTGAACCCTAAGGGTTACTATTGTTCAAAGTCAGCTATCTCTGCGCCACATTAAAGAAGCCCGCTATTTATAGCGGGCTTTTTGCTATCTGCAGTTTAGTTAGCCCAGATGGCTTGGGCAGTTGAGTGGATCTCAATAGGGTTGAACCCAAAGGGTTACTATTGTTTAAAGTCAGCTATCTCTGCGCCATATTAAAGAAGCCCACTATTTATAGCGGGTTATAGCGGGCTTTTGGCTATCTGCAGTTTAGTTAGCCCAGACGGCTTGGGCAGTTGAGTGGCACTCAATAAGGTTGAACCCAAAGGGTTACTATTGTTTAAAGACAGCTATCTCTGCGCCACATTAAAGAAGCCCGCTATTTATAGCGGGCTTTTTGCTATCTGCAGTTTAGTTAGCCCAGATGGCTTGGGCAGTTGAGTGGATCTCAATAGGGTTGAACCCTAAGGGTTACTATTGTTTAAAGGCAGCTATCTCTGCGCTACATTAAAGATGCCCGCTATTTATAGCGGGCTTTTTGCTATCTGCAGTTTAGTTAGCCCAGACGGCTTGGACAGTTGAGTGGATCTTAATCGGGTTGAACCCTAAGGGTTACTATTGTTTAAAGTCAGCTATCTCTGCGCTACATTATGGTGAACTATTGATTGAGATATTGAGGCTGTCTATTTTGAGTATAGCAAGTCACTCTTTGTCAAAAGCCAAAGGTTGATTGTGTTCTTCGATAATAGTTATTGATCACGTATTGTGTATTATTTGGTAAGTAAAACTAAATCATAATTAATTGCAATATTATTGTCATATTAGCATGTCATTATTAATTAACATTGAGTGAAATTAATGAATATGTCTTTGTTGTGGAATTAAATGGAAATGATTTTACTTATTAGCTTTAGCTAAAGTTAGCGGTTTATCTGAATGTATAAGCATTCATAAAATAATACTTTTAATTTGGGTTGACTATCTAGGCAGCTGAAAAGTTGTTAAGTTATTTCTGTTTTATACTTATTCATTTGTTTTGATTTTTTATTCTAATTTATATTAAACCTTCAACTCTAAAATAAATTTATTGCGTGAGCGCATTAGCTGTTGGTTATTTACATATTCATTAACTAGTCTAAGGCTGGTGTTTTGCAAATAGATAGTGGAAACAATATATCATTCTTCAATTGTATCTATTTTTGGTGGAATGCTTCGTTACATCAGGTATTGTTGCGCAAATAATCACTAATTAAGCGCTGGTTAATGAGTTGTTTTAAATGGGTGTTAGATGTGTTTTTGTGATTGGTGTCACGTGTTTTACCTTGATAAGGTAGTGTGACTTACTTAACATTGTGGTGTTGATTTAAAAGGGTGTTTACGGGAATTTTTCGAGAGTAATGTAGCGCAGTTGTGGTGGTGTTTTTGTGCTTGATGAGTTCTCTGCTTTTAGATTACTTATCTTAAAGTTCTTCACGCTATTAATTCTCAACTGGATTTAATCGAGTTTAGTTATATTAAATGTAAATAAAAAATTAAATCGCTTACGCTTTCATATATTTTCAATGTTCCTTGAATATTTTTCCGTTCTTTTGGTTTAGAACGTTGTTCATTTTCCCCTCCAATAAATCAACCTCACATAAATAATTATTAATCCAGAATTCAATCTTTGCATGAAGATTGAAATTTACGAATGGAAATAAACGCGATGATTAAAAGAACAACCGTTGCAATCGCCTTAGCTTCTTTATTCTGTGTAAACACCGCAAGCGCGGTAACACTGCAGGAAGGTGACAATGGAGATTATATTCGCCTATTCGGTGAAGTCGGGGTCGGGGGCATTTGGGGACGAATGCTGATTATAACCATGATGAGTTTTACGATGCTAAAGGTTATGTCGATGATAGTTTTGCCACCCTTGGGGTTACCGGGATGCGCCAAAACTTTATCTACCGATTAGAGCTCGATTATCAGCGCAGAAATTGGCTAGGTGGTGATGGCGAGTTTGAGCTTGCCATTGACAAAATGTTTATTGGCTATGTGTTTAATGACAATCACTGGGTTGAGTTTGGCTTAACCGATACGGCTTTTGATGAGTATGATCATTTTGGTGATTTTACCTTCAATAAGTCTGTAGAAACTGGTGAAGCTGGCGATCAAGAAAACACGGTTAAGTATGAAGCCAAGTTTGAAAACTTAATTTATGGCGCTTCGTATTCTTATGAAGGTGAGCATAAGAATGGTTCGGCACAAGGTGACATCGTTAATGGCTATGTTGGCTGGATGTCAGACTTTGTTTCTGTTGTCGCAGGTGTTGAGGCGCGTGGCGGTTCAGAAGGTGTGTCTAAATACGGTGAGCAACAGCTAGCGGGTTTAGGTGTACGTGTTCAACTTATGCCTGAATTAGCTATTGGTTTTAACGGTTTTATTGAAGACGAAGATTTAGCAACACGTCAAAGTGGCGATGTGTACCTTGCCTATGAAACATTCCGCAATTACGGCCTAACTCTCAGTGCTAAGTACGAACTTAATGAATCTTGGGAGATCATCGCATCAGCGAATCATGAAGAGTATGAAAGCTGGGACGTTGAAGGTCCAAACTTCGATTACACCGAGCTGCCAGCAGAATTTGGTAAAGACCGTTGCTGGGGCAGTGTAGGTTTTAATTATCGCCCTGCAAAAGACATTGTACTGTCTGTTGAAGGTCGAGTTGGTGAAGCTCCTGAAGCCGCATATGCCTACGCGCGTATGTACTTCTAGTTCCATTTTAAGTTAAAAAATTATCGAGTTTACTATGAAGAAAAGTGTTCTCTCACTGGCCGTTGCCAGTATTATTAGTACAGGTGCTCACGCTGCGGTTGAAGATCTGCTGATCACCGAAATGGTACAAAAGGATTATGGAGCTGAAGTCGGCTCTGTAGAAATCACCAATACTCATGCAACTGATGCATTTACATTTACCGATGAAACCGCCGTATTTATGTGGGGCAATGGTAAATACGAAAACAAAATGTTATCGGCAGCCGGCGAACCACTGCTAACAGGTTTTACCATAGAGCCTGGCAAGTCCGTTGTTGTGATAAACGCCGAAGCAAGTGATGCGTATAAGCAAATCATTACCGATAATGGTGGTGAATTCGTTATTGGCGAAGGAAATGGTAATTACTCGGACTTTTACCTAAGTGGTAATGATGGTTTTTACATTAAACATGGCGATACCATTATCGATCGTGTTGGCGCGGCTGATAACACCAGTGTATGGGCTGAAGACACCACACTGCGTCGCCGTAAAGACAGTGACGGCAATGCGCCAGCAGCTTCAAGTAGCTATGACGCTTCACAATGGGAAGTAATTACTCCCCTTGATATGAGTACCGTCGGTACGCCAAATCTGGCAGATGCTTACGAGCCTTTTACTTGTACTGATTTAAAACGGATCAGTGAGATCCAAGGTACTGGTAGCACCTCTCCTCTTAAAGGGGAAAGTGTTGCGGTACAAGGTATTGTTACCGCTATTGTTGACCTGCCAAAGAAAGGTTTTTATCTACGTGATGAAGTGGCCGATGGTAATCCATTGACCTCTGACGGTATTTTTGTTGAAAGTGGCAGTGCAGACAGTCAATTGCTTGGTCGTACAATCTGTTTGGGCAGTGATGTAGCTGAAAGCTATGGTCAAACGCAACTGTCAGCTGAAATCTGGGAAGTCACAAATAGTGACTATACCGCAACGGTAGCGACTGACATCGAGATGCTAGCGTCTGATAATGAATCTTTTGACGCAACACTTGAGCGTTACGAAGGCATGTTGGTTAACTTGCCAGAAGACATTAATGGCTTGCTTGAAGGCAAGCAAAATATGCGCGTATCACGTAGTTTCAGTTTTAACTACGACAGCTACCGTAATAACATTACCTTAGCTTATATGCGCCCAAATATGCAGCCTAACCAGCTCAATATTGCAGGCTCACCAGAAGCTGAAGCTGCCGCAGCACAAAATGATGATTATCGTTTAATTGTTGAAAGTTCATCTAAAGCTGATAATGGCGTTATCCCTTACTACGCTGATTTTGGAGTATCGACTGAAGATGATTACATCCGTATTGATGACAGTGTCGTTGGTATGGAAGGGGTGATCAGCTATAGCTATGGCGATTATGCGTTAACGGTAACTAATTCTCTTAACAGCACAAACTTTATCCATAACCTACCTAGAACAGATAGCCCTGATATCGACGAAACGGTTGCTGAAGATCACTTCGCGATTCGTATCGCGAGCCAAAACCTGTTCAACTACTTCAACTCACCTTTTGGTGGCGATCAAAACCAGTTTGGTCAAAGTCGTGGTGCAGATACTTATAACGAGTTTATCCAGCAAAAAACCAAGTTGGTAGAAGCTATCCGTGCGCTTGATGCTGACGCCGTAGGCTTGATGGAGATGGAAAACAATGGCTTTGGTCTAAACAGCGCGATTGCTGATCTAGTCAATGAAGTTAACGTTTTCTATACCGAAGAGTACGAGAAAAACGCTGGTGAGCCAGACTCAACAGAAAATCGCTACGTGTTTGTTGGTTTTGACCACAACGGCAATGAAGTGCTTGATGAGTTAGATGCACTCGGTTCAGATGCCATTGCGACCGGTATTATTTACCGTCCAAGCAAATTAAGCATTGAACGTACTCGCGTTGTAACAATGCCACAGCAAAAAGCACCGACCATCGTTAATGAAAATAACGAAGTGATTAAAGATAGTGACGGCGAGATTTTAGAAAGCGGCCAAAACTATCACCGCGATGCTTTAGTGGTAACATTCCTTGTTAACCAAACTGGTAAGCGTTTAACGCTAGCGGTAAACCACTTTAAGTCAAAGGCTTCAACGTGTTGGGAAGACTGGCAAGGCGTGGAGTTTGGAGACAATACTGAGTGGACTAAAGATGCTCCAGATCTTGATCTGCAAGGTTCATGTGCTGAGTTCCGTATTGCTGGTGCAGTACAGTTAGGTGAAGAGCTTGAAGAGGTTCAGGGTGATAAAATCATCATGGGCGATCTTAATGCGTACGCTCAAGAAGACCCAGTACTGGTGTTGACTGACAACCCACGTAATAAAACGTTAATGACAGCAAGCCATACCTTTATTGGTAGCAAGCCGCAGTTCAATAGTGACGGTTCGGCAGTAGAAATAACCAGTACCTATGGTTACATCGATATCGTTTCAAAAGTATTTGAAGAACAGGGTAAAACTCCATGGAGTTACTCTTATAACGATGAGGTTGGCTCACTTGACCACATTCTTATTTCTCCATCTTTAGAAACTCGTGTTATCGATGCTGCTGATTGGCATATCAATGCCGCTGAATCTAGCCTGTACGATTACAACATGGAATACAAAGGTGATTATAATAATGAGGTTAATAAGTTCTACGCTGAAGATCATTTCCGCTCTTCAGATCACGACCCTGCATTAATTACCCTAAGTTACCTACCTGGCGAGGCTGATAGTGGCCGAGCAATGTACCTCACCAAGCAAGATAAGCTAATTAAAGTGCCGTATCAGATCCCTGAAATTGCGGGTGCGTTAGCAGGTGATGTTGCAACGATTAAAATCACGCCAACTAATGATGAGCTGCAATTGGACATGAGCCAACTTGTAGAGCCTAACGTGATCCTAACTGAAGACGGTACCAACTTAATTAACTTCGAAGTATTTGGTGCTCCATCAGCATACTACACCGCTAAAGTTGCTCTTGAGCGCGACGGTAAAGTGGTTGATGGCTCTTCAATGTCATTTGAAATCGAAGTGGCTAGCCGTGACTCACTCGTCGCAGATATTGCCGAGGAAGAGCATGATGGCAGTGGCGGTAGTACCGGACTGTTTAGCTTGCTAGCCCTACTTGGTTTATCGGGATTGCGTCGCCGTAATCGTAAATAAGTTCAACCCCAAAGTGAGGTGTTAGCAATAGCTTCACCTCACTTTCTAATAAAAAGATACGACTATGAATAATAAAATGAGTGGTGTAGCTAAAGCAGTTGCTCTGTTATTAGCCACAGCGTCTACTACGGCGCAAGCAGATCTTGTCATTACCGAGTATGTTGAAGGTGGTGGCTTCAATAAAGCTATCGAGCTTTATAATTCCAGTGACGCCGCACAATCTTTAAATGGCTTTAAGCTGGTACGTTATAAAGATGGGGCAACCACTCCAACAGATATGGTTACGTTTACAGACGAAGAAATACCAGCAAAAGGTATTTTAGTGGTTAGACATGCTGATGCTGAATTGAGTCTTGATGCTAGTGTCACGGATATGGTTGGCGGTCTGCAACACAATGGAACTGATGCCGTTGGGTTATTAAATGGTGACCTAGTAATTGATATTGTTGGTGAAGTACCAACTCCTTCAGGTTGGGGGAAAGATGTTTCATTACGCCGTATAAATAGCTCTGGTTCTATGGTTTCTAAAGCGGTCTTTGATGAAAATGATTGGACTTCAGAACCTAAAGACACTCTAAATGGGTTAGGCTGTATAGGTGAAGGTGCCTGTACTTTTATCGCCGAGCCAGGTGCATTGTTAATCACTGAGTATATTGAAGGTAGCAGTAGTAACAAAGCCATTGAAATTTCTAATGTGGGTGGCAGCGAACTTGACCTTGATAGCGCTGAGTATAAGTTAACTCTTTACTCTAATGGTGCCGGTTTTGATGCCCCCGGAAATAGCGAAACATTGACCGGTATTTTAAAGGTCGGTGAAAGTATTGTGTTCCACAATTCTGGTGCTGATGAAGCGTTCAAAGTAGGCATTGAGTCTGATGTGACCTGGTTTAATGGCAACGATGCGTTAGTGTTGACTAAAGACGATGTGGTTATCGATCGCTTTGGTAAACTGGGTGAAGATCCTGGGGACGTCGGCTGGTTGGATGCAAATGACTCTGCTTTTGCGACGCTAAACAAAACCTTACGTCGTAAAAATAGTGTCACTGCTGGTGACACTGATGCAGCGGCAGACTTCCCAGGCGTAACAAATCAGTGGGCAACGTTTGATATTGACACCGCTGATGGCCTAGGTTGTTTTGGCGAAGAGGCGTGTCCTGAAGTGCCAGTATGTGAGAACTGTCCAACTTTAGACCCTATAGCTGACCCTGATACCTATAGTCGCGACGAGTATTACTCTGATGTGATAAACGGTAACTTTGAAACACCTGAAGCGATGAAAAATGCCATTTCAACCGTTATTGCCACAGGTCATAAACAGTTAAGTTACAGCGAAGTGTGGACTGTTGTGACTCATTCTGATGAAGATCCAAACAATAGCATGAATATCATTGAGCTTTACACGGGTAATTCTACAGCTAAAAATAGTAATGCGGGTAACGGCGGTAGTTGGAACCGGGAGCATGTTTGGGCTCAAAGCCATGGGATCCCAAATGATTCGCAAATGGGCAATACCGATGCACATCATTTACGCCCGACCAATAACATAGCTAACTCAACCCGTAGTAACTATGACTTTAATGAATGTAGTGAAACCGGCACTGAGCTATCTACTGCACCGGGTAACTACCTAGATACCGCTGCACGCTGTTTTGAACCACGTGACGAAGTAAAAGGTGATGTTGCGCGGATGATCATGTACATGGATACGCGTTACCAAGGTAACGACCCTTATACACCTGACTTGATTGCTGTGGATCGCGTTACCACCGAAGAAGAGGTGGGTAATAAGGAGCCGCTACACGGTAAGCTTTGTACTTTATATGCTTGGCATCAACAAGATCCAGCTGATGCAACAGATACTCAGCGTAACAATGCCGTTTATGCGTATCAAGGCAACCGTAACCCGTATGTTGATAACCCTGAGTGGGTACAAGCAGTTTACGGCGACCAGTGTGGTGACCCTATGACACCGGCACTTGATGTTGAGGTTATCGTTGATGCACCTGCAAGTGTTAATGAAGGTGAATCATTTGCAATTGATGCCTCTGGTACCGTTGCCGATGATGGCGCTGAACTTAGCTTTAACTGGGTACAAACTGCTGGTCCAGAGCTAGAGTTTGACGCGACCAGTGCTGTGCTATCGTTAGCTGCACCAGAAGTTGACGCAGACACTGCACTCGAGTTTACGCTTACAGTCAGTGATGGCTCGCTTGAAACAAGCGAAGTGGTTAATGTAACGGTTACAAATATTCCGTTGGCACTGGATATTAGCTTTAGTGGTACCACTGAGCTAAATGAAGGTGACAGTACTGTGATCACAGCGACAATTGCTAACGAGCCTGAAGGATTACAATACTACTGGCAACAGGTTTCTGGCACTGATGCAGAATATACTGCATCGGGTCTAGAGCTAACAGTGGTTACGCCAGAGGTGAATGTCGATCAAGAACTTGTGTTTGAATTGGTTGTGAGTAACGACCAAGATCAAGTGAGAAACACGGTAAGTATTAGTGTTGTTAACCAGCAAGGTGATGGTTGGACTGAGCCTGATGGAGCCGGTGGCTTAGGCGGCGGTCTACTACTGCTGTTACCGCTGTTATGGCGTCGTCGTCAATCTTAAACCGCTGTAAATAATCGGTTAGGTAATATGTCTAACCGTAAAAAAAGCCCAGTGGCATAAAGCTTTGCAGTACATTGCTAGCTTTGTGTTACTGGCTTTTTTGTTATTGATGTCGTCAATATTTTCATTTTAATACCGATCCGTTATCGCTTTGCACAGTGGTCACTTAGTAACCCCAAAACTGTCATTGAGCCGCGATAACCTAGAGCAAAAATATAACTAAATAATAGGTTTCTTATGGCATTACCTTTAAAAACAATCGCCGCTCTATTGAGTACCGGATTAATACTCGCAGGCTGCTCTGGTGAATCACCGCAAGCAAAGAGCTGTAGCGACGCGGGTGAGCAGTGCGTTCGATTTACCCTACTGCATACCAATGACCACCATGGTCGCTTTTGGAAAAACAGCAAAGATGAGTATGGTATGGCTGCTCGAAAAACCTTAGTCGATAGCATTCGTAACGAAGTGCAAGCACAAGGTGGCCATGTTTTATTATTATCGGGTGGTGATATTAATACCGGCGTACCCGAGTCTGACTTACAAGACGCTAAGCCAGACTTTATGGGCATGAACCTGCTTGAATATGACGCCATGGCAGTGGGTAACCATGAGTTTGATAATCCACTTAGCGTATTAGACAAGCAACGCCAGTGGGCTAACTTTCCGATGCTTGCTGCCAATATCTACCGTGAGATTGACGGCCAATGGCAGCAATATTTTGAGCCTTACCATTTGTTTGATGTTGGCGGATTAACGTTGGCGGTTGTCGGGCTAACAACCGAGCAAACGGCGCAAATTGGTAACCCTGAGTTTATTAAGCCGTTGCGATTTACGCCTCCACAAATCGCAATGAAAAATACCCTTGCTCAACTTAAGGTCAACCACCAACCAGACTTAGTGTTTGCACTAACCCACATGGGGCACTACCAAGATGGCCAGCATGGCAGCAATACGCCAGGTGACGTGTTGTTGGCTCGTAGTTTACGTGCCGGTCAGCTCGATGGCATTATCGGTGGCCATTCTCAAAACCCTGTGTGCATGGAGGCCGGTACTAACCAATATGCTGACTTTAAGCCGGGTGATACTTGTCAGCCTGATAGGCAAAATGGCACTTGGATCATGCAGGCTCATGAATGGGGTAAGTATGTTGGTCGTGCTGATTTTGAATACTACAATGGCCAGCTGCATCTGGCGAATTACCAGCTAATTAGCGTCAATTATCACGCAGGTGAAAAACCAGAAACTGGCGTTAGCGCGATTGCTGAAGACCAGCAAATGTTGGCGCTACTCGAACCCTATCAAGCGCAAGGCGAAGCCAAACTGAATGAAGTGATTAGCCATACCCTTAATAAATTAGTTGGCGATCGCAAGGTGGTGCGTAACCAAATAAACCCTCTTGGCATGTTGATAGCCAGCGCCCAAAGTAGTGGGGCTGTTAAGGCTGATTTTGGCATTGTAAATGGTGGTGGTATTCGCACATCGATTGAAAAAGGCCCTATTCGTTATCGCGATGTGTTGTCAGTGCAACCCTTTGCTAATACGGTTACTGTAACCGAAATGACAGGAGACAAGCTGCAACAATACCTTGCAACGGTCGCGACCCAAACCCGTGGTTCGGGTGGATTTGCGCATTTTAGTGGTATTGATATGACCGTCGACTGCCAACAAAAAACCGTCGCGATTGACAGTATTAATGGTCAGCCGTTTAAGCTTAATAAGCGCTATAGCTTTACCTTGCCGAGCTTTAACGCAGCAGGCGGCAATGCTTACCCTGTATTGCACAATGCCGTTGATACAGGCTTAGTTGATGCCGATGTGTTGTTCCAATATTTAAAGCAACATAACCCGATTGACCCTAGCTTGCCTGCTTATAGCAGCAAGGTTGACTTTATCGGCTCTAGCACGCCGCTTGGTTGTGACAGTTAATGCCACAGCCGGCAACTAAGCTTAATGAGCTGAGTTGCTACTGCGTGAACAAGCGTTTTGTATGATGATAGGGCTGCCAGAAGGTGGCCCTTTTTATGGCTTGGGTTATACGCGGTTACTTGTCTTTATATTGCATGGCGACGTCCAAAAACTGCTCAACGACCTCAAGAAAATTATCGACCATAAATGGATCAAAGTGCGAACCACGGCCTTCAGTGATGATATCAATGGCGTCTTGGTGGCTAAAGGCATCTTTATAGACTCGCTTACTGATTAATGCATCATACACATCGGCAATGGCCATTAACCGTGCTGAAACTGGTATTTGCTCACCTAAAAGGCCTTCAGGGTAGCCTGAACCATCCCACTTTTCATGGTGGTAATAGGCGATCTCTTTAGCAAAAACTAAAAAGTTATCGGCGATATTAATTGAGCCTTCAGCAGCCTCTATAGCGTCACGACCATAGGTTGTGTGCAGTTTCATCTCGTCGAATTCCGCTTTGGTGAGCTTGCCAGGTTTCAACAATATGCGATCTTCAACCCCGACCTTGCCAATGTCGTGCAAGGGAGCCGATTTGAACAGGGCAGTAATAATATGGGGCTGTAAATAGGCGCTGTACTTGTCGGTGGTAGCAAGTTTTTCTGCGAGTATTTTGACATAACGCTGGGTGCGCCGAATGTGGTTACCCGTGTCGGAGTCACGAGATTCTGCTAAAGCGCCCATGGCCACCATAGCAACATCTTGCAGCTCATTAAGTTGAATTGTTCTTTGTTGTACGCGCTCTTCAAGCACTTGGTTTTGTTGCTCCAATATTTCTCTTGAAGCTTTAAGCAATAAGTGGTTTTTTACCCTGACTTTTAATATCGCGGGGCTGATAGGCTTGGTTATATAGTCAACAGCGCCTAGCGCTAAGCCTTTTGCTTCATCTTCCTCGAGTGATTTGGCGGTTAAAAATATTATCGGAATGTCTCGTGTGGCGGCATCGGCCTTGAGGTGTTCACACACTTGATAGCCATCCATATCTGGCATCATAACGTCAAGCAATATGAGATCTGGTTTACGCTTGTTAATGATTTTCAGCGCGACTTCACCGCTGAGTGCCGCCTGCACTAGGTAGTCGTCAAAGAGCACGCCTTTGACGACTTCGATATTGGTGACTGTGTCATCAACAGTCAAAATAATGGGTTTTTGTCCCTCTTTCATAGTGCTTAATCCCTTCCGGTTACTGCAAGTACTATATTGGCGTTTATAGCTTGGATTTAATCAGGCGTATTAGAGCCTCGCCTTCGTCAAAGTCATACCGACTTAAGCTGTCGGCAAGTTTGGTTAAGTCGGTTGTCATGCTGGTGGTTAAATTTAGTTCGAGTAATGCGTCAACACTGTCTGCCGCCGCAGAGTCAAACATATGGACTTGGCTTAAAATAGCATCGAGCTTTGTAGTCAGTTCCGCTGCGCTAATGGGTGTTGTATTTGCAGTGCTTTGAGTCTGCTGCAATGCAAAGTCGATAAACTCTGGCAGTAATGCTGCGGCGGTTTCAAAATCATATTGAGCCAATGCTTGGCCAATATTGGCGGCCACGCCCTGCGTTGGTGGCAGTTGTAGCTCGGTTGTGAGTTCGTCAAAGGTGTCTGTAACTGCGCTATTATAATTGTCGATTTGCTCTTTTAGTGTCTCAATCAAAGGTGATATGTCGGCTTTAGTCACAGCGGCAGTGTTTTGCGGTGCTGCATCTTGAGTTTTATCCGTTTGATTTGGGGCTAGGGAAGAGGCGTCCATCGCACTATTTATTGCGGTAATCATTTGTTGTAGCTGTTGTTCAGACTCTGCAATCAGGGCATTAACCTCAGCACTGTGACCGGTTTCATTGCGGCTTAAGTGCTGCCCTAGCAGGAGTTCTAGCGCCTCGGTGGGGGTGACTAAAGCGGTTGCGCCAATACTGCCTGCGATCCCTTTGATCGTATGCGCGATCAAAACGGCCGTTTTAAGGTCGTCAGCTTCTAAAGCGGTTTTGATACGAGTGATGGAGTCGGCCTCATCATTGACAACGCGCAGTAGTGTTTTTTTGTAAGCTTTGAGGTTGCCAGCCATTCTGGCGATGGCATTTTTGGTGTCAAAACCTTCAATATTAAAGGCTTCATTTGCAGTGGCGTTTTTGCTATTTATCGTTAACGCCTCGTCACTAATGCTGACCCAGTGGGCGAGCGTGCGAAATACCAGTTGTGGGTCTATTGGCTTTCTTAAGTGGTCGTTCATCCCGGCGGCAATGCACTTTTCTTTATCGCCGCTCATGGCGTTAGCGGTCATCGCGATAATGGGCAGGTCGGTATTTTTGGGGTCTTGTCTAATAATTCTAGTCGCTTCGTAACCATCCATGACGGGCATTTGCATGTCCATTAACACAGCGTCAAACTGCTCGTTGGCAACCTTTTCAACCGCCTCTAAGCCATTCCAAGCGGAAGACACTTTTAGCCCTGCAAGGGTAAGTAGTTCTATTGCCACCTCTTGGTTAATATCGTTATCTTCAACTAGCAATATATGCGCGCCAGAAATGTGCTTAGTGCTGGAGAAGTCAAGCTTGCCGTCATGATTGTTTTTTTGCTTAATGCTTTGGTTGTTCATGACTTTTAAAACCGTGTCTAGCAGGGTTGATATGCTAACTGGCTTAGTTAAGCTGCTGTCTATTTTGATGTTTTTAGACAGTTTGAGCATTTCGTCACGGTCGTAAGCGGTCATTAACACAAACTTGGGTGGAGTGCTGAGTTGGTCTGAACCCATAATGGCTTGCCCTAACTCTAGGCCTGTCATGTGGGGCATTTTCCAGTCGCTGATGACAAGCTTGAACGGAGCACCTTGTTGTTCTGCTTGTGTCAGTTTGGTTAGTGCTTCTTGGCCTGACGAGGCTAAGTCGGGGGCAAAGCCTAAACTTTGTGACAAGGTATAAAGGATCTCGCGTGCGGCGGTACTGTCGTCAACAATAAGTAGCGGCAGCCCTGCAAGGTTGCGGGTGTGGTAGTTGGCTGTTTCGTTTGCTGCCGTGCCTACGCCAAACTGGGCGGTAAAATTAAAGGTGCTGCCTTTGCCATAATCGCTTTCAACCCAAATGCGGCCCTGCATTAGTTCTGTGAGGGTTTTGCTAATTGTGAGTCCAAGTCCTGTGCCGCCATATTTGCGGGTGGTAGAAGCATCGGCTTGGCTAAAGGATTTAAATAAGCGGCCAAGTTGGGCTTCTGTCATGCCAATACCTGTGTCTTTGACCGAAAATTTAATAACGGCCTCTTGGCCGATCATTTCGACTAACTCTGCGCTAATAATGATTTCGCCGCTATCGGTAAACTTAATGGCATTGTTGGCGAGGTTAATGAGTATTTGCCCCAAGCGTAGCGGATCGCCGATGAGGTTTACGGGTAGGTTAGGGGCGATATCAACCAGCAGTTCAATCTCTTTTTGTTGGCTTTTTTGTGAAATGATATGCACTAAATTATCGATAGAATCATTTAGATTAAAGTCAATTTGCTCGAGATCTAACTTACCGGCCTCGATTTTTGAAAAGTCCAGAATATCGTTAATGATCCCGAGCAGTAATTCGGCAGAGGTCTGAATTTTGCCTACATAACCGGCTTGCTTACGGTTGAGATCTGTTTGCATGGCGAGGTAGCTCATCCCAATAATGGCATTCATTGGGGTGCGAATTTCATGGCTCATATTGGCGAGGAAATCACTTTTAGCCTTAGTGGCTTCTTCTGCTTTTAGTTTGGCGCTGGTGAGCTCGCGTTCGGCTTCTTTACGTAATGTGGCATCGCGAACAATGGCGGTATACATTATTTCTTGCGCTAAACGGGTTTCGCTTACAGCGACTTCAATGTCGATTTCAGTTGTATTCTTACAGTGGCCTTGTAGCTCTAGTAGTACGTTGTCGCTTTGGCTTTTGGCCATGGCCATGGTGTATTGATCATGAAAAGGCAGATCCATTAGCGCTGTAATATTAGTGCCTAATAACTCACGCTTTTGATAGCCAAAAATAGATTCTGCGGCGGGGCTAAATTCTTGGATCAGCCCATGGTCATTGACCATAATAATGCCGTCAGAGGCGTTATCGATAATGGCTTGAGTACGCTGCATGTTAACTTGCAGCTCTGCTGTGCGCTCCTTAACCAGCGCTTCAAGTTCAATGCGAGCATTGACTAGCGCTCGGGTTGCACGGGTACCAATACGCAGTGTAAATAGAGTGCTGCCGATAAGTAGGACTAACGAAAGAGTGAGCAGCGACCACACCGAATATTTAAAGGTTTCTAGTAGCGAAAACGCTTCTCGAATATCAACCTCTGCAACTAAGCCTACCCCGAGTAGATCGTTCCAAACCCAACTGCCCAATACTGGTGAGCCACGGTAATCCCGATAACCCGTTAAGTTAGAGCCAGATTGCTTATTAACCAATTGCTGGGCCATGTAGGTAAGAGGCCAAGACGGATCGGCCTGTTGCTTCATGCCGATAAGGTTTGTGCCAGGATCGGCAATACGCAGATTAAGTGATGAACTTTGGTTGTCATTGATTAAACCGATCTGCTTTAGATCATCTTCAAATCGTACGTTTGATAGCAGTAAACCTTGGTTGTCTATCGCATAGGTTTCGCTGCTACGGCCAACAAAACCCGCCGACAAAATGGTTGAGAACATGCCATCAAATTTTACGCGTTTGGTTAAAATGGCAATAATTTGTTTTTGCTGATCCAAAATAGGTGCAGCAAAAAACATGGTGGGTGGTTTAGCTTTTTGGCTTTCATTTTGGCTGCCATTAAAATAGACATCCGAGTGAATAGGAGGCACAAAAACACTATGACCGGCTAGCACCTGAGCGATTAAATCCGGCCGTTGATGATAAATAACATTAATGTCGCCAATGTTGGTATCGCGGCGCGACGACAGGTTTATATGATCTGGAGATATTATGAAAAATCCAAACGAGGCTTGTCGTCCCTGATTGGCGCTAAAAAACTCTCTAAGCTGTGCTTGTAGCGGCGATTGCAGTAGCGCATCGCGTGTTCTAGGTTCCTGTAGTAGTTGTTCGACCAACGCGGTTAATTCACTATTTTTACCCACTCGCTCAAGCAGGGTGAGCTCGGTGTCTACCCACGCCGACATTCTTTCATGGGTGGAGTTTAATCGGGTGTTGAGGTTGTATTCAATCGCGTCTTTGCTCTGCTGCTCAGCGTAACCCATTACGACGCAGGCCGCGGTGATTAAAAATGCCGTTAAGGCAACTAACCCTACAAATACAGAGCGTTTAAAGCGGTTAGAACCAAACATTTTAACCAGGCTTTTATCGTTTGCGCTCAATACTGTTGACGTTGAAAAAGAAGCGACGATGAGTAGCGCTGCTACAAAACCGATTACGATCCACATGGAATCAGTGATACTGATATGCGCGTCGCTAAGCGTCGCATTTTCGGTTGCTGTTACGGTGGGGGGCGGGGGCGGAGTTATGTCGTTAAGCTGGATAGAGTCCAAGCCCTTTTGCAAAATACTGGCAAGAATAGGTTGCTCGACATGCGAGAATAAATGCAGTGTTGCAGGCAGCAACACTGACTCATTAATGGCGCTAAGCTGGCTAATGTTATGGCGAGTTAGCCAATCATCGACGACGGCAGAAATGTCCAGCAAAGCGTCAGCCTCACCGGTTAGCACCAAATCTACCGACTCGGCCAGCCCGGCTGTTTCAATCACTCGTATATGTGGGAACTGTGACTTAATGGTTTGGAGTTTAGCGTAGTGCTTGTTGATGGCAATTTTGGCGTAGCTTAAATCAATACGGTTGTTAAATTCAGGGTGGTCTTTGCGGATAAAAAAGGCATCTTGCACCACAAAATATGGGGTAGAAAAGTAGCCCAATTTTTTGAGTGGCTCTGAAATATCACGGTGAGGCAGCAGATCGATTTCACCTTGCTTAAATTTAGCGGTTAAATTATCCCAAGAGTCGATAACAAGCGCGGTTTTTAAGCCGGTTTGAGTGATGACTTGATTGACGATGTCGCCAGTTATTCCGCCAACCGAGCCATTGCTATTGGCCATTAATAGCGGTGGGGAGTTCTCGAAACCAATGCGCACCGTATTAGATTGCACCCAGGCCTGCTCTGCGTCGGTAAATACCGGGGGATACTTCGTAGCGTTCGGCGCTAAGTTGGTGCTAACTTGCGGCTTTACGGTGTTGCTAGGGGCTAACAGATATTTAAGGTAATGGCCTTTGTGATGCTGATATTCCTGACTATTAAGGATGGCAATAGCGCCGGCGTTATTGCCAGTACTCATCAATTCGATAACGCGTTGCTCAAGCTTGCTGACCGGCTGGCTTGCAAGTTTTAGTGTGGCCATTGCAGAGTTTTGCCCCTGCGGCGTAGCTTGAAGGCGGTGTAATAAATCATTGAATTCGGAAGTTAATGATTGATACTGAGTCAGCCACTTATTATTGCCAGAAAGTGCATAATTTCTCAGTGACAAGCTTAGTGATTTATCGAGGTCTTTGAGTTCAAGGGCTAAATTGTTGGGTGGCACTGAAGTTAAATCAGTGCTGCCCATATCAGCTATGGGGGAGTTTAGTGCCCCCGTTGTTTCTGCTGTAGCATGAAAGGCTACCGTTAACGCAACGACAAGTAGAGCGTCTACTGCAACGGTGAAAATCCCTTCTAATCGTCCTTGAAAAAAGTGCAACATATGTAAGGCCTAATCAAATGTTCGTCCATAAAAACTAAATTAAACAGTTGCTTGCTTGTATTTTTGTTTGAAGGTTTATCAACTGTGTATGATGTTCACCTCGACAAAAACGAGCCAAAAATGTAAGCGAAAATCAGCGGTTAATGGTTTGAAGTTCGATTTAATTTGGCGTAAAAAAATACCGCTGCCTAAATAACCTTAGCAAAAATGTGGGAATATGGTTTTAATAACGCAACTTAATTTAAAATTTCTTAAAAAAGCGCTTAAGTAAGTGAACGAACGCGGGGTGGGTGATATGGGTTTAGATAGTCATGCATTCTGTATAGATGTTATGTCGTTATATAGTGACATGATGCCGCGATTAGCCATGGGTTGGCATAATGGCTATTGAAGTAAGATTTCGGCGGTGATAGCTGTGATTTGTTGGCGCTATTGTTGGGTTGTAATTACTGTGTTGTACACGGCTTAAAAGCCTCGCCTTTTCCAGAACGCGCCTATTTTGTCGTCTTCTTCATTCATATGCACTTTAAAGGTTTTTTCTGCAATGACCTTACCTTTAAGCTCTAGTGTCATACGCCATTTACCGACTTTATTATGTTCTGGTGCCCAAATGGTATCGCCGATATAGAACTTCCAATCATTAGACTTTACGTACACTTCACCGTCAAACGGTGGCCTAATGTTACCGTTTGTGTCGGGAATATTAGGATGGTAGATACAATAACGCAGCACCTGATTTTTGGCTTTTTTTATCTGAGCGATAAAACCAAACTCAATATCAATTTCGGCGGGGATATGCATTGTCGCTTTAGTTAATCTTGGCAGCTCGGCGCTATTTTCATCCCACTGGGTGAAAATGCCACTACGAATAATACTGACATCAGGTTTGAGTTTAGACACGTATGAACATTCTTCATCTATATGCTTGGACGTCTATTAGCATACTGAAAACGGTGCGGAATAAAAGGGGTAGTCGCTAAGTGCGCTGCAAATCTTCTGTAACAGTTTTTGGTACTGTGTTTTGATGGTTTATTCGCTACATTGAGTTATTGATATCTAAGGTGGCAACTCAAACTTCGCGGCTGACTTAGTTACTTTTTGTGCTGGCTTAGCTTTGATTGGGATGTTGATTATATGAACGTTGCGACGCTATTTTATATTTATGACCCTATGTGTAGCTGGTGTTGGGGCTACAATCGAACATGGTCTTTGTTAAAGGCGCAGCTTAAAAAACAATTTTCGCAGCTCAATATTGAGTATCGCTTAGGTGGCCTTGCGGCTGATACACAAGAGCCTATGCCAAAAGAAATGCAGCTGACTTTGCAGCAAATTTGGCATCGTATTGAAGCGGAACTTGGCGCACAATTTAACTTTGATTTTTGGAGTCAGTGCCAACCAAGACGTGCCACCTATCCGGCGAGTCGAGCGCTGATTTTGGCCCGAGACCAAGCACTTGAAGTGCCGTATTATCTGGCGGTGCAGCAAGCGTATTACCTACAGGCTAAGAACCCGTCAGACGACGCTACGTTGATTGATATTGCCATTAAGCTCGGCATGGACGGTGACGCGTTTAGTCACGCGTTAAATAGCGAGGCAACCCAAAACCGGTTATTACAAGAGTTTGCACAAACTCGGCGATTACCAATGCAAGGGTTCCCTTCTTTGGTCATGGCGCTAAACGGTGAGCTAATTGCGATTGAGCTCGATTACCTACAGGCGCAAACCAGTTTTAATCAAATTGCTGCGTTAATGGAGAGTGGCAGCACTCGATAAGCTAATCGGTACAGCTTACTTGATGGTCATTATTAATGGTGATCGTCTGAACCTTCATGTATTGGTCGCTTGATATGGCGCCACAGCGCCCTTCGACTTGTTCGCCTGAAGATAATTTTATGTGGTAAATATATGCACCATCAGCTTGGTCGTTACTGTGGTGAATACGCAGGCTTTGTGCGGGCTTAATGTTATCGAATACTAAGTTACTTTTCGGCAGATTGATTTCGGCACGGGTTAGTAGTTGCCCCGATTGATTATTAATCTCAACGCTTGGCATAATAAAAAAATAGCTGTAGTAACCCACAACTGCACATAGCACGGTGATGATGCTGAACCAAAAGGTACGCTGCATTAATATTCCTTGTGAATGTTGAGCTATTAAATTAAGTATAGAAAACGATGTTATTTTTTCAGATTATTGTTGCCAGCCGCATAGCGGCAACAGTGCGGTTACCCACGGTTAATTGTAATGTCGGACACATAACCGTGTTCTGTGGCTATCAACGCTTGCTTTAACATGGTGGCCGCTTCTGCTGCGCTCATAAAATGCTGGGTATCTAAGTGTTTGCCGCTGGCGCTCCAAAAGGGAGTGTCCATTCCTCCTGGGTAAACGGCAATAAGCTTCATTGGATGGTTTTTCAGCTCTAACCTTACCGACTCTACTAACCCTCGGACAGCCCACTTAGCGGCACAGTAGGTCGATTCTTCAGCTTTTGCTATTTGCGCTGCAGTCGACATGACCATGACGACCGTCACGGGTTTATCTTTATAGCGTTTAACAGCTTCGCGGAGCAACATGATTGCCGAGGTAACGTTGTTAGTTAGTAATGTATTTATTTCGGTCGTTGATTGTGTTTCTAGGCGACCAAAGTAGCCACTGCCTGCGCAATGTATAATGGTAGACGGAGTGTGTGGTAGTGAGTCAAAGAGGGCGGTAACAGATTGCTCGTCACTTAAGTTGCATGGGTGTGGCGTAACGTTATGCCCAAGCTTGGCTGTTAAGGCGTTTAAGCGTTCGGTATTACGGCCACTTATACACACTGGCGACTCTTGACTGTAAATATCAGCAAGCGCTGCGCCTAACCCTGAACTTGCACCTGTTATTAGTATCATGTCCGTTGTGACCTCGGTTGTCGGCGATAAACATTTAGCCGAGCAGATGTTGGTTTTGGGCGTTATTCGATAGCCAAGATGGGTTGTTCAAAATCGACCTGTTCGCCATCTTCAATAAAGATGGCAGTGATGGTGCCACTCTTATCAGCAGTAATATTATTCATCATGGTCATGGCCTCGATGCTGCAAACCATGTCGCCTGCTGTCACTTTTTGCCCCACCGAACAAAACGGTTTATCTGACAGTTTGTCGGTAAGATGGATTGTGCCAACCACAGGTGAGAGTAACTTATGGGTGTCGGTATCATCG
The DNA here is from genome assembly GCF_033180165.1 of Shewanella youngdeokensis. Lineage (GTDB taxonomy): Bacteria > Pseudomonadota > Gammaproteobacteria > Enterobacterales > Shewanellaceae > Shewanella > Shewanella youngdeokensis. The sequence goes on from NZ_CP136522.1 coordinate 362,175, forward strand.
TCGAGCTGGACTGTGTTATTGCTAACAACCTCAATATTGAGCGCTTTTTGTGGCTCATCATTACTAGGCTCTTCGCCGGGTTCGTTTACATCACCACTGCTCGGTTTGGCCACTGCTGCCCCAACGCTATTGGCGGGGACTAAAAATGTTTGAGTGCCAGCCTGCAGCGGGACAGGGCTATGCCGGCAAATGCGCACTGACTCTTCGCCTTCTTTGATCTCGAGCTCTGCAATATCGGACTCTTGCACTAAATCAATTAGCTTTTTTATTTTACGAATATCCATTTGAGGCTAATTACCTTGTTGTTTAGTGGGCACTTTCAGATGCGCCGCCGCCGACTGCAGTGCAAATTGATAACCCTGAGCGCCTAAGCCGCAAATCACCCCCACGGCTTTATCGGAGAAGTAGGAGTGCTGGCGAAAAGGTTCGCGGCTGTGAACATTAGAAAGGTGAACTTCAATAAATGGAATCGCTACCGCTAAAATGGCATCGCGCAAAGCCACGCTCGTATGGGTGAAGGCCGCAGGGTTGATAATAATAAAGTCAGCATTGGTATTATGAATCGCTTCAATCAATACGTGCTCGGCGTTCGATTGAATGTGCTCGAGTTGTAGGTTGGTATCAACAGCCTGTTGGGTGAGATTGCTAACAATTTGTTCTAGGGTGTGGTGGCCGTAATGTCCTGGCTCACGGCGTCCGAGCAAGTTTAGGTTAGGACCATTAACGAGTAAAACTTTGGCTTGATTGCTCATGAACTATTCCCTTTGATAAACCGCATTAAAGTGCGTTAAGTATTGATTTCAACAAAAAAAGACTCAGTTGTCGAACGCAAAATGTGTTTACGGCTCAATAACCGCTTTTATTTTGCCTCAGGGCTTTCGTCGCCCCTTTTTGCTTTTTAGCATCAACGCGGCGACGTTGACTGCCTTTGGTTGGTTTAGTGGCGACTCGCCTTTTTTGGACGGTAGTAACACTAACGACTAAGGCAATAAACTGTTCTAGCGCTGTTTGGCGATTAAAATCTTGGCTGCGGCTTTGCTGGCACTTGATAATGATTTTGCCACTTTTGGTAATGCGATGATCAGCCTTAGCAAGCAAACGTGCTTGGTAAAATTCAGGTAATGACGACGATTTTATATCGAAAATCAGCTGCGCAGCAGTTGATACCTTGTTGAGGTGCTGTCCGCCAGCGCCGCTAGAGCGAATAAATTGCCATTCAAGTTCATTGTCTTGAATAGAAACTGTATTGGATATTTTGATGAGTGCCAAAGATGAATGCCTGCTATAAATGTGTTGTGCCAAGCTTACGATAGTCGAACTTAAGCTTGATAGAGGTCAATATTAACAGACTTTAAGCATAAATAAGGGCTTAAGCCACTTTTCCTTGATTATCGATTTGCTATCATCAACTGACTATAACCCTGTGGTTTATCATCTTAAATGTAGTGCTTCGGAGCAACAATATGCTGTGTAAAATCCCGGATATCGCTGATGGTGTGATTAGCTTGTTTGCTAGTGGGAGGCTGTCGACAGAAGATTATGGTCAAATAATGCAGCCTATGATCGAAAATTATCATGGTAAAACGGGTAAGGTATGTTTATATGTTGAGGCCGATGTGCTGCTGGAAGGCTGGGATCATCAATCATTAACTGGCAGTGGTGAGGTGCAGTTACCTCAGTTTGATGCTTTAGTGCTAGTAGGTGGACCAGACTGGTTTGGTAATGCGGTCAGATTGCTAGGGCCATTTATGCAAGGAGAGGTGGCGTGGTTTCCGTTAGGGCAAAAGCTAAATGCGGTTGACTGGGTGGCCACTCGGACGGGTTTAACCGATTAATTACAATTGATTTTATAGAAGGAACAAATAATGTCTTTATCAAAACTATCAACAGTATGTTTGGCTTTAGCGCTGGCTTTAGGAATGAGTGCTTGTACCCCTGAAGTGGGTAGCGAAGCATGGTGCAAGCAGATGAAAGAGAAGCCATCTGGCGACTGGACGGCAAACGAAGCAACTGATTACGCTAAACATTGCGTATTCTAGCGCCCTGCGAGTGATCTCATACCGTTCGCACTGAACTTTACGATATGCTGCAAGCCGTTAATGTTAGGGCTGCATCATATCGACTCTCCCCTTAAGAATCGCTGTACTTTATATTCCCCTTTTTAAATAATCACGGCGCTGCTCTATAAGCTTACGCTGTTTGCCATTACAGCTTAGGTATTCCTATCGATAGGCGATGCTTTGATATATAGCAAGCACTGCTGTCACTGCCATGTTTTGAACTGTGTTCTATTTACCATGAAGATTGCTTGCGGTTTGGAGCTACTTATAACTTTGTAACTAACGGTTGATGTAATGGATAAAACATGCGAGCTTGGCTTGTTGACTAGCGTTTTGAGGCGAGTTCACTACACTTACCTGATGCTGTTCCAAAGGATTGCTGCAAAATAACTAAGGGAGCTAAGGTATGATTTTTAAGTATCGCTGGCCGATTGCTATGGTAATCGTTGCTTGTTTCAGCGCATATCTTTACTACAGCTTTATAGGGCAGACGAGTTTTGTCAGTGATTTTGAAAGTGAGTCTGCGCTAGTAGATGCTAGTTCCCCTGTTGCACCCCAGTGGCAAAACTCGGTTTCAGCAGTACCTGCCTACCAGCCCCCGCAAGAGACTAAATCTCATTTAGCGCTGGGCTTACGCTTATTTCTAGATCCGCAATTGTCATCCAATGGGCAGGTCAGTTGCGAGTCTTGTCATCATATTTACGATAATGGCGCCGAAGACATTCGTGTTTCTACCGGTGTTAATGGCGAAGGAACGCGTAACTCGCCCACGGTATTTAATACTGGGTTAAATACACGTTTTTTTTGGGATGGTAGAGCCAATAGCTTGGTCGAACAGATCGATGGCCCCATCCACAACCCCTTAGAGATGAACAGCAATTGGGACGATATAGTAACCCGGTTAGCCAGCCAGAAAAGTTACCAAACGGCATTTGCAAAATACTATGATGAAGGCATTACCGAGCAAACGATTAAAGATGCTTTGGTGGTGTTTATGATGGCACTTAATACACCTGATGCCCCGTTTGACAAGTACTTAAATGGTGATGAAACTGCATTGTCGCAAGTGGCGATTCATGGCTGGCAAAAGTTTCAATCATTGGGCTGCATCTATTGCCATCAAGGCCGTAATATTGGCGGTAACTTGTTTCAAAAATTTGGTAGTGTGCAGTCGGTTACGGCGCTAAATGCCGATCTCGGCCGCTTTGAACAGACCGGTGATGTTAATGACAAATTTGTTTACCGGGTGCCGAGTTTACGTAATGTTGCTATAACCGCACCTTATTTTCATGATGGCCGCGCCAGTAGTCTAGAAGAGGCTGTGGTTGTGATGGCAAAAGTGCAATTGGGCAAAGATTTAGAGGCGATAACGCTGGTGGAGCTTATTGCGTTTCTTGATTCGCTAACGGCACCCAAACCACCAATTCTTAAGGAATTAAGCCAATGACATTAGGTTACAAAGCTAAAATCAGCTGGCTTGTGGTTATAGCAACTATCACTATGCTAGCTATCGCAATGCTGACGACTAAAGTGTATATCATGCAGCAATATCAAACTGCTTATACCGAATTGAGTCGGCATATTTTATCGGTCAGGGACGATGTTTTTAAAATAGAGGTCACCAATGGGCAGGCTTATGACGCAATGTCAGACGCCTTAGTTGGCGCAGAGAGACAAGTGAAACTTTTACAGGTTAGCTTACAGCCTGAGAATTTGTCTGGCATCGCAAATGTGTTGTTGGCTGATCCACAAATTGCAAAGCATGCCGACACATTAGCGGTGTCGGTAACCACATTAGTGGCTAATCTTGAAACGATACTAAGGCTCAAAATTTCGCAGCAGTACTCTAAGCATACCATTACTTTGTTACAACAAGACTTATGGCAAAAAATGCCTGACATCGATAACCGTTTACACATTATTGCCACCGATATCGACTTACCATTGGCCACGGCGGTTAGCCCTGAGTTGACCTCGTCGAACAGCTATCAAAGTTTACTGGTGCATACTGGGCTTTTAACGCAAATAAAGCAGCAATTGTCTGACCGTTATCAACAAATTCTTAATGGTAATGTCCGTGATGACTTTAGCTCGCAAGGTTACTTTTGGTTATCGGTGGTTGAACAGACAAAGCTTAACTTAATGCTCTGTAGTTTGTTATTGATTGTATTTTTATCAGCGTACAGCCGTATACAGTCGCAACAACAAGCGCGCAAAGAAAAGCAAATGCAGCATAGCTTGACCAAGTCAGAAAAAGAGAAGCATTTACTGGCATTGGTGGCGGAGCATGCTGAAGATGGTTTTGTGATTGCCGACAGTAATGGAATCGTGTCTTGGGTAAATAAAGGCTTTACGACGATGTCTGGTTACTCACTTAACGAAGTGACGGGGCTGAAGTTGGCCGAAATGCTACAAGGTAAAGATACCGCAGCGGAAGAAGTGCGCAAAATTGCTCGAGCCATGAGCCTGCATGATTCTGTCGCAGCAGAGTTAGTTTATTACCATAAAGATGGTCATACTTACTGGGTTGATGTGAGCATTAACCCTGTTGCCGATGATGATGGGAAAATAAGTCACTTTATCGCGGTTGAGCGAGACATGACGGCGCGTAAAAAAATGCAAGATGATTTAGCTCAAGCGGTAGTTAAAGCTGAGGTGTCCAATAAAGCTAAGTCGACCTTCTTGGCCACGATGAGCCATGAATTAAGAACACCGCTCAATGGTATTTTGGGGATGGCGCAGATCATTGAGCCCAATCTTGATAACGCTGAGCATCGTAAGCAGATCCAAATTCTATTGGAATCGGGTAACCACCTCACGTCACTTCTTAATGACATTCTCGACTTCTCTAAGGTTGAAGGCGGCAAGTTAGAACTTGAAAATGAAGTGTTTAAGTTTGCCAGCGTGCTTCAACCTATCACCAGTACATATGAGCCTATCTGCAACGAAAAGAATATTAGTCTGCTGGTGGAAAATCATATTGAAGCTGAGCAAGCCTTTAAAGGGGACAAAGCTCGGATCAGGCAGGTTATTTATAACCTGCTTAGTAATTCTGTTAAGTTTACCCAAACGGGGAGTGTTTCACTAAAGTGTAAGCAAGGGGTTAATGCGGCAGGTGATCAAGGGGTAGAGATCACGATTAAAGATACCGGTATCGGTATTAGGCAAGACCGATTAGCGTCTATTTTTGACCCCTTCACTCAGGCCGAGTCATCAACGACAAGGCAGTATGGTGGTACGGGATTAGGCTTATCCATTGTAAAGCAGCTTGTTGAGTTGATGAATGGCAGTATTTCGATTTCGAGCAAAGTTGGTCAAGGCAGCTCTTTTGTGGTGTTTATTGCAATTGAAAGATCAAACCTTAAACAGCAAGCTGCCATCACTCATGAGGCGGCGCCTAGCAACTTACCTGACAGCATTCACATCTTAATTGCAGAAGATAATAAGATTAATGCATTAGTGGCCAAAACATTTTGTCAGCGTCTTGGGCATACCGCAGACGTGGCTAAAAATGGTTTAGAAGCCACGCAAATGGTGCAGCAAAAACATTACGATTTAGTGGTGATGGACAACCATATGCCAGAGATGGACGGAATTGAGGCGACTGAGTATATTCGGCAACAGCTCAAACTGGATATTCCGGTTTTTGCTTGTACTGCAGATGTGTTTCAAGAGGCGCATGACAATATGCTCCGGGCTGGCGCAAACCATGTACTGACCAAACCGTTACAAGAAAATAGCTTTAGAGATGCGCTTAATCAACACGCTCATATTATTTGCAAAGTGCATTTAGCACATGACATTAGCCAGGTAGACAATAGCGACAACAAGGTTGTTGCGCTTGAGCGCCATTGTGAAGAAGCGTTGAATATGACTGAGGCTGACATCGATTTTAAACAGTTAACGCAATTATCACAGGGTGACCATCAGCAGGTTGTTGTGTTGCTTGATTCGTTTAAAGTTTTTGCCGAGAAGGCGATTACACAGTTAATTCAAGCTTATGACCATGACGACGTGAAAGAGATCCACACTCTGGCGCACGCCATTCAAAATATGGCCACTGAATATTATGCCGAGCGTTTACATGGCCTTGCAAAAGAAATTGAGGCTGTCACAGCGAATGGCGTGATCCCAAAGCTAGAATTCTTACAGCATTTAGTTAATCTATTGGAAGTTAATATTCATCAAAACCAGCGCTTTATGGCACGACATAACGCCCGAGCGCAGCAGGCAAAAAATGCGGGTCGTTAGTACGGCTTAATATAGCAAGCACTGTGGTAAGGCTGAAGTTTATATGGGAACCGTAAGCCCAAAAAAATCGAAATATAGCCAGTTAACAGCAGCTAACGCCGCCATCTTTAGGTTGATAGTGAGCGTTGTGTTTTTTGGGGGAACCTTTGGTGCAGCCGCTAACCCTTGGGAGCAAGTCCGCGCGCCCTATAACAGCCGCGCTGCCGCAGTGGGTAGTTATGCTAATGGTTGTTTAGCGGGAGCAAAAGCATTGCCTTTATCGGGGGTTGGGTTCCAGGTGATACGCACTGAGCGGCAACGCTACTATGGTCACCCATTATTGATTTCCTTTATTAACGACTTTTCCCAGCAGTTATACCAAGAAAATCATCAAGATATACTCATTGCAGACATGTCTATGCCGCGTGGTGGTAACTTTAGTCATGGTCATGCAAGTCATCAAATCGGGTTAGATGTCGATATCTGGTTTAAGTTGGCTGATAAACCGTTAACGCCAGCGCAGCGAGAGCAGCCGCTACCATTAGATATGATTAACACTAAGCAGTTTAGCCTTGATGGTCAGCAATGGTTGCCTGCGCACACTCGAATGCTGCAAGTTGCAGCGCAAGATCAGCGGGTGGCCCGTATATTTGTAAGCCCAGTCATTAAGCAGCATTTATGTCGCTTACCGCTGAGTGATGACCGTTGGCTTGAAAAAATTCGCCCGTGGTGGGGGCACACTTACCATATGCATGTGAGATTACATTGCCCTGCAGATGATTCTAGCTGCCAGGAGCAGGCGGCGATCCCTAAAGGTAATGGCTGTAATGAGCTTGGTTGGTGGAAGCAGCAGATGGCGCAGCCTGCTACGCCGATAGCCAAGAAAGATAAACCCAGCCCCAAAAAAACGAAGTCTAAAGTGAAGCCTCAGCAATGTGCGCTAATTCTTGGCGAGCACCAATAAGCTTAATCTAGGAGTTATTTTTAGCGTTCAAAATCTTTCGGCTCAAGCTTGGTGCGTTTATCTATTTTTGATGGCATCGATAAGTGCCTTCCATTGTGGATAGGCCGCTAAACTTTGTGGCAGGTCGCCCCAAGGTTGCATTGTTTGCTGCTTAAACTCGACCGAGTCGGTGCGCCCTTGTTTAAGCTCGTAAAGATAATAAAATGCCGAAGCGCGATAATTTGCCGCGCAATGCACCAAAATGTTTTTACCTTCATTAGCATCCATAATGGCAAAAAACTGCTCGACATTAGCAACAGTTGGTCGTTGCCAGTCAACATCAATTTGTTGATATTGCATGCCTGTACGAGTCACCAAGCTGGCTTCATCGTTATGGCTGTTCGGATTATTTTTCGGAATAAGGTTAATGACCAGCTCAATACCAGCTTGCTGTAATGCTGCAAATTGCGTTTCAGTCGGTAGCCCAGAGGTCACAATATTACTGTTGTTAAACTGAAATGCTTTGATGCTAGTTAGCTTGTTAACATCAATATTAGCGCCCATATTGGCGTGCGTCTCAGCACTAGGGGCAACATTGGCGAATGCCACAGAGTTTAGCGTTGCAACAAGTAAACCTGCCAAAAGAAATTCTAATCTCATTTTATTGCCCTTTTTAATGTTTCAGTGCCGTTTATATTTTTACCTTTATCACCACTTTGCGCACTTGTGTTGGCGTGGGGTGAGTGCCTGGCATGTGCATATCTTCAGGAAAAAATATGGCAAACATACCTGCTTTAAACGGGATAAATGCGGCAGTGTTTTTATTGGACTCATAGTCATAATTAGCAAAATCATGCTCAGCAAAGTAAGGCTTTGACGGCGCTTGGTCGGTTAGAGGTAAATAACCAAACTGCTCTTCTCCGCTCACCACAAATTGTACGTCAATGTACTGTTGGTGGACTTCAAAAGGCTGCATCTCTTTGGGCTTAGTTTCATAATCATTTACGATAACAAATAGATCTTTGCCTTCTAGTTCGTAGGTTCCGACCTCTAACGCACTAAAATCAGTGTCACTTAAATGCGCTAATGCTTTGGCGATACGCGGGCTAAGGTGGCTATACAAGTCGGCGTTGGCGATGGTATCTACAATCATAATTTTCTCTTTTGTTAGCTTGCCTCAATCAGAAAAGCTCATTTAGCTTGCTGATTGTGTTGCAGTAAATTAAGTCGAAGTTTAGCGCCATCTGCTATTGGGCGATATAGGGCCTCCACCAAATGTGAGACTTTTTGTTATTAAAGTCGTCTTACAGTTGTATTTGTCAGTCGCATACAAAGGTTATTTTTAACTTAGACTGCTACGATCATTCTCGCCGTTTACCACTGCAATACAGAGTCTGCGTTACAGCATCGCAGTCATTTAAGGTCAAATTTTAAGTCGTCTAAGCCTGCTATTACGGCGGTCATATCTAATGCATTGATTTAGATTAGAACTTGGTGATATAGCGCGGTTAGATAAATGCACTACGGCAATATGCTAGTGCTCTGAATGGCTGAAATGCAATCAGCTGCTACACTTTAGCCTTACTGGTGACAGTTTGTTAGACGATTAAAGCGACAAATAAAGGGGGCATTATGCGTACTGAAGAGATGGCGTTATTGACGCACGATTCTTTATTACTGCCTGAGGGAAGGGTGGAGGTAAGAATAGCCGACCCTGCCTATTTGAGTATGATTGCCGAGGTGTTAAAGCAGCATTATCCACTGGTGTTTGGTATGAGCAAAGCCAATAGCCACCCACCTTGCTACGATACTGCAACCCAGTGTGAAATCATTGATTTTAACCAACTTGATGATGGCTCACTTAGTGTCGTATTGCTTGGTAAGCAGCGAGTACGTATTTTGTCTGCCGCTCAGCGCCGAGACGGTGTTTGGATAAGCCGAACCCTTGCCTGCAACAATTGGCAGCAAGAGCCCATTTACGGTGAGTTTGAGCTAATTAGCACTGCGTTAGCCCAGTTTTACGAAGTGAACCCTGCTTTGTTTGGCTTGTACGATAACGATGTACACCTTGAAGATGCTACGTGGGTTAGTCAGCGCTGGCTAGAAGTTTTACCTTTGTATAATAAAGATAAACTACGCTTACTTAATCAACCAAATTGCCATCAAACCATGCATTTTGTGCTGGAATTAATTAAGTCTCACGCCAATTAAGCATCTCGTTTACCTCAACGATTAACCCCCTGTTGTTAGCCGTTGCGCTTTTGGTGTTACTTTTTGATAAAGTACCGCACAGTTGTATGCCACTGACATTAATTTTATGAGCCATTCTGTACGCGCCGCCCAAGCTTCCTACATTGTATTGCCTGAAACCGTAACCGACAAACCTACGGTGTTGAGCTTTCTCGTCAGCCACTTTAAAGCCATTGAAGCGTCAGTTTGGGTTGAGCGAATTGAAAATGGCAAAGTACACTGGCGCGACGGGCAGCTAGTTACGCTAACCAGTGCATTTATACCGCGCGCTCGAGTGTATTATTATCGCGAAGTACAGCAAGAATCACTTATCCCGTTTGATGAACAAATATTACTGCAAAATCAGCATATTATTATTGCCTTTAAACCTCATTTTTTAGCGGTGAACCCTAGCGGAAACTTTGTTAATGAGTGCTTGGTTAATCGCTTACGGATAAAAACAGGTAATGAGCAAATTGTTGCTGCGCACCGGTTAGATCGTGCTACTGCTGGTGTAATGCTAATGTCTGTTAATGCGTCTACTCGCCATGACTATCATCAATTATTTAAAAACGGCGACATTACCAAAACCTACCAAGCTATAGCGACCTTATCGACCGACATTAAACAGCAGCTTGAGTCAGGTAAGCTGGCGCTCCCGCTACATTGGACGGTGAAAAATAGGTTAGCGAAGGCCGATCCTAGCTTTATGATGACAATTACCGCAGGTGAGCCTAATAGTCATTCTGAAATCAGTTTGGTAGCGGTAAAAGGCGATATTGGGCTATTTGAATTGACCCCTGTGACGGGGCGAACACATCAATTGCGGTTGCATATGATGAGCCTAGGCATGCCGATTTTAAATGACAGACTCTACCCCAAGCTACTTGATAAAGCCGCCGATGACTTTGATAAGCCATTAATGTTAATGGCTAAAAGGTTGGCTTTTACTGACCCGTTGACTCATGAGCTGGTCGATATTAGCTGCGATGGCTTTAAGCTTTCTGATGTTGATTGTTAGGGGGCAAAAACTCCGTTTCACTCATATCTGCATGCAGCACTGTAATCTTTGTCGGAGCGCCGTTTTTAGCCAATTTAATACTGCCAATGCCACTTTTATTGACTAAGTGTTGGCTCGGAGCACCATTCGGGCGTCGGCCTCTTATCGACATGCGCTTGCGTTTGGTTAAAAAGTTCAATGGTGAAAAATGGCCATATAACCAGCCATTAAAACGATCAAGATAGGGCAGTAGTTTTTCAGGAAATTGATTTTTAATACCGCTGCAAGTGATTTGATAAATGGCTGGCCCGGCGTTTCGAAATCGAATGCTAATGTCATAGCTAAATGAGTAGTGCACGTCCCCAGATAGGATCACAAACTGGTCGGGAGTTTTACGGTGCTGAAAAATACTGAGTAATGTATTGGCTGTACCGCGGTGCGCCATCCAGTTTTCAGCATCAACCAGCAAAGAAGCGCCTAAAAAAGTCGCCATTTTTTGAATTATTTCGATAAGTTTTACCCCATACATGGGAGCGGGTGAAACGATAATAACGTTAGGCTGATCTACCAATTGTGTTTGAAACTCCATTAAAGCTTCCCAGTCCATTAAGCCCGAAGGTTTGCCAAGGCTCGACTCACTGCGCCATCGGCGAGTACGAGTGTCAAGTACCATCAGTTTGGGCTGAGTGTCTAAACTATAGTGCCAGTGTTCAAACTTAAGTAGCGTATCGATGAGGGCATCATGCGTGATCTGCATTGGGGGATTGAATAGGGCGTCCAGTTGCGGCTTTATTTCGGCATCAAAAATCTTTGGGGCATTTCCCAGCCCTTGGAATAATGTGTAAGCAATAAGCGCATTACCAATAATGCGTTTTGAAAAAGGGTGGCCGTAGGCGCCCTGTTCCCATTTGGCGGTTAAGTTCCAGTCATCGGTGACATCATGGTCATCAAAAATCATATACGTTGGAATGTGGGCAAACAAGCGGCGTACCTGAGGTAAACCTGTTTGAAAATCGGCTAGGTGTTGCCATTGTTTTTGCCAACGTAGCTCATTAGCAGGGTTAAGTCCGTAAACTTGTTGCGGGATCTCGATGAGTTTCCATAACTCAGGTGACCAAGTTAACAGGTACAGCGCAATAAGTTCGCTAAGACTAACCAAGTGATTTTCGGCCATCGATGATGTAAACACCGGATGATTGATATACCAACGTTTTAGCGCTGTTCTAGCTGGGTATTGGGTCTTAGGTAGTAGGTTTAAATGGCGTTGATACATTGCTGCTGGTTGGTAGTTAATTTGCTCACTACTGGCTAAGTGGCATTGTTCAAAATGTTCACTCCCCAGGCCTAAAAGTGCGATCACTTTGCTAATGGCAAACAGCATTGGGCCCGCAATATCATCAACATAGACCTGATCGCCGCTAAGCATTAATAATGCTGGGCGTGACTGTAATGTGGCTAATTGGGCTATTTTTGTGTCGGCCGCGACTAATGCGTCATCGCTGTGGTGGTGCGGGTTGCGGCAGGAACCATGCAACAGGTGGTCAATGGTTGGCTTAACAATAAACTCGATATCAGCTTTATTGTTGTAAGTTAGCGCAGTTATTGCGCCAAATAAGTTAGGTTGGCCTGCGCAACTGATTTGGTAGCTTAAAGGGGTGTTGATTGGCAGTAGGTTGGGTTGTGATAGCCTGATTAAATACTGAAAAGCATGCTGTCCTAACGCAATTACGTGTACTTCGCTCTCGCTCAGAGTGCGTTTAAAGTTAGCGTTATTGAGGCTTAATGTGAGCTGAGGTAACCGCTCGCGGGCCACAAACCATAAGGTGAAATGTTGCTGATCGCAGTGGCGTAAACTGGGGCCAGCAATAATGAGTGGCAAAGCATTTTCAGGCTGCATACAGTGCACCTTTGGTGAAAACTTATCGACTTTAAGAGTAAACCAGTGTTTAGTTGAATAAAACCCCTTAAGCTAAGCTGATGCTAATTCAAGTGGTTATAGGCTAGACAAGCAGTCGCCGTGGTCGCTTATCGCGATTTCATTGTGGCTTGAACGATATTTGCTCATCCAGTGATATCAGCCACAGATAGCGTATGGCAGTCGTATTGTCAGTACTTAAGTTGTGAGGGCTCAACTAGTTTATCGTAGCAAAGCAAGGTAACGTTTACCCCTAAAATAACGAGCGTATTAAGGGGCTGACCCTAGCGAGCGTTCAAACCAATAATATAAATAAGATAATAAAAATAATAATGATTAACCAACGAATTAGAAGCCTATTCAACAGTAACTGGGATGCCACCGACCAATTAGTGCTATTACGTTTTTCCGGTTTATTGCTCAAAATTGGATTAACTTTTTTTGCGGCAGAAACGTTTGGTCTGTCGCTTAATAGCCCACTTTTGTATTGGAGCTTAGGGGTTGAAGCGCTGTATTTGCTGTTTAGTTTTAGGTTACGCGAATCAGCAAGTCGCAATGAGTCGAGCCTGTTCATTGCGCTGGTGTTTGATACTTTATTTTGGATCTCTTGGCTGTATTTAACTGGTGGCGCGACTAACGCGTTTATCTCGTTATTGCTGTTACCCATTGCTATCGCAGCGGTAACCTTGCCAAAGTGGGCGCCGTGGACCCTGACCTTCTTGTCGACAATCGCCTACAGCTTGATGATCTTTTATGTGCAAGAAAGCCCGATGGCGCACCATGGCATGGACATGAGCTCGCACTACTTGGGCATGTGGTTTAACTTTCTTATTTCGTCGTTGGTGTTGACGACGAGCGTGGCTTACATTGCACAGCGCATGCGTAAGCAAGATGTAGAACTGAGTTTTATGCGAGAGGCACAATTACGCCAAGAAAAATTGTTGGCGTTAGGTACAGCGTCAGCGCAAATGGCGCATCAATTAGCAACGCCATTAGCCAGTTTGAGGTTGTTGGTTGATGAGGCCGCCGAAGAGGCGCAAGAGCTTGGGTTAGAAGATTCAAGCATACTGTCTGAAATGAATGGGGCATTACAGCGCTGTGAAAAAACCTTGCATTCATTGCGTGCCGCCACAGAGGCCATCCGGGAAGAAAAACAAAGTCTACAAACCGCCAATGAGCTGCTAAACACCTTACAGCAACAGGTGTTACTGTTTATGCCGCAGGTTAAATTAGAGCTAACGTTATTGGAGGACGATCAGTATGAGTCGAGCTCAATACTCACTGACGCTAGTTTGTTACCGGCGATGATGTCGTTGGTTGAAAACGCCGCCAGCGCTAGCTTAGATAACATTGGTGATGCTCGCGTTAAGGTGTCTGTGGTTATTGCGGCGCAAAGCCAACGCTTATGTATTTCGGTAAAAGATTACGGAATAGGGATATCAAAAGAGATGCGTGCACAGGTAGGTCATCAGCTTATTGAGAGTGAACAAGGTATGGGTATGGCGTTACTGCTGAGCCATGCCAGCTTTGAGCGGCTCGGCGGGCAGCTTTTGCTCGGCAGTGTGGTTAATGGCGGTACGGTGGCAGAAGTGAGCTTTCCTTTGCAATTAGATGCGGCGTTGATAAAGGCGGACGAATAATGGATCGTTTGTTGATTATTGAAGACGATCTCGCGCTTGCGGGAGTGTTGTTAAGACGCATGAGTAAGCAGGGTTTTGAGTGCCAACAGTGCCATGATGCCAGTACGGCTTTGCTGTTAGCGCGACAATTTAAACCGACCCACGTACTGCTTGATATGAAATTGGAGCAGGAAAATGGGCTTAAGCTTATTTCGCCTTTGCGGCAATTATTGCCTAGCGTAACCATGGTGTTATTGACCGGCTACGCAAGTATTGCCACTGCAGTAGAGGCGATTCGTTTAGGAGCGGATAACTATTTGGCTAAACCTGTTGATACGCAAACCTTGCTTAACGCTCTGGCTATAACGCCGGTCGATACCGCGATAGAGCCGTTACAAGAGGAGCCGTTGTCACCGAAAAGATTGGAGTGGGAGCATATTCAACAAGTGCTCAATGCTAATAGCGGAAATGTGTCTGCAACGGCAAGGCAGTTAGGTATGCACCGGCGTACTTTGCAGCGTAAATTACTCAAAAAGCCCACTATCGACCATCGTTAAACTGCGCTTTTAGTGCCGCCTACACCATCGTGGTTGGTGCTTGCCGAAGTGATATTGCGGTTAGATATAACCGCAATGTGCAGTCGCGACTTCGGAGCATCAGCTGATGGGTTTCATACAACGCCTCTCCTCTTCTTGTGATATCAGCTATGCTAAAGTAGTACTGGCTGATTAACTAATGGTCGCAGCCAAAGTTGAGCGGGAGCATTCGATGAGCAATAAGACCGTTTTTAACACTGATATTTTTTTATTAGATGAGCCCAATGAGCTTATCTCTACTGAAAAATGGCAGAAAACTGTTGATCTGCTAGCTAGGCTGTTTGAAGCGCCCGCAGGTTTTTTGGTGCAATATACCGACAAAGGTTTTCAGGTCACGATATCTAGCAGTCAAGAGACCAACCCCTATCCCGCCGGCATTATCATTGGGCCTGAAGTGAACATTTTTTGCCGCCGTATCGTTGAAACCCGCCAGGAATTGTATGTAAGCAATGCCTTAGTTGATACGTGTTGGGACAGCAATCCTGAAGTGCACATTGACGGCTTTAGATCATATCTCGGTGTACCGATTTTTTGGCCCAACGGGGATCCATTTGGCACTTTTTGTGTCATGGACTATAAAAAAACCGATTACAAGTCGACCTATCTCGAGCTTATCCGCCACCTGAAAGATATTTTAGAATCTGACCTGTCGTTGATTGGCGCTTATGCTGAAATGAAAACCCTAGCGATTACCGATCCGCTATCTGGTGTGCATAATCGCCGCGGTTTTATGGTGCTTGCTGAGCAGCGCATAAAGCTGGCGAAAAGAACCGATACCTCGTTAGGGGCGTTTTATTTAGATATTGACCACTTTAAAGCGATAAACGACGAATATGGCCACGGTGTTGGCGATGAGGTTATCCGCTGTGTTGGGTCGGTATTAACTCAGTGTGTGCGTCAATCTGATGTGGTTGGGCGTATTGGTGGTGATGAGTTTGTCGCTTTGGTCATGTTTGATGAAAAAGAAGCGTTACAGGTGGTGAAAAAACGAATTATCACCGCTATAGCTGCTCGCAATCAACAGGGTAATTTGCCCAGCTTTACGGTATCGATTGGTATTGCCGAGATAAACTATGAAGACAGTATTAGCACTCAGCTAGATATGGCAGACAAAGATATGCTGCAACGAAAAGCTGAGCTGGCTAAAAGTTTAAAAAGCCCCGAGACAGAGGCCAGCTCGGGGAAAACAAGGTGCGAGTCATGATGACCAACACCTTGGGTAACAGCATTGCGCTTTAGAAGCGATACTCGCCCGTAATCCAAGCGTTAAGCCCACTGCCAGACATGCGTTCACCGGCGGCAAGGTCGCTGCTCATTACGCGGTTGTATGCCGCTAAATGATCTTGATAGTCGGTATCTAACACGTTATCGATCCCCGCCTTAACTAACCAGTTTGACGCATCATAGCTGACTAATAAGTTGACCAAGGCATACCCAGCCGTTGTTTGCTCTAGCTGGGTTTCAGACACCTTGTCTTGCGCAGCGACTGCACGGGTTTCAATGCGGGCGGTCCAGTTGTTATGGCTGTAATTAATGCCGAGGTTAAAATTAGCTGGGCTGATGCGATACAAGTTGTCATCAATATCGCGGCGCTCGCCATGTACATAACTGGCAATCATATTGACATTAAAATGGTCGTTAATACTGTAAGACCCACTAATATCCATGCCAAACAGCTGCGCATCGACGTTCGCAAATTGCATTGGGTTGTCATCGCCCATCATTGCAGCTGCCATTATTACGGTTTGATCTGTGGCGGCGACGCCTTGAATGTAGTCATTAATCCGGTGGAAGAATACGCGCGGGCTGATGGTCAAGTCATCGGTTTGATAATCGCTGCCCACTTCGATTTGGTAGGCTGTTTCTAAATTAAGGTCGATATCGCCCACATAGGTATGACCATCGGCAAGGCCGCCGGTAGACTGCATTGGTACCCAAAGGTAGCGTTGCTGGTAGCTGGCGCTATCTTGTTTACGGGCTAAGCCAACAACCCAGCTCAACTCATGGGTTTGTGTGTAACGACCATTGATAACAATATCGACCCCAGTTTGCGACTGTGAACGGTCACTGTAATTAAACTGTGTCATGAGCATGTTGATAGGGGCCATTGAGCCGGCCATCGAATGACTCACTTCATCAGCGTTAGTTTGGTAGTGTTTTACGCGTGCGCCAACTTGCCAGTTCCAGCGGTTAACGTCTTGCTGCCATTGAGCAAAAGCGCTGAAGGTGTTGTCGCTAACATTGTTAAAGTTATCAACGTTAAACATCGGGTTGGTCGGGTCGGTTATTACTGACTGATGCTCACTTAGCTGTGCATCAAAGCCGACGTTCCAAGCATTTTTTGTCAGTGATATTAATGCGTCATAGCTTTGGCTATCGGCGTTGTTGTAGCGTGCGCTCTTGGTTGCGGGTTTGCTGCGTTCGCTGAAGTTATCCATGCCGTGCCTTGCGTCGCTATATGCAAGGTGCCAGTTAAGGCTCCAGCTGTTGATATCATGTTGACCTTCAACTTTGACTCTATCAGTACGAATGAAATCGATATCCATGGGTAAGGCTGGTGTGCCGGCATCGGTGGTTTCAAGATGCTGATAACCAATAGCAATCGATTCACTGCGGCCGGCATCTTCGGCTAGGTTATAGCGGTACTGGCCGCCAGCCATCGCTTTGTTATATGTGGTGGGTGATACTGAGCGGTTATCACCAGTAGTCATGTTGTCATTGCCGTTGAGGGTTTCGGCGTACACTAAAACTGCATGTTGCTCGGTACCTAAATTGGCTTTACCTCCGATATGGCTGCGATTGCCATTACCTTGATACTGCGCTGCGAGTTTGGCGCTTGCTTGGTCAAAGCTAGCTTGCGACTCAATAACTTGCACACTGCCACCTATGGTATTAGCTCCCGCCAATACAGGGGCTATTGCGCGAGTCATTTCAAGTCGTTCGGTTAAAATCAAGCTGGCATAACTTAATGGCGTATCCATTGCGTTGGGCCCAGCGCTCGACAATGTAGTGCCATTGACTTGAGTGTTAACCTTATCTCCATAAAGCCCGCGGTATTGCGCTATGCCAGAAAGCGGACCATTACCATTAACAGTCGCGCCGGGGAGGTTACTCAGTAGACCACTGATGTCAGTTTTAGGAGAGGCTGACTCAGGCGTTACAGCGCTATAGTTTCTCTGGTGCTGTCCCGTCACTTCGATAACTTCAAAGGCGGAGTCGTCGGCAAAAGTCGCTAATGGAAATAGCGCAGAAAGTATTGATACAGAAACGAAGGATAGAGGCAACTTCATAATAATGTTGTATTTTTGTTTTTAATGTTGCGGATAGTGGCAGCGTGCTTATTGTTTAGCAAAGTGAAATCAACAAACTGCGACAAGTGGTCGCAGTGCGGGTTGTGTATTGGCAGGTTCTACATTTAGCGCGGCGCTAACTTCTCGTACAGCTGGGATAAGGCTATAATGACGATCAATTGCACAACGGTGAACCACAATGAACAATAATCGAGAGATCATCGCGCGCTTGCGTGAGCAAATACCAACATTTGAATGTGTGCCGGGTTGTCACGATTGTTGTGGGCCGGTCACGGCTTCGTCTGAAGAGGTGTCGAGTTTACCCGAGAAGACCGAAGCAGAGCATGATGCTGCGTTGGCTGAGTGGGACTGCGTTCACCTTGGACCTAAAGGTTGTAAAGTGTACAGCAGGCGACCACTAATTTGTCGGGTGTTTGGCACCACACCTAATATGCCGTGCCCAAATGGTTGTCGCCCCAAAGAGATGATTGATAGCAAAACCGAACAAGAGATCCATCATTTGATCGCTAATACGCGACAAGTGTTGGTGTAATTGGGTTCTGGTTATCGCTAAATGATACTGAACCTGCCAACAAACCAATAAAAAACGGTGGTCAACTATTGTTGGCCACCGTTATTTTTTTATTCGTACTCTGAAGAATATGTTTCTGAGTATGAGTGAGAGTAAAGCTCAAACAGGGTTCCAAATGGGTCTTCTAAATAAACCATTTTGTAAGGCTTGCTATCATCTTCTGGATGGTATCTCATGATATCCATTCTGACTTTACCGCCATACTGCTTCACTTTTTCGATAACACCTTCGAAATCATCAGTCTCTAGGCTGTAATGAAACAGACCTATTTTGCTGAAGTCGACCTTGTGTTGGTCTTCACGGTCTTTCATTTCAAACAACTCAAAACCGATACCATCAGTTGTCACTAAATGGGCAATGTTAAACCCTTTGAAACCTTCACCGAATACTGCAATACACATTGCGCCAATGGCAGTTTCTTTTTCTTCAATGACTTCTGATTTTCCCATAACAATTTTAAGGCCCAAGGCTTTGGTATAAAACTCAATGGCTTTATCCATGTCGCTAACCATAATCCCGATATGACTCATCTTCATAATAATCTCACCTTGTTTGCTAATGACTAACGTTTTGCTTGTTTGTTTTGATGCCGAAAGTATAGGGTGACTCAATCATGTTGTGAAATTATCAAAATTTATAAAGTTGATAATCTAATGTGATGAATGGTTGCGGGTTTAGAAATGCTAAGGGTTATTGTAATAGGGACTTGCAGACACTCTGCAAGCCACCTGTTGCACGATGTGTGAAAAATTTCGTTAGGCAATATATGCGCTTATAAAGGGTTTGTAGCGATTTTCAACGTAAGCTGCACAAAGATAAATTAGATGTGGATTAAACGATGTTGCGGGTAAAATAACGGCTGTGTCACAGCCAGTTGTGATAGATAAGATAACGAGAGACAGCGCTCTCGTTATCTTATGGTGCTAAAACAAGTTCAAAAAGATTAGTGCTTTAAGTCAGAATATAGGTGCCATTGGCGACGGCCGAGCTCAAGTGCAAAGCCGGCAATAAGCCCTGCTGCTGTATTGATCAGTAGGCAGATGGCAGCGGTGGATAATATGACGAAAATGCAAAACGGTTTGCCATCGATAAAGCGTTTTGACCACGCCAGTTGTGTACCCGCAATGGCGAGTAAACTACCAAGTACCGCTAGTGGAATTAGCGATAAGCAACTGGCAATGCCTTGTCCCCAAAATGCGGCTAACAACAAACACGTGCTGCCAAAAATAGTTGGTGCTAACCAGGTGCGAGCGCCAAAATGATGCTGCACTGCTAGTCCACCTGCGCCGTGGCACATGGCTGTTGCGCCAAACGGTGCCAGTAGTAAATTTGCCCAGCCTGAGCTTTTGGCAAAGCGCTCTGGCGCAAAGTTATCTTGAGGGTCTTGCGGGAACTTGTCTTTTGCCATTGCAGAGGTGGCGATAACGGCATTGGTGAGGGTCATTGCCAGCTGTGGCAGCACTAATAAGCCTGCCGCAGAAGACCACTCATTAAGGCTAGGCCAGCTCCATTGCCAAGGCGTATAGTTTGATAGATCAAAGCTAGGCTCTGTGCCGCTATTGAGCTGCCATATTATCCCCGAGATGATCACAAATGGCATGGCTAAATAACGTAGTGGTAGGTATTTGCTTGCAAATAGCAGCGCAAATGCAGACAAACCAACCAGCCAAGTTTGGCTCATCATATTACCGCCCATCCACATAAGTTGGATGCCAATGGATAATTGAATCCCAATACTAATTGCCGGAGAAAGTTGTCTCGCCATCCACTTTATAGCACCGCTATAAGCGAGCAACAGCAAAATAGCTCCCATCATTATGCCGCTAGCTTGCAACATACCAGGCGACAAACCTTGTGCTATCACCAGCGCGGTAATCACTTTCATCGGCTGTACCGGGATCGGCCGGCGATAGAAGAATGCGGTAAACAGTGCAAACAGTCCAAACCCCATAAAAATTCCGCGTGGCGAAAATTGGTTTAAGGCGATAAGACCGAGCGCTAAAGGTAAGAAGGTGCCCAGATCGGCAAAAGCGCCGCTGAACTCACCTGAGTAATGGTTAATATTATCAAAACGGTTGTGCTTACTGCTCATATAACTTGCCGTGACTAACGAATATGTTGAATAAGCAATTTAAATGCCAACAATTGGGTAACAATAAAGGGGGTAAAACCCGATGGAATCGGCAATTTACCAAAGTCTGTGAGACAAGTTGACACATAAATGTGAAGTTTGTGGTCAATAGGTCTAATATTAACGTCTAATTAAGTACCACTTTGTGGGTATTTTAGGGTTGTTTTAGCTGCTTAAATAGACACGTTTTAACTTGCCGCAGTCGCAGCTTTGTTTTTTGTCTCACCATGTTGTCATGGTAACCATGTGCTAACAATTTTGTGTGAGCCGAGTAAGCTAAGTCTTAGTGTAACCAAATTTTAGGGCTTTCACAGGTTTTAATGTCGATATTTTTGGCTGTAAAAACCAAGGTTAACCGGGCTAAATTAGTTACCTTTGTATCGCATTAACCTTGTAGGGCAAGGTATGCCAAGTCGTGACTTGTTGTTTGCTCGAGTATTATGCCAGCGTTGTTGTGATTATGCTGTCCACTAAACGGCCTGTTAGTGAACGCCATTAATCATGATACTACTCGCGTAGATTTATTACCGAGACTGTGGGTTGCTCGCTTAAAAAGCGTGGTGCAAATTAAGGCGGCTTACCTGGTGCAGTAAATTTTGCACCTTTCTTATCATATATATCTAAATGGTTATTCAGCAGGGCGATTTAGACAAAAAAAAGCCCTGCTAATGGCATTAGCAGGGCGATGTTTTAACATACAATGGTCGTGCGTTAATGCGGTTTTATCATTGTGAAGCCGTCACTTAAACTGCTTGCGACTATGGTTGTTGGCGAGTTGGTGCTAATACAATTTCACGTACGCAAACATTTTGAGGTTGCTCAAAAGCAAATACCGCAGCGTCAGCGACAGCTGTTGGTTCTATTACACCACCCATTGATTCTTTCCAGCCTTGGTAACCAGCTTTAATTTCTTCGCTGGTGGTGTGGCTTAATAGTGCTGTTTCAACTGCGCCAGGCGCGATGGTGATCATGCGTACATCGTCAGCAGCAACCTCTTCACGAATATTTTCAGTTAGAGCATGAACCGCGAATT
Organism: Shewanella youngdeokensis; assembly: GCF_033180165.1. Lineage (GTDB taxonomy): Bacteria > Pseudomonadota > Gammaproteobacteria > Enterobacterales > Shewanellaceae > Shewanella > Shewanella youngdeokensis. The sequence continues at coordinate 383,813 of NZ_CP136522.1, forward strand.
TAGTCGCGCAGTAAGCGGCATGGTTAGGGAATGTTTTGCGGCCCGCAACTGAGCTGATGTTGATAATGGTGCCGGTTTTACGTGTTTTCATATCAGCTAGCACGGCATGAATACCATTAAGAACACCCATCACATTGATGTTGAGCATTTGGCTCCACTCTGCTGGATCTTGTGTATCGACAGCGCCAAGTAACATCATGCCAGCATTGTTGATTAGGCAGCCAACTGGGCCAAATTTAGCTTCAGCAGTGGCAATGGCGTTTTTCATCGCTTCAGCGTCAGTAACATCAACACCGACACATAATGCGTTGTCTAGCTCTAGCGCTTCCATAAGTTCAACACGGCGAGCAAGCAATAGTAGTGGGTGACCTTTAGCGCTAAAAGCTTGGGCGATGGTTGCGCCAATACCTGAAGATGCACCAGTAATTACGATAAGTTGTTTCATATAAACCTCAGTAAAGATGTATTTAGGCAGCCATACAATTGCGTTGGCCATTTGAATGAGCACAGTTTAACGACAACAGCATTGTTGATATATAATCTAAAGAGAACATGATTGTTTACGTATGACGCCTAATGTGGTTTGTATTACTTAAAATTGTTGAGTGAATCGAATGTACCAAGATTTAAATTTAGCCGATGTTAGGGCATTTACCGTGATTGCAGAGCTGGGAAGTTTTACCTTGGCGGCAGAGAAACTCGCGTGTTCGCGTTCGCACCTTTCTAAGCAGCTCACCCAGTTGGAAGCTTACTTAGGGGTTACGCTCATTACTCGTACCACTCGGGCGCAAAGGCTCACCGACCAAGGTGAATTTTTTTATGAGCGCTGCCAGCATGCGCTGGATGTGATGGAGCAAGCGGTAGCTAAAACGGTTGATAACGCGCAAAACCTGCAGGGCACGATTAATATCAACTGTGTTGGAGGCTATATTGGCGAAGAGATCGTTACTCGCTTGGTTAATGACTTTATTGGCACTCACCCTAATATCAGCATCAATCTCGACTTTAGCAGTCAACGGGTAGATCTAGTGTTGGATCATTTTGATCTGGTTTTTCGCATGGGCGAGCTCGAAGACTCAGGTTTAATCGCGCGTAAGTTGATTGATATTAAAAACTGCACCTTAGCAGCACCTCGTTATCTTGAGCACAAAGGTCAGCCTGTACACCCTAAAGAGTTGCATGATCACAACTGCATTATTGGCAGTATTAACCATTGGAGCTTTCTGCATAACGCTGATGCACAGCTAAAAGCTGAGGTCGCGATAACGGGAAAATTGCGCTGTAAAAATGGCCGAGTAATAAAGAGTAGTGCTTTAGCAGGGCATGGAATTGTGCGCTTACCTCAATTGTATTGTGTTGACGAGTTAAGCCGTGGCGAATTAGTACATGTGTTTGACGAGTGGGTTATTCCCGATACGCCGCTGTACTTGCTGTATAACAAAGATAAGTTTCAGCCAGCTAGGCTACGTGAATTTATAGGCTTTACGACCAGCCACTTTAATGACTATTTTAACTGACTGATTCAGCATGGCGATCAGCCTTGCGTGCCGTTCGGTCTAATCGATTTTTGCGGTTGAATTTATAGTAAATTATAACGGAGCATTGGTGGCTTTTGTGGTCAGTTTTATTGTATGGATCAAAGTTTGCGCTATCGTATTTATAATACTATGAAAGTACTTTATATCAGCACTGAAAAAAATTTGGCGTTAACGGTGATATTTTGATTCGAGAGTGAATTTTTTGGCTTAAAATTATTCAAGCCAACCCATGGTCTTTTTTAGTCGCAATGCATGATAGCGCTTTATTGTTATGCATCAGCTGGTTTTAGTGACGATGAGTGCAAAAGTTTACAACCTTTTTTCGATTTAGACCGTATCGGTGTTAATCGTTAAGGATATAAAAAGGGTGGAATGGATGAAAATATCTCAACTTGCGATAGCATGCGCGCTGCTCACCAGCTTTAGTGCCTATTCAGGCCAAGAGTATTACGAAGCCCGCAGCGATGCGATGGGTGGTGCAGGTGTGGCCGCGTCTAATAAAGAGGGCGCAGCCTTTGTTAACCCAGCCTTACTCGGCTTGAATGCACACCAAGATAACGCTGCCGTTTTGTTAATACCTGCACTCGGTATTGATATGGCTGATAGTGATAACATGATTGATAAATTTGACTCAGTTATCGACTCCTACGACGGTTTGGCCAGTGCTATTAATGCCGGTAATAGTGTTGGTATTGACGCTTACCGCAATGACCTCGTGACAGATTTACAGTCGCTCAAAGGGGCTACTGCATACGCCAGCGGTGGGTTGGGCGTGAGTATCGCTATTGCGAACCAAAGAATGCCGCTAGCTGTTTTTTACAAAAGTTATGTTAACGCCGTGGGTATGGCCAATATTGCGCAGTCCGATATTGATACGCTTGAAAATATCGATGTCTACAACCCTCCTGCTGTGAACGATCTAGCCTCAAGTGGACAAGTTGTTGCAGGGGCTGTATCTGATTTAGGTGTGGCGCTTAGCTTTCCGCTCTCGATTGTGAATATGCCGATTTCGGTAGGTATATCTCCTAAACTGCAACGAATCGATACCTATAATTACTCAGCCAATGCCAACAACTTTTCAGCCAGCGACTTTAACGACAGCCAATACCGTAACGATGAAACTCATTTCAATGTTGATGTTGGGCTTGCCATTGAACCGGTTAACGGCTTAGTCATTGGTGTGTCAGGCCGAAACCTAATTAGTAAAGACGTCGACACCATCGAGGTCGATGGTGAACAGCTTACGTACAGTGTTGAACCATTGGTGACTGCTGGGGTGGCTTACGACTGGAGAGTGCTAACCGTGACCACCGATGTTGATTTACTTGAAAACAAGAAGTTCCAAGAGTTTGATGGCAGCCAATACTGGCGCGTAGGAGGAGAGGTTCGTGCGTTTGATTGGATGTCACTTCGAGTGGGTTACCGCTACGACATGAAAGACTCAACCGCTAACATTTACTCTATTGGATCAGGGTTTTCTTTTGGAGAGTCTTTCTTCTTAGATTTTACCGGTATGTTTGGCAGTGACGAAGCGATTGGTGGTGTTTTGCAAACGTCATATCACTTTTAGTGCCATGAATATAAGCGGTTAACAGAGCTCAATGATGGACTTGACCGCTAAAAGAAGCGCACAACCACTACATAAAACCAGCGTTAATACGGTGGTTTTTTGTTTATTTATTCTACCAACTAAACGGCCTGCAACCACATAACCTAATAGCGCTGAGGGCAGCAACATCAATGACACCCATAAGTGCTCAAGGTGAACCAAGCCAGATAATCCTAAAATAATCAATGCGATAATCGCACTGACAAAAAAGAACGCCGACAGCGCTGCCCTAAACTGCGCTGGATCTTTACCTGACAGTAGTATGGCCATAGGTGGCCCACCGATAGCTGCAATGTTGCTGAACATTCCTGAGATCGTGCCAGCAATAAATAAGTTTGTGCGGTTAATTGGAATGCTACATTTTAGCGCTGTGAGCAATACCGACAGCGCCACAATACTTGCTATTGCCAGGCCGAGAACAGCTTGAGGAGCTAACAAAATAAGGAGCGATCCAATAATCCCGCCGGGTAAACGACCGATTAACGCATATTTAAGCCCACTAAGCTCAAGCTGAGATTGCTCTCGATAAAGGGTTAATGATGCAATTGAAAAGCCCATGATAATAACAGGAACCGGGACAAGTGAAGGTTCAATAATATAAAACAGTGGGCTGGCGATAACAGCTAACCCAAAGCCAATAAGACTTTGCGTGACGGCCCCGCAAAAAATAATGACAGAAGCGAGAATGAGTGTGCTTGGCTCTAACATGTTACTACCTACGACTATTGAGCTATCACAGCTTTATTCTTGCGGTTGTTCCGCGGATGAGTATGACGTATACGACGCCTTACACCGCACAGTGAGTTCGTTATGATACCGCGAAAAGACGCTGTAAACGAGAACTCAATGGTGAGGTTAGCGTTTGTTTATCACAAGCAAGAGTGCAGGCTTATTCTTGCAGCGGTGTCACTTTTAAATCGCTAAAAACAAACAAGGACCGCTGAGCGATCCTTGTATGTGATGGGGTTGAGTTTACTCGAGTTCTTCCCACTCAATGCCCATGTCGTCCATTAAGCGTTTAACTTCAGCAGGCATACTATCAGGCTTATCTTTTGATAAATCTTCATCATTTGGCAGTGGTTGGCCAGTATAAGCGTGTAAAAATGCTTCGCACAGTAGCTCGCTATTGGTAGCGTGACGTAAGTTGTTCACTTGGCGACGTGTACGCTCATCGGTAAGCACCTTGAGTACTTTTAAAGGAATAGAGACAGTAATCTTTTTTACTTGCTCATTCTTTTTTCCGTGTTCAGCATAGGGGCTGATATAATCGCCGTTCCACTCAGTCATTGACTCACCTGTAAATTTTAAAATGCGGGGCAGATTTTAACCCCTTATGCAGTGCAGTCAAATGATAGCCTCTCTTTTTTGATAAAAGCAAATAGATTTCTATATGCTTGGACGTCTAAACGGCTAAATAGGTTGACGAGTGGTGATTGCTTAGGTAAATTTAGACGTCCAGACATCCTTTATAAGAATATCTAGAAAGAGGAGTAGTACATGACTAAGTGTAAAATAGCCACTGATGTTGTTCGGCAAGGGATAGAGTCCGATACACAGCACGGTGCAGTCGTGCCGCCAATCTATCTTTCGACGAATTATTCTTTTGATGGCCACCAAAACCCAAGAGACTTTGATTATAGCCGTTCAGGCAATCCAACTCGCTCCCTTTTAGGCAATGCTATTGCTCAATTAGAGCAAGGCAGTACTGGCATTGTTACCTGCACAGGAATGGCTGCCATAACACTTGTTACCAGCCTGCTAGGGCCCGATGATCTGTTAATCGTTCCCCACGACTGTTACGGCGGTAGTTATCGTTTATTTACCAACTTGGCTAAAAAGGGTCAGTTCAAACTTGAAGTTGTTGACCAAACTAATGCCAGTGCATTAACTGCTGCTATCGCTAAAAAGCCTAAAATGATATGGCTAGAAACACCGTCAAATCCACTATTGCGGGTTGTTGATATTGCAGCAATCAGCCTTGCGGGTCATGACGTTGGTGCGTTGGTTGTGGTTGATAACACATTTTTGTCGCCCATGTTGCAGCAGCCGTTATTACTTGGCGCCGACATTGTGATGCATTCGACCACTAAATATATTAATGGCCATAGCGATGTTGTTGGCGGCGCAGTGGTTGCCAAAGATGCTGAGCTGGGCGAATTATTACATTGGTGGTCAAACACCCTTGGTTTAACGGCAGGGGCATTTGATAGTTACCTAACATTACGCGGTATTCGCACTCTGGCGGTCAGGGTTCGTCAGCATGAGGCTAATACCAAGCAGCTCCTTGAGGTTCTGACTCAGCATGCTGCGGTTGATAAAGTTTACTACCCCGGCCTCGCGGACCATCTTGGGCATGACATTGCAGCCAAGCAGCAAAAAGGCTTTGGAGCGATGTTGAGCTTTGAACTAAAAGGCGGCGAAAAAGAGCTGGTCGCTTTCTTAAAAAACCTTCATTATTTTTCGCTTGCGGAAAGCCTCGGAGGAGTAGAAAGTCTAGTGGCAGTTCCTGCAACCATGACGCATAGAGCTATGGAGCCTGCAGCGCGGGCAGAGGCCGGAATTAAAGATACCCTCGTTCGTCTTTCTGTCGGAATAGAAGATGCCGCGGATCTGGTTGCCGATATTGAAGCTGCACTTAACGCAGCGATTGTTTAATTTAAAGGGGTTTTAGATGGTACGTTGTCACTTACATAAATTTGGTGGCTCCAGCTTAGCTGACGCAGACTGCTATCGTCGCGTTGCACATATTCTCCTGACTCATGGCCATAGTGATGACTTAGTCGTGGTTTCTGCAGCAGGAAAGAGCACTAACTTTTTGTACCGTTTGCTTGAGTTGAGTACCACTGAGCAACTGTGGCAAGAAGAGCTGCAAACATTGATTAGTTTTCAGCAAAAGCTGATTGAACAGCTGTTATCAAACGAGCAAGCTCGCTCACTCAGAGAGCGTTTGTCAAACGACAAAGCTCAGCTGATCAGCTTGTTGTCGTTAAGTGCGATAAACGATTACCAAAGCAGTCAAGTGGTTAGTTTTGGCGAGCGTTGGTCGTCGCGCTTATTGGCTGCGTTATTGCGCGAGTCAGGCGTTGCTGCATCGGATGTTGACGCGCGCACCTTACTCATCGCTGATGAAGGAGCTGTGCCGCAAATTCGGCTGCAAGCCTCACGCCAAAGAGTACAGCAGCTTATTGCAAATCACCCAAATGAACGCCTTATCATTACCGGTTTTATCTGCGCTAATGACAATGGCGATACTTTGCTGCTCGGGCGTAATGGTTCAGACTTTAGCGCCACTTTAATTGCCAGCCTTGCCGATATTGAGCGGGTGACAATTTGGACCGATGTAGAAGGGGTGTTTAATGCTGACCCTAATAAAATTAACGATGCTAAATTATTAAGTAGTTTGTCGTTAGCAGAAGCAAATCGGCTAGCGCATTTAGGTTCGCCAGTGTTGCATAATCGTACCCTACAACCATTGTTTGATACTGAAGTCAGCCTCGCGGTTCGCTCAAGCTATGCTTCGCATACTGACTTTACGCTGATTGCACCTAAAAGTTCTTCTGCCAGTGCGCCAGTTGTGACCAACTTAGGTAGCATTTCACTATTTAATATTAAGTTGAACGGTGCTTTTTCACAGCTACTGACATTACTGGCTGATATTGGTTTGTACCCACTGGCTCATTGGACGTTGGCTCATCAACGTTATGAGCTAACGGTGACCTTAGAAAACCAGTCAAAGGTGCAAGCGTTACTTGAAGAAAATAGTCAACTCTTGGGTATTTGCGAGATCAACGTGCGGGACGATCTTGGCTTGGTAGCATTAGTGAGCGCCGATGCTGATTTATACCACCGAGGCTTTGCAAGATTATTAAGCCGAAATGCACGACCACTATTTAATGATGGTATGAGCTTAGTCACGTTAGTGCCGTTGTCGGAAGTTAATCTACTGACTCAAAAGGTGCATCGTCGATGCGCCGGCCCGCGAAAGCGTATTGGTGTTTTGTTATTGGGTGTTGGCAATATCGGCGAAGCTTGGATAGCGTTATTTAACCGTGCTAGAACGGCTTTAAATATAGAGCTTGAAGCTAGCGTTGATTTAGTCGGTTTGGTGAGTTCGCGTAACGCTTTAATTAGTAACGCTGGTATTAAGCTTGATACTTGGCAAACTGATTTTGAGCAACATGCATCGCCTTGGCAATATAGCCACCTATTTGATGAAGTGCAGTCGCTTGAGTGTGACGAAGTTGTCGCATTGGATATTAGTGCCAGTGCAGATCTTGCAGCGCAATACCCAGAGTTTTTTGCCCGTGGTATACACGTAGTTAGTGCCAATAAAATTGCAGGCTCTGGGCCGTTGCCTTTTTACCGCGAGCTTAAATTACAGTTAGGTAACCGCCGTTTGTTTTGGCGTTATAACGCCAGCTGTGGCGCGGGGTTACCGGTACAGCATGCAATAAATGATTTGCACAACAGTGGTGATAGCATTGAAGCTATCGGTGGTATCTTCTCAGGTACATTATGTTGGCTGTTTGAGCATTATGACGCCGTTAAGCCGTTTTCTGAGCTGGTGATTGAAGCGCGAGAGCTTGGGATCACTGAGCCCGACCCGCGTGACGACTTATCGGGCCGAGATATGCAGCGTAAGCTGCTTATACTCGCTCGAGAGATTGGCCTTGAAATTGAGCTAGAAGATATCAGTTTAAAGTCACTGGTGCCGGAGCACCTTGCAGCGTTGCCGTTAGAGCAGTTTTTATCGCGCATTAACGAACTCGACGCTGATATGCTGCAGCAATACTCGACCGCTGCAGAGCAAGATAAAGTGCTTAGGTATGTGGCGGCGTTAGACCACATTGACGGTAAGCTAGCGGCAGAGGTGAGTTTGCAATGGGTAGATACCAGCCACCCTTATGCTAACTTAACGCCGGGTGATAATGTCTTTGTTATACGCAGCGAATTTTACCAAGACAACCCACTGATTATTCGTGGCCCTGGTGCTGGTAAGCAAGTTACAGCTGCAGCAGTGCAGTCAGACTTGGCCCATATTTGCCGAGATCTACTGCAAGAGTAATAACTCTTTAGTAAATATTACCTCCATAAATCAAATGCATGCCATGACGTTGGCATGCATTTTTTGTTTATCGCCTTAGTGAGTTGTCATTACTTGCCCGTTAAGCAGCTTCAATTGGCCTATAGTGGCTCAATAATCATTTTACGCTGACCTAGCTGAGTTTATGGCTGGCGTCGTGTGAAGCGCGTCTATGGCGCTGAGCAGCGGTTAGCTTTTTCATGCTAAGGTTTGGTTTATCAGTTGTCGCTATGTTGGCGGCATAACAGAGCGTAAAAGCACAAGGAGATTGTGATGCAACAAACACATGCTGCAAGTTGTCATTGCGGTGCGGTTAAGCTTGTACTTAATTTACCGATGGGGCTGGCAGATTTAAGGCGTTGTGATTGCTCAATGTGCCGGCGCCGCGGTACTATTGTCACCTCAGCCAGCCTAGACGGGCTAAAGGTTGTAGCGGGTAAAGATGCGTTAAAAGTCTATCAATTTAATACCGCGACCGCTAAACATTACTTTTGCCGTACTTGCGGTATATACACCCACCATCAACGTCGCTCTAACCCAAAACAGTTTGGGATAAATGTGGGCTGTATTGAAGGTGTTAATCCTAATGAGTTAACGCAGGTCGCAATGGTTGATGGTATTAATCATCCGGCCGACTGCGTTGTAGAGTAAAGAGAATATAATGAAAAGTGATGCTTCAGTCTGTCCACGATGCCAGTTACAAAACGGTTGTTCAGTATTGCAAGGGCAAAGCATTGAGCAATGCTGGTGTCGTACCCAAGCATTTCCCTCCAAAACGATATTAGATAGTGGCAAAGCTGCCGCAGGCTCTACAGCGCTGCTTAACAGCAAGGCTTGCTTGTGTCAGGCCTGTATTCAGCAGTTGAAACAATTGGAAGATAGCCAGCTTTTTATCCAAGTAGATTAAGCATGGAAGCAGTAGAGATGATGCCTAACAGTGTTGTTTCTAACTTAAATTAGCCAATAAAAAAGGAGCCCTAGGCTCCTTTTTTATTGGGATATCAATGTCAGTAGCTACGGTGTAGCCACTGATCATGTTTCCTTTACTTCTGCGATATTACTCAGCAGGACCTTTGCGATGCGGCTTTCTGTCACCAGAAGGACGACGGTCGCCAGAAGGACGGCGGTCACCAGAAGAGCGACGTGGACGACGAGCTGGACGGCTATCGCCACCAGGCAAGTTGTCGAACTGCTCTGCAGAGGCTTCACGGATGTTAAGTGGACGACCGCATACACGTACTTTTTGTAGGTGTGCTAGTACATCTTTTGGCATTCCGTCTGGTAAATCAATGGCTGTTACGCTGTCAAATAATTGGATTTGACCAATGTAACGGCTATCAATGTTTGCTTCGTTAGCGACTGCACCAACGATATTACCAACACCAACACCATTGTCGCGACCTACATCGATGATGTAACGACACATTTTAACATCTGGATTATCTTTAAGTGCATCTGCTGAACCAATTGTTGCTGCAGTTGGACGAGATTCTCTGCGTGGACGATCACCACGTTCACGAGGTGCACGGTCTCGAGAGTTACGGTCATCACGTGAGTCACGTTGACGTTCGTGAATTGACGGTAACTGTAGTGGGCGATCTTTTTGAACTTGTTGTAATAATGCAGCAGCAAGAATGTCAGTATCAACTTCTAGCTCTTGACATAATTTAGCAACGGCGCCTTTCATGAAGTCTAAAGAATCTTTAGCAATTACTTCTGAAACTTGCTCACCTAGGCGAGATAGACGGCGTTCTGCCACAGTCTCTGGGCTAGGGATGTCCATTGGCGAGATACGGCTCTTAGTTGCACGTTCGATAGTGCGTAGCATACGCATTTCTCTGTGTGTAACGAAAAGAATCGCCATACCAGTACGGCCAGCACGACCTGTACGGCCAATACGGTGTACGTAAGCTTCTGTATCATATGGGATATCGAAGTTAACTACGTGTCCGATACGCTCAACGTCAAGACCACGGGCCGCGACGTCAGTAGCGATAATAATATCAAGTTTGCCACGTTTTAACTGGTCAACGGCACGTTCACGCGCTTGTTGATTCATATCACCGTGTAGTGGTGATGAAGCGTAACCACGGGCTTCTAACTTTTCAGCTAGCTCAACACAACTGTTACGAGTTCGAACGAAGATGATAATACCTTCAGTCTTCTCTACTTCTAGAACACGTACAAGTGCTTCTAGTTTGTTGTGCTGTGACACTTGTACAAAACGTTGCTCAATGGTTTCTACAGTTGTAGTTGTAGTTGCAATTTTAACGTGTACAGGTGTAGTTAAGTATTTGTTCGCTACTCGCTTAATTTGCTCAGGCATAGTTGCTGAGAAAAGCGCAAGTTGACGTTGCTTAGGTGTATGCTCAAGGATCCACTCGATATCATCGATGAAACCCATTTTTAGCATTTCATCAGCTTCATCAAGCACCATTGCTTTTAGTGACTCTAGCTTAAGTGTGCCACGGCGCATGTGGTCCATTACTCGGCCAGGAGTACCAACAATAATTTGTGGTCCACGACGCAAAGCATTTAATTGCTGTTGCATGCTTTGTCCGCCGTAAATAGGCAGAACGTGTAAACCTTTCATGAATTTAGCGTAGCTACCGAATGCTTCAGCAACCTGTACGGCTAGTTCACGTGTTGGAGCTAGTACCAAAATTTGTGGTAAGTTAGTGCTTGGGTCAATGCTGTTAAGTAAAGGCAGTGCAAATGCGCCTGTTTTACCAGTACCAGTTTGCGCTTGACCTAAAATATCTTTACCGGCCATTAGTGGGTCGATACTTGCAGCTTGAATTGGAGTTGGTTTTTCGTAACCGAGCTCATCAAGAGCACGCAACAAAGACTCGGATAGACCGAGTTCGCGGAAAGTTTTTTCTATGGATGACATGGGTTGTAGCCTTGTGGAATAGCAGAGTGCTTGGAGCACCGATGTGTAAAGACAGAAAATCAACCCCGTGTCGACTTCCCGCACCGAAAACGTTCAGTAAGCAACATAGTATAGCAGGGTGTAATTGGTATTACCATTTCAAAATGGTGATTTTAAGTAATTTCTAAGCAATTAGTAGGCCAGTTAGTAACTTAGCTAAACTTAAATGCAACTCTCAAGTGCATTTATAGGGTGTTTTTGAGTAGTAAGCTATTAATAATGAGTAGTTGGTAAGCCGATTCAGCGACAGCGGCAACAAAGTTGATCTCTATTTTTTCAGCTGTATCGCTGGGCTTATGATAATCGCGATGCGCAGGTACTCCAAAGTAAAGCCATGGGATGCCTGCTTTATGCATTGGGTAATGGTCAGACGCCTGTAAAACAGGACTGCTGATGACGCTGCCATCGAATGATCTTGGTTGTCGAGTGCGAATGCAAAGTTGATTTATTGCGGTCATTGATTGCTGTAATTGCTCATATGACTCGAAGTGTCTTGTCCCTTCAATATAGATGGCTTTACGGGTGGTTGGTCGACCAATCATATCTAAGTTGATGGCGAGCTCTATCTGTTCTATTTGAGGCTCAGTGTGATTACTTTTGAACTTACCGACCAGGGCGTAGGCACCATGCAAACCTGCCTCTTCGGCATCGGTCGCTACAAACAGTATATTGACTAAACGGGGTTGAGCAACTGCTTGTTGGGCAATTTGTAATAGCGCGGCAACACCTGATGCGTTGTCGTCTGCGCCATGAAAAATGCGTGAGCCTTTGCTACCAAGGTGGTCGTAGTGCGCCGTGATGATGCGCCATTGCTGAGTCGGTTGTGGTGCTAACACTACACCAGCAATATTGACTCCTTTGTTGTTTGCAAATGATACCGAATATTGAAACTCGTGCTGAAAAGTCCCGAGCCATGGCGCGATACCAATTTGTTGAAAGCGGTTGATGAGGTAGCTTCGGGTTAAAGCCGCTCCTGCTGAGTTAGTTTTCCGGCCAGAAAATTCATCTGAAGCAAGCTTATGTATATCGGCTGATAGTTGAGGTAAGTTGACCCAATTAGAGTGTGGTTTTTTTGCGCAATATGGGGGGCTGCTGCACGCGACAAGGCTGGCACTAATCAGAATGACTAATATAATCCGCATGCTATTCCTTAGCTCATTGATGCCTAAAAAACCATGTAAAACACTGGCTACAGCTTACAGTAAGCTAGCTAGCAGAAAGCATTAAATGGTCGTTATAGTCATTTGAATTTAATCCATCACAGATTCGGTACTCTTTGGATGTTAAAACTAGTTTAAAGCTGTTTAGCACAGGCTAAGCCAAAGTATCTGCTTAGCCTACCTCTAATACGGTGTTGTAGCGACTATTTTTTAGTCGCTTGCCTGTATGTGCATATAAGGTTGTGCTGCGATTTGGGTTTCGGGCTGTAATGCTTCGGTTGGTAGCAAGGTAAATTGAAACTGATACTCATTACTGCCGCTGAACAAACGTTGTTTTACTCCCACCATAACGCGGGAGTCCTGCGTTAGGTTACCAACTTTAATGCGCCCTATTGTGCCGTTAGGTAGTGCGATAATGCTGGTTAAATCATTGCTGCTTACTACGCGTGCTTTAGCTGATTTGGATTGCCCCCACAAAGGGTCGATAACCGTTAGAAAAAGCAGGCCTAGTGTAAACACTAAGCCTGAGGTTAATAAAATATTGATTGGCATTAAACTGTGTTGGCTCTTGTTTATTTAGTAAGTAATGGCTTTAAAAAGCGTGCGGTATGAGATTGAGTATTCTCTGCCACAGTTTCAGGCGTTCCAGCGACTAAAATCGTGCCGCCTCCTGAGCCGCCTTCTGGGCCCATGTCAATAATCCAGTCAGCAGTTTTAATCACATCTAAGTTATGTTCAATAACCACAATCGTATTGCCATGAGACTTTAAACGATGCAAAACATCGAGCAGTAATTGGATGTCTGCAAAATGTAATCCAGTGGTGGGCTCATCGAGTATGTACAGCGTTTTACCTGTATCGCGTTTAGAAAGCTCTTTTGCCAGTTTAACACGTTGCGCCTCACCGCCTGAAAGCGTGGTAGCGCTTTGGCCAAGACGGACATATGACAAACCAACATCCATTAGAGTTTGTAGTTTGCGCGATACCGCTGGAATGGCATCAAAGAAGGGTCTTGCTTCTTCAACCGTCATTTGCAGTACTTCGTGAATATTTTTTCCCTTAAAGCGAACATCTAAGGTTTCACGGTTATAGCGTTGACCTTTACAGTCATCACACGGCACATAAACGTCGGGTAAAAAGTGCATCTCAACTTTAATGAGTCCGTCACCTTGGCACGCTTCACAGCGGCCACCTTTAACATTAAAGGAGAAACGTCCGGGCGAGTAACCACGAGTACGCGACTCTTCGGTAGCGGCGAATATTTCACGTATTGGTGTGAAAATACCCGTATAGGTTGCAGGGTTTGAGCGCGGAGTACGACCAATAGGGCTTTGATCAATATCAACCACTTTATCGCAATGGTCCATCCCAACGACGCTTTTGTAGGGCGAGGGTTCATCAACCTTGGCACCATTAAGCTGTATGTGGGCAATTTTGTAAAAAGTGTCGTTGATCAACGTAGATTTACCTGAACCTGATACACCTGTAATACAGGTAAATAGGCCGACAGGGATTTGTAAATCAACATCTTTTAAGTTATTACCTGACGCACCAAAAAGCTCAATAAGTTTTTTGGGGTCATAATCTGTGCGCTCAGTTGAAATATGGATCTGCTTTTCACCTGATAAATACTGGCCGGTAATCGATGCTTTGCAATCTAACAAGTCTTGCAAAGTACCTTCGCCGATAACTTGTCCACCATGTACGCCGGCTCCAGGGCCGATATCAATGACATGGTCTGCCATTCGAATCGCGTCTTCGTCATGCTCAACCACAATCACGGTATTACCTAAATCTCGCAGATGTATGAGCGTTTGCAGTAAGCGTTCATTATCACGCTGATGTAAGCCAATTGAAGGCTCATCAAGAACATACATTACACCAACGAGTCCGGCACCAATTTGGCTCGCTAAACGAATGCGCTGTGCTTCACCGCCCGACAAAGTGTCGGCTGAACGAGAAAGGCTCAAGTAATTAAGGCCAACATTGACCAGGAAGCCTAAACGGTCGCGTACCTCTTTAAGGATTTTTTCTGCAATTTGTCCGCGCTGACCCGTTAACTCAAGGTTGTCAAAATAATCTAAGGCTTCGCCAATCGACCATTGGGTGAGAATAGGTAAATTGAGCTCATTAATAAATACGTTACGCGCTTCTTCGCGTAGGCGAGAACCGCCACAACTTTGGCACGGCTGTGTGTTAATAAACTTCGCTAACTCGTCTTGAACCGCGTTGGATTCAGTTTCACGAAAACGTCGATCCATATTGTTTAAAATCCCCTCGAAAGGATGATTTCGAACCACAACATCGCCACGGTCATTGATGTATTTAAATGCAATGCTTTGCGAGCCTGAACCGTAAAAGACAATTTTTTTAATTTTGTCTGTCAGTTGCTCAAACGGTTTTTCAATATCAAATTTATAATGCTCAGCTAAAGAACTCAGCATTTGGAAATAATAAAAGTTACGTCTGTCCCAGCCTCGAATCGCGCCGCCAGCCAGTGACAGTTCAGCATTCGTAATGACTTTTTCAGGATCAAAAAATTGCTGGATCCCTAAACCATCACACGTTTGGCAGGCGCCGGCAGGATTGTTGAATGAAAATATGCGTGGCTCAAGTTCGGCCATTGAATAGCCACAAATCGGGCAAGCAAAGTTGGCAGAATAAACATGTTCTTCAGGTTTCGCTTTACCCTCAACCGGATCCATACTGGTAACTTTAGCAATGCCGCCAGACAGCTCGATTGCAGTTTCAAACGACTCTGCCAAGCGTTGCTTAATGTCATCACGTACTTTAAAGCGATCAACCACCACTTCGATGGTGTGTTTTACGTGTAGGTCAAGCTCTGGTGGATCGGTTAAATCGCAGACTTCGCCATCAATACGAGCACGGATGTAGCCTTGCGCCGATAGACTTTCAAGTAGTTTTACATGCTCACCTTTACGGTCGTTAATCACCGGGGCAAGCAGCATTTGACGGCTGCCTTCAGGCATTTCGAGCACTTTGTCGACCATCTGGCTGACCGTTTGTGCTGCAAGCGGCTTACCATGGTTCGGACAACGAGGCTCACCAACCCTGGCAAACAGTAGTCTTAAATAATCATAAATTTCGGTTATCGTCCCCACGGTTGATCGCGGGTTATGAGATGTGGATTTTTGCTCAATAGAAATCGCAGGGCTTAAGCCTTCAATATGGTCAACATCGGGCTTTTCCATCAAACTTAAAAACTGACGCGCATAAGCAGATAGTGACTCTACGT
Source organism: Shewanella youngdeokensis (assembly GCF_033180165.1). Classification (GTDB taxonomy): domain Bacteria; phylum Pseudomonadota; class Gammaproteobacteria; order Enterobacterales; family Shewanellaceae; genus Shewanella; species Shewanella youngdeokensis. The sequence continues at coordinate 399,391 of NZ_CP136522.1, forward strand.
AGCGACGCTGCCCCTCAGCATACAGGGTATCAAAAGCTAAAGAAGATTTACCCGAGCCAGACAGCCCCGTAATAACAATTAGCTTGTTACGCGGAATGGTCAGGTTGATGTTTTTAAGATTGTGGGTTCGAGCGCCACGTACTTCAATATTTTCCATCTAGCGTTCAGATCTCAAAGCCGAAAAAAGTAGTTCAGTATCGCACACATTTAACGGGTTCAATAGACATAGTGAATGAACAATTGTAGGTGATGGCTTTTTGTTTTGCGTAAAAAACTAATAGAGTCAATAAGTGTTAATTCTACTTTTTACGCCGATAGCTGGACTACAGATACATCTTTTTCTTTTCCTTTTGGGCTAATGAAAAACTTCGTGGTAAACTGCGCGACTTAATAAAAGTTCACCAAACAGGGCGGGGCAATGGCCAATAACGGACTTTCGAAGACTGAGAAAAAAGTCGCGTTTTCTTTAGCCAGTGTGTTTGGACTGCGGATGATGGGCCTGTTTATGATCATGCCTGTATTCGCACTCTACGGGCAGCATCTGGAAGGTTTTTCACCGTTGTGGGTCGGTATCGCCATTGGTGCATACGGCTTAACGCAAGCAATTCTTCAGATCCCTATGGGGATCTTATCGGACAAGTACGGCCGGAAACCTATCATTCTTATCGGACTGCTGATTTTTGCTATCGGTAGCCTTGTTGCCGCCAATGCCGATACTATTTACGGCGTGGTTGCTGGGCGAGCATTGCAAGGTATGGGCGCTATTGCGGCAGCAGTATTAGCGTTAGCGGCCGACTTAACGCGTGATGAACAGCGCACCAAAGTTATGGCCATTATAGGCATGTGTATTGGCTTTTCCTTTGCATTATCGTTATTAGTTGGCCCTATCGTAGCGCAGCATTTAGGTTTGTCGGGGTTATTTTTCATGACGTCGGGCTTAGCGTTGTTGGGCATGTTAATTGTACAATTGCTAGTGCCAAATCCGATTGCGCAAGCGCCAAAAGGTGACACCGTGGCGGCACCAGAAAAGCTACGGCGCATGCTGGTTGACCCGCAATTATTTAGGCTTGATGCCGGCATATTTATATTACACTTAGTATTAACAGCCGTGTTTGTGGCGTTACCTTTAGACCTAGTTGACGCCGGGCTTGCGAAAGAAGAGCACTGGATGTTGTACTTCCCCGCATTCATCGCCGCGTTCTTTTTGATGGTACCGCTGATTATTATTGGGGTTAAACGTAACAACACAAAAGCGATGTTTCAAATTGCACTGCTTATTATGATGGCAGCGTTAGGTTCTATGGCATTGTTTTCCCATAACTTAGTGGTGTTGACACTTGCGGTGGTGCTGTTTTTTACCGGATTTAATTACCTCGAAGCATCGTTACCTAGTTTAATTGCAAAGTTTTGTCCCGTTGGCGATAAAGGTTCTGCAATGGGTGTATATTCAACTAGCCAGTTTTTAGGTGCTTTTTGCGGTGGTTTACTCGGTGGTGGAGCGTATCAATTAGTGGGTGCAGCCGGGGTTTTTGTGGTTGCATTAGGCTTGATGTGTATTTGGTTTTTGTTAACTTTTGGAATGAAAAACCCAGTTATCCTCAAGAGTTATACATTAGAGGCCGATGTAAGTGATAAGCAAGGGGCTAAAGTGATGGCCAGCGAACTGGCTGAGCTCACTGGCGTTTGTGAAGCGATTGTCGTACTCGAAGAGAAAGTGGCTTATTTAAAAGTAGATGACCATTTCGATTTGAGAGAAGCCAGAGCTGTGTTAGGCTCTGTCAATTAGTGAAAAAATTTAAATATTGCAGGAGATTTCAATGGCCAGTCGTGGTGTCAATAAAGTAATTTTGGTTGGTAACTTAGGGCAAGATCCTGAAGTTAGATACATGCCGAACGGCAATGCCGTAGCCAACATTACCGTGGCGACAAGTGAATCTTGGAAAGACCAAAGCGGTCAAAAGCAAGAGCGCACAGAATGGCACCGCGTAGTGATGTTTGGCAAACTAGCTGAAATCACTGGTGAATACTTGCGTAAAGGCTCTCAAGTTTACCTTGAAGGCAAGCTACAAACACGTAAGTGGAAAGACCAAAGTGGTCAAGACCGTTACAGCACTGAAGTGGTAGTTGACCAAGGTGGTCAGATGCAAATGCTAGGTGGTCGCGGTCAAGGTCAAGCACCTGCTCAAGGCGGTTACCAACAACAAGCGCCACAACAGGGCGGATACGCACCTAAACCACAACAAGCAGCTCCTCAGCAAGGTGGTTATGCTCCTAAGCCTCAGGCAGCACCTGCGCAAGGCGGTTACCAGCAACCACAGCAGCAAGCTGCTCCTGCTCAAGGCGGCTACCAAGCGCCACAGCAAGGTGGTTATGCTCCTAAACCTCAAGCTGCACCAGCTGCTCCACAACAGCGTCCAGCGCCACAGCCACAGCAAAATGTGACGCCAGATTTGGACGATGGTTGGGATGACGATATCCCGTTCTAGCCCGGAACTTGCTTAAAGTGTAAAGACGAATAATGTCTACTTCTCTAAAAGCCGCGTATATCGCGGCTTTTTTGTATATGCAGCAAAGTGAAGAGTGTGACCCCGCGACAATGAATTTCTTTATCGTAAGTAATCAAGGCAGCATTAAATTTTAAATGTCTTTAATTACAGGTGCTTAAGTGGTTAGCATGCTTTGACACTGTTTCGGTGACAAGGTTGTTCATAAGGGTTAGGGGTTATCTTTCTACAAGCTTGATATATAACGGCTTTGTCATGGTGGGTAGAATTTATTTATTGTTTACTCGGTTAAAAACTTGAATAACTATGGCTTTGAACTAAATTCGATATCTAGCGAGAAAAATACACAATATTTTGAGATTACTCATGAAAAGTCAGTTTGTTTAGCAAGTGAGATTCATTGTAAAATAATCATAAAGCGGCTTAAATTATAAGAGTAAGCGCTAGTTATATCGAAGTGAATGCGAGTGGCATTGACTTTATTTTCATTAATATGTGTTGATTTAAGGGTGTTAGCATATATGTACAATTCGTCTACAAAGCCAGTTTGGTACGGTGAACTCAGGACCTCACGTGGCAACACAGTTGTTATTCATGACAAGCAATTTCCAGAAGCGTCAGCTGGCAGAGTGTATTTATATAATACGACTCGTGACAATATTATTGAGTATGCGGAAGAGATTGTTCAAGTCAATTTACACGAGCTGTCTGGAGAGGCTTTAGCCGCTGCTAAGGCAACTTATAGCGCCGCTTGGAACGTTGCCCGTGAAGCCTTTATGGCGCAACATTCTGGCTGGGTTGAGGCTCACAATCCCACCTCATGTGTGCCTAAAAAGCCTAAACCTGAACCTGCTTTTGAGGCAGAACCAGAGGCTGAAGCTGAAGTGGAGTCTGCGGAAAGCAGCGATTATGAAAGCAGTTGGCCAAATGAAGACTTCGAAGATTGATATTAGTTGGTCATGATTAATAAATAAAAACAGCGCCGCAGCGCTGTTTTTTTATGCTTTGCTGTCAAACTTATAACGGCTGATGTGGTGATAGACCTGCCCAGGCTTAATGACAGCGTCACCGGCAATATTGGCTTGATTTGGCGCGTCAGGAATTTGCTGAGGCTCTAAGCACACGGCCTGATATTTGAACAATGTTTGCTGGCTTTTACCTAATGTGCCTTGTAAATAATTGGCGCCATAAACTTGTACGCCAGGTTGGTTGGTATACAAGGTCATGCCGCGGCCACTTTTAGCTGAACTTAACCGGCCAAAACGTTGTAGCTGTGGGGCAGATTTAGGGAGTAAAAAGCAGTGGTCAATTCCCAATGTCGCAATTAACTCTTCGGCGCCAATAAGCGACTGTAATGTGGTTGGTAATCGAAAATCCAACGCGCTATTGTGAGTTTGACAAATACGATTAGGAACACCAGTGTCATCCATTGCTAAGTACTGTGTTGAGTCGGTTTGTAGTGCGTGTTGCAAGTTACTGCTAGAGCCATCTAAATTAAAATAGCTATGCTGTGTTAGGCTGATAGGGCAAGACTTGTCGCTGCAGGCTAGCATTTCAATATAGAGATTATTGCCGGCTAGACGATAATCTATTTGCACAGTGCATTTACCCGGAAACCCCATATCGCCATCAGGGCTGACTAAGTTTAGGCGAACGCCATCAGGTAGCGGGCCTAAATTCCACAACTTACGATGAAAACCCTCTTTGCCTCCATGCAGGCAATTACCAGCTTGATTAACATCGAGCTGATGCTGCTTGCCATCAGTAGTAAATTGTCCGCCTGCAATCCGGTTGGCGTAACGGCCTGCAATGGCCCCCAAATAGGCTGATTGCGCTAAATAGTCAGCGGCATTATCACAACCTAATACAATATTACCACGCTCACCGTTTCGGTCAGGAACCCACAGTGAGCGAATAATACCACCTAAACTGAGCACTTCTAATGCGAGGTGGCCATTATCAATTCTTACCCGTTCAATTTGGCCACCGCGAGGGTCAGTCCAAGGGTCTAGGGGGGTAAAGCGTACCATGTGTTTTCCTTGTAAGTCGTGCACTACAAATGGGAGTTATGCCGCTAATCCGAGGCATTAATTTTACTTAGTGAACTGTCTGGCACCATCGGTTGCAGAGCATAAATAGATGGTGGCTTCGAGGCCGGTTTTTTGGGTATATTGCTGCTCAACCGCTTCAACGACTGCGTCGGTGAGTGAGTGGTCAACAAGTGCAACTATATAGCCTCCTAAGCCAGCACCGGTCATTCTGACTCCGCCTTTGTCGCCAATCACGTTAGCGATGATCTCAACTAGAAAGTCTATTTCTGGAACTGATACTTCAAAGTCATCCCGCATCGATATATGCGAGTCAGCCATTAATTGGCTCAACTGTGCAATGTTGCCCGATTCCAGTGCCCATGCGGCATTTTGGGTGCGACGGTTTTCGGTAATAACATGTTTGGCGCGTCGATAGCCTGCGTCACTTAGATCATTTTTGGCCGCATTGAGATCGGCAAGGGCTAGGTGGCGAAGAGAGTCGAGCTGAAAGTATTGTGCAACTTGAGCGCACTGCTCTCGACGCAGGGCGTACTCCTGCTCGGCATGGTCGCGCTCAACACTCGAGTCGATCATGATTAAGCTTAAGTTTTCAGGAATACTAACGGCTTCGCAATCTAGATCGAGACAATCGATTAGCAGCGCATGATCTTGCTGACCCAGTGCGCTGATCATTTGATCCATAATACCACCGGCCGCACCAACGTAATGATTCTCGCCGCGCTGTGCCAGTTGGGCAATAGCAAGGGGTGACAACTTGATCTGGCTGGCATCGTTTACTGCCGTACCAAAAGCAATTTCTAGCGCCGCCGAAGAAGATAACCCAGCGCCAAGAGGCACATTGCTGACTATTGCGAGGTCTATACCTTTTGGTGTTAAGCCTGACATCGCCATGGCAGCGCTAAACCCTTTGAGGTAATCGGCCCATTCTAGAAATTGCGGGGCACTGCCTTCTTCACCAAAAGTCCACTGCTTTACGTCACCGGGAAAGGCGGCAGATACGGCGCGGAACTGGTTATCTTCGCGACGTTTAACCGCAATAAAGGTATGAAAATTGATGGCGGTAGGTAATACAAAACCTTCGTTATAATCGGTATGGTCGCCAATGATATTTACTCTTCCCGGGGCAAGGTAAATCGCATCGGCCTGAGTACCAAAGGTTTGTACAAAAAGTTTATTGACTCGTTGAGCTGGATTGGGCATGAATTACTTTCCGAAAGTTAGTCATTTCGATTAAAGCGTTAGTGCTTTGGTCATCAATAACCTTGTCGCCTTCTTATACCTAGCATCCTAGCCACTGCATGTTAAGTTGTTCAGGTGTACTGTTAAGTGAAGCATAATGATGATTAATGCGCCTTATTTTTGTCATTTTGCCCCGCTTTTTCGCCACAAATGTACTGCAGGCTGTTTACACTTTAATGGTTTATATCACGACTTAGCGGCATATGAAACTGAGTTTTTCTATTGTTTTATATAGATTATCGTAACTTTGGCAGTGATTTGTGCTAGGTGGATTCATAGAGCGGACAAATAGGCGAGATTTATTTGAACAGCCAAGAGGTATCTGTAAATGGATACCTCTTGGCTGGTAGCATTGGCAGGTAGGCCTGCCTGACGTTTAACCGTTTTTAGAAGGCGACAGAACTAGTGCCCTGTACCGGCTTGGCATGACAAATAACAATAGGCGAGGCCAATATGGTCGCCTATTGCATACAAATGTTAATCTAGGCGTGGCTGGTTGACCGCGTCAGGGTGATCAGGCACCGCACCTTTTGGGCTGAGTAGCTCTTTAACAACATGCTCAACAAAGCCTGAGCCAGCGGCTTCATAGAGGTTATAAACACTATGTACACCAGACTGGCTTAAGGCGGCACTGTCTTCTTGATATTGCACTATCGCGCTAAGCTTTCCTTGGTAATCTAGGCGTTTAAGTTGCTCAACGGCAAACAAGTTTCCGACGTGATGCGGCATTGCCAATAGCACTAATTCTAGGTTGGGAGCGTCATCCAGTTTTTCCCAAAAGTCGGTATCAGAGGCGTCACCTTGAACAACATTGCGACCTTGCTGGTTGTGGTAATCAACAAGCTCCTGTTTATGCTCTACCCCTAGGATTTCACCTTCATATAATGTTCGCAGTTCATCATAAGCACCAGAACCGATCCGGCCCATACCAAGAATAAGGAAACGCGGGTTACCCACTGCAATCGGGCGGTCTTCGGGATGTAACGGGTGTTTCTCTAATCGATGTAATCGATGTTGGTATTTTTGGTAAAGGCGGTTGGAAGCTATATTAAGAGGTGCAGAAAACAGAAAACTGAAGCTTAATGCCACCGCTAAAATTACCATCCATTGTGGTGGTAACCAGCCTTTAGAGGTCGCAACAGCAGCGACAATTAAGCCAAACTCACTGTAGTTACCTAAGCTAAACGATGCCAGTAACGACGTACGTGAGCGTAATTTAAAGTGGGTGAGCAGGTACATAAACAGTATAATTTTTATCGGCACCACTAACACCAAAATAGCGGCCAAACCCATGTCGGCAAAGGTTGGTAAACCGTTTAAACCCACGGTGAGAAAGAACGCGACTAAAAATAGCTCTTTGAAGTAAAACAGTGACTTGGCTAGCTCTGACGATTTAGGGTGTCCGGCTAACAATATACCAATGATTAGTGCGCCAAGATCAGGTTTTAAGCCGACAAGTTCAAATAACCAAGCGCCCATGACTAATGCCATGACTAAGCCAAACAAAACTAGCAATTCGCCGTGGCCGACACGATCAAAGGCTTTGTAAATAAAGGGCTTTGCTAAGGGTAACAACAGTAGCGCTAATGCCCAGTAGGAGGGAATATCACCTTTTGATATGGTTAAAAACGCCACGGCAAAGATATCTTGCATGATCAAGATCCCTATCGCCACTCGTCCATAAAGGGATTGCATGTCACCTTTATCTTCTAAAACCTTAACCGCAAAAATGGTACTCGAAAAACTTAACGCAAACGCTAATAGCCCCAGTTGATTGAGTTCAAGTCCGGTTAGTTGCTCTAAGCCTAACAAGCCTAAAAGCTTTAACAGCGTAATAAAAAACAGCATCGAACCTAATAAATGCAAACTTGAACCTGCCCACACCTCTGCTTTAAACAGGCTGCGAATATCGAGCTTTAGCCCAATCGCAAACAGCAGTAGGGTTACCCCTAAATTGGCAAGCTGCTCGAGCATTGGCAGGCTGGACTCTTCAATACCAAATAAAAATAACACAAACCCCGCAACCAAGTAGCCGATTAAAGGAGGCAGCCCCACTCGGCTAACTAGCATGCCACAGGCTAAGGTAATAATGAGTATCGCAGGTTCCATAGTGCTCCTAACTAAACTGATGTTGGCGAGTCAATTCGCCATGAATATGCGCACATAATAGGGTCGCGATTTTAAAGGCGATTGTCTACTACGTTAGAGTGATTATTTTTGGTTTGTCACTGAAAGGAGGGTTAGCGTTAACTTGAGCGATAACAATCTCTGCTGGATGGCTTTTATCAGTATAAAGGCATCCAACAGAGGTATGGGTATTGGCTCGTTTTACGCCACTATTTTACGAGGTGGTCAAGGTGCTTAGCGAATGCTTCAGGCCCCATAAAACCGGTGACTCTTAAGTCGGGTCTAGGCTTGCCTGTTTCGTCAAACATGATGAGTGTCGGTAAACCTAGTACGTCATAATGTTCTAATAGGGCAACGTCAATCGCATCACTTTTAGTTACATCGGCTTGCAGCAATATCATCTTGCTCATGCGCTCAGCGACCGCTGCGTCTTTAAAGGTAATGGCTTCAAACTCTTTACAGGCAACGCACCAGTCTGCGTACAGATCTAGCATAACTGTTTTGCCTTCGGCTGATGCCACCGCAATGGCTGCATCAAGGTCGGCAAGAGACTTAATGCGCTCAAAGTCATGGCCTTGGCCTTTGTTAGCTTTAGTGAGGCTAGCGTTGGCATGAGATTCAAAGCCAAATTGATGCATTACGGTTTGCAGTCCGAAAGAGAAACTGCCAAGTAGTGCTAGTAGCAACAAAACTGAACGCACTGATTGCTTCCAGTTAAACTCTGTTAGCTTATTTTGATGCATCAAATAGCCTATCAAGACTAAGCACCATATGGCCCACAATAGGTCAGAGATAAAGCCTGGCCAAATTCGGCCTAACATTACAATTGATACCGCAATGAGTAGGAAACCAAAAATGGTTTTGATGATATCCATCCAGCTACCAGCACGTGGAAGGATTTTGCCACCTGAAGTACCGATAATCAAAAGCGGTAGCCCCATCCCCATACTTAATACGTAAAGTGCTAAAAAGCCCTGTAATAGGTCGCCTGTTTGCGCGACATAAATCAGTGCGCCAGACAAAGGAGCTGTGGTGCAAGGTGAGGCTACAAGGCCTGAGATAATGCCCATCAAGAACACGCCAATAACGTTGCCGCCTTTTTGGCTGTTTGAGATGGCGTTCATTTTTTCTTGCCACTTTGAAGGTAGCTTCAGGTCGTATAAGCCAAACATCGACAAACTTAAAACGAAAAACAAAATAGCCAGCACAATCAATACTGCTGGGTGTTGTAGGGCTGCTTGGTATTTCATCCCCGCTGATGCAACCACAAGCCCAACAATTGAATAGGTGATTGCCATGCCTTGAACGTAAACCATCGACAGGCTAAATGCTTTAGCGGTAGATAGTTTTTCGCCTTGACCGACAATAATCCCAGATAAAATTGGGTACATAGGGAACACACAAGGGGTTAGTGCTAACCCAATTCCTAAGCCAAAGAATATGACTAAGGTCCAAATTAGGCTGTCGCTCGCCAGCATTTTGCTGAGGCTATCTTGTTGGGTGATAGGCTGTGTGTTGTTCGGTGCAGTGCTTGCTACGGCCGTTGTAGGGCTTTGTTGGCCATCATTAGCACTAACGTCAGCAAGGTCGATAATATGTCGAGTTGGCGGATAGCAGAGCTTACCTTCAGCGCAGCCCATAAACGTAATTTTTAACGTATCTCCTGCAGCGGCCTCTTTGATTGCAATAGGCAGTTCAATAAATGACTCATAGACCTCTTGCTCACCAAAATATTCGTCGTGGTGAATTTTGCCTTTAGGTAAGGTAATTTCACCCAGTACAGCACCGTTGGCTTCAAACTTTAGTTTGTCGCGGTACATGTAGTAGCCGTCAGCGATGCCCCAGCTAACAGTGACCATATTGCCTTTTTGATTAAAATCAAACACAAAGGCTTTTTCCACCGGCATGAGTTCGGGCTCACCGTCTAAAAAGGAAAACTCGTTGGAGCCAAATGTGTTATCTGCATGTGCTAGCGGGCTCAGTATTAGCAGTGAGGCTAGCAGTAGGGTGATGATTTTTTTCATGACAGTGTGGTTTCTTTTATCCAATCAAAATAGGCTGGTAATCCCAGAGTAACAGGTACTGCTATAAGCTCAGGAACATCGTAGGGGTGCAGTGTTAATACTGCGGCTTGAATTGCATCAAAGTGCTGGGCGAGGCACTTAATGTGTAAACCAAATTCCGTTTCTTCGCACACTTCCCCTTGCCACTCATATACGGATGTCATCGATGATGAGATCTGTACGCAAGCAGCCAGCTTGGCTGTGACTAACTGACGAGCTATCAATTTGGCACTTGCTTCGTCGGGGCAAGTGGTGACGACTAGTAAAAATTCAGTTTCCATCTTGTACTTTTTCTCTACCCGTTAATGATTCAATAATCGCATAAAGAGTCAATCTACAGGCGGTTTATTGCGTTAAACTTGTTCACTATCGGTACTGTACGTGTTTTGCTTAACGCATGCATTAAGCCATCGTAAAAATAGTGATACTGGTAGTTTTTACCTAGCAATACAGTTAGCGCTGTGGTTTATCGCGATAGCTATTTTTGTGGCTTAAACCATTAACCGTACACCAATAGCCATTGTGCATAAATGTTTACGATAATAGTGCTGAGGGGGATGACTTGTATAGGCGATGTTTCTGCGCCACTATTGGTGGCAGCTGGCCTCAATGACTTGAAAAAGGGCTGAGTAACCCCAATTTAATGTTTATCACCGCGAATATTGTGAGGTTTACGTGTTTTTTACTTTGTTATTAATTTTTGTACTGGTTCCGATAACGGAGCTTTCGGTGTTGATCCGAGTGGGTGAAGCGTTGGGGAGTTGGACCACCGTTGGCTTAGTGATTTTTACCGCAGTGGTCGGGGTGTCATTAGTTCGAAGCCAAGGCGTTAGCACCTTAATGCAAGTGCAGCAAAAATTGGCTCGCGGTGAAGCGCCGGGTCAAGAAATTGTGGAAGGGATGATGCTAGCGGTTGCAGGGTTAATGCTGCTTATTCCAGGCTTTGTCACTGATTTTATGGGGCTAATCTTATTAACACCGTTTACGCGTATTCCTGTTGCAGGCTATTTCTACAAAAGAATGCAGTTAAAAGCCAACAGCAATGGGGGTTTTCAGGCGGGTTTTGGTCCAGGCATGGGTGGTCAAGGTGGTCCATTTGGGCAGCAACATGGCCGTTCACCGTTTGATGATGGTAATACCTTTGATGGTGATTTTGAACGCCACGAAGAGCCTAACGATAAACGCCTTGATGCGCCGCTAATTGACGGCAAGCCCAACGCTCAAGACGAGCAGCAAGATAAACCCGAGCCAAAGCCTTAGTTAAAGTTTTGGGTTTCGCGGGTAGAAGTTATCGGGTTTTCGTTCTATATGGCTAAATTTGCGGGTGTTTTTATAGGGTAGTTTCATAAAACCTGACACCCCAATACCTTGTATTTTGTCGATATGATTTAAAATACGGTCTAAACAATCACGGAAATCTGCCTCTTTGTCTGGGGCGAGTAAGCGTAAATAGCTGTGTATTTTCATGTGATTAGGCAAAGATTCAAAAATAATGCAGCCAGTGTGATGAATTTGGTTAATCATATTCAGTTCAGCCATGATCTCGGCTGGGAGCTCTAAGTTTTCTTCCGGATCGCGGCCATCCTCAAAGTAAGAGTGAAGCCTTGAGCGTGCTTCAAACGAAGGTACGTCACCCACCTCAAATGGCAGTTGTTGTTCTAGGTCAACCACAAACGGTAACTGTTCATGGTCACGCTCAATGTGAAGCGTATCTCTGGCGTTGAAAAAGCAGGCTTTAAATACTCCAATTCGGCGAATTCCACGAGCTAGCGTGACCATATTGTTGACCGCAATGGTTAATGCTTTCTTTTGAGTTGGGTTATATAAGGCAAGGTTAGAATCAATAAATACCCCGTTTTCACGCCAGTGAATCGCTAGACCGCCGACAAGGTCGTACTGCGCTAAGCGCCCAACCGCAGCGATAAAGCCTTTTTCGGTATCACCCATACCAGCCATAAAGTTGCGATAGTATTTTTCTAATTGCAGGTCGTCCATTTTAGCTATGGGGTCGTCGGTATTATGTTCTTGCAAAAACGCTTTACGTGAACTGTAGGTAACGGTTTCAACTTCATCGATGCGGGGTAAAATCCACAACGGAATATCGGCGCTCACTGGTGGAGTATTTAACTGAGGCAGGTACATGCGATGGCTGTGCGCCATACTGCGAAGAAAGTAGTCGCCAGCTTTTTTACGCTGTATTGGATCTTCACTGAGCATGCCGTCTAATGTGCGTGCTAATTCAACCGGTAAGCCAATACTCGTAGCGGGGATCACCTTACTACCAAAGCGGCTTGCCTGGCCTGACGCCAATGCATACAACGTCGCAGCAATACCTTGCTCGTCGAAGCGTGGGCTAGACAGCGCGCCGTTAAGTTGCTCTTCACCGATGAAATACACATCGCCCATACGTGCATTAGTGTGCTGTTGGTCGCTCGACATTAGGTCCATTACGTTACCATTGACAGGGTTACCGTCGTTGTCGCGCTGAGCAAAGACGGCAGAGCCCCAGTCTATTAACGATAGGTGTTGTGTTTTTACATCGTAAACTAAATTAGAGGGTTTTATATCGCCATGGATAAGCGGTCGGCCATGATGCAAATATTGCAAAATAGCCGCTAACTGGCGGGCAATATTCATGACCATTGCCACGGGGAGCGCACCGACGCGTAAGCACAGTTGTTCTAGGTCTTCACCGGGAGCGCGTGCCATCACTAAAATACCCTGCTTGCCCACATGTTCAAATTTAATTAGCGGTGGCACGTTGGGATGGATGACTTGAGACAACATAAATGCTTCTTCTTCAAGCCTGTCTTGCACATGCTGGGGCAGTGTTAACCGAGAAAACTTAAACACATGTGATTGACCCTGTGCATTCACACCTGCAAATACAAAACCGTAGGCACCTTTGCCAACTAGCTCGAACTCCTTATAACCTAACTTACTGAGTTGTTGCTTACATAGCCTCATCCAAGCGCGGCGCTTGCGGGCGTCGTTGGCAGCCATTAAATATATCGACTGCTCTTCTGAAATATAAAAGTGCTTAAGTTCGGGTGTTTGCAATGCTCGCTCCTTGTGGTTGCACCTTATTAAATCAACATTCACACCGATAGTCCAAGTTGATTAATTGAACAGACAAAATATGCGTTTTAAAAGCAGGTGAATCGTGACATTGAGAGGGCGTTATTGGGACTGATATTGATGTAAATCAATTATGTAAAATAGCTAGAGGGTTAGTCTTGAATGGTGTAAAAATTGAAAGGTGTGCTTATGTTTAGGGCCACATCAGTACAAAGGTGATCATATGTCAGAGGTAGATAAGTCACGGTTAATCGAATTGCTCGAGTATCCTAGGCAGCGTATTCTGCAATCAATGGAATTGAACCAATGCCCACATGCAGGTTTTTTTAATCAAACGGATATGCAGTGTATTAATTGCCATCAAGGGATGGAATGCACTTGGATGAATCATAATGATGAGAACATTGCTGTTGAGCAAAAAACAATGGAAGATTTAAGGCAGCAGTTATTATTTGCAGTTGATTTTATTGATTCAAGCCTGACTCCGCATCATTTGTCTCGTCGCCATTGTGAATGCGAAAACTGCCTTTGGTTAAGAAAAGTTCAAACAGCGCTCAATATTCCAGCTCGAAACGTATCTTAACATTTGATTTAGCTCTCTAAGGGAAGTTAGCACTCTAAATCAGCTGTTTAAGCGCTAAGCTTATTACTGGCAGCAACTGTGATTGCCAAAACGCAGGCACTATCAAGGTTAAAACCGCTAATGCTCGATAAGCTGTGTTAGGTTATGTACTGATATAAAACTAAAAAGCGACCATTTGGTCGCTTTTTTGGTTTTAACAATATGAATAACCGACTAAAAGTTGTAACGCATACCAAAGGTAACGATGTTGTCATCGTCTAAATCAACGGTAGCACCTGCCACTTTGTGGTCGCCTTCGTACATAGCATAGTGGCCATATAGCATGGTTGATTTAGTGATTTTGTAGTCTGCTCCCACGGTGAGAGTTTGCACATTGATGTCGGTTGCGCTTTCGTCAGTGATCTTAGAGTAATAACGGCCAAAACCAGCTGTATCTTTGCCATATTGAGCTTTTAAATTAACGCCATTTAAGTTGTAAGCCACGCTAACAAGGTAGGTATCGCCTTCTTTTGTTGTGGTTTGGCTTTTAGTGTTTTGGTAGATCCCGCCAAGTTTAAAATGGCCTATTTTTACTTGGCCTGCAGCGCGGTAGGCATCGACACCGTCAAGCGTGGTATAAGCACCAACAAGGTAGTAAGGCTGAGCTTTCAATTTCTTATCACCAACCATTACGTTTAAAGTGTATTGGTCGTGATAGGCATTAACTGCATCGTCATCACTGGCATCGATGTAGTTGTCTTCAATTAGGTAGGTTGCGTTGATCGTGATGAGATCGGCAATTTTTGGCGAATAATACCAAATGCCATCACGTGATGGAGACTGGCCAATCAATAGCCGGTCAATGTCTGCGTTGGTACTACCGAATGCATCAATCCCCCCTTCGGAAACCTTGAATGCTGAACCGTTACTTCCCACAAGTACTGTACCGATAGGTGACTTTATACCTAGAAAAGTATCACGCGATGTAAACGTTTCGCGGTCGCCACTGCTACTTTCGGTTTCGGTCATGCTCTCTACGCCAAATTCTATTTGGTAAAGCAGTTCGATGTTGCTCGTTAGGCTTTCGCTACCTTTTAACCCCAAGCGCGATAAATTATTTTCTAGCACAGTGCCGTCTTTATTGTTTCTTATTGTCGCAGCGGTGTCTGAGTTTGATAGTGCAAGATCTAAGCGGCCGTATAGGTTTGGGCCATCGGCTAATGTACCAAATGAAGTAAGGGTTAATGCTGATACCAATATGAGTCTTTTTTTCAATGGATGTGCTCCCATAACCTAAGTTATTTATTCATTTATTATGACTTTGACATAGACTTTTATGTTTGTTATGGGCACTCAGCACCCAAATCAATGTGAGGGAGATATTACAGATTTATCACCTCAAAGTTGAGAAGTAAGTCACATTATCACTTCCGAACATAAGGAACGAGTATTTTTGCTGAAATTAAATTAGCAGCAAAGCAATAATATTTACTTCTATTAAAACCGTGACTTATGGGATTATGATAAGAAGTATTCAATGTGCAGGTATTATTCTGGCTGTGTGTTTTTTGTTATGAAAATGTGTCTCGTTAAGGGTGGTTTTAAATTATAGCTGTTGAATTACAGTCGATAAGTGTTGGTTTTTGGCCGTTTAATAGCTTGATTTTTGCGTAAGGCTTAAAAGTGTGCTTTTTATAAGCGATGGTATTTTGTTCTAGTTATTGCCCTCTTTATAAGTTGATATTGCTCACACTTTTTTATGCTACTGATTAATATATGGTTAATGTAATTTTAAGTATTTCGGCTTATTTTTAATAAGCTGATATTTCATATAAATATGCCAAAAATAAAGCGCTGAAATAATAAGTAAATGTTGCTGTTTTAGTGAATATTTAGCGACCTAAACCGTTGTTTTCTTGTGAGTGAATGATTCTTATTTATTCTGGAAATGTGTTGGGCATACCGCTGTCTATTTGTGAATAATTTAGAGTTTTAGCGTTATATGAGATAAAATTGATCAAAGCGTTTTGTTTATCCCACACCATGTAGAGTATCACCCTTGAAAAAACAAATTTTGTCCGCCGCCTACTTAAATCGTTTCGCGGGGATCGGTCGTTTATATGGCCAACAAGCACTGCAATCTTTTGCTCAATCACATGTTGTGGTTGTCGGGATAGGCGGCGTGGGCACCTGGGTCGCAGAGTCATTAGCAAGAAGTGGCGTAGGCCAAATCACGCTAATCGATCTTGATGATATTTGTGTAACGAATACTAACCGTCAAGCCCATGCCTTAAAAGACACTATTGGTGAGTCTAAAGTTGAGGTGATGGCGCAGCGATTAAAGCAAATTAATCCTGAATGCATCGTTAATGAAATTGAAGATTTTATTACCGTCGACAATTTGTCAGCCTATTTTCAGGGCAAGAAAGTCGGCGGCGATTTAGATTACGTAGTGGACTGTATTGATGCCGTTAAACCTAAAGCTGCGCTAATTGCTTGGTGTAAGCGTCAAAAATTGCCTCTAGTTACTGTGGGTGGGGCTGGAGGGCAGACAGATCCAACTCAAGTTCAGGTGGCCGATCTGGCTAAGACATATCAAGATCCGCTACTGGCTAAGGTACGTAACATACTTCGCCGAGAGTACAATTTTTCAAAAAACGTGGCGCGTCGGTTTGGCATTGAAGCCGTTTTTTCGACCGAGCAGCTGGTCTACCCACAAGCAGACGGCTCTGTTTGTAGCACCAAAGCGACCGCCGACGGCACTATGCGTATGGATTGTGCCTCAGGTTTTGGCGCCGTAACCGTCGTTACTGGCACTTTTGGTTTTGTTGCTGTGAGCCGAGTATTAACTAAGCTTGCGGCTAAAGCAGACCTTGCTCAATAGTCTGGTTGTTGTGCATCATAAACACTGGTGAGCATAGGCCACCAGTGTTTAATCTATTGTGTTTTCGATTACTATCAGTAGTTTATATTTTGCTAGTCACGTCTGCGTATACCTCATTTTAAGCAGCTTTAAGTTTTTCTTTTGATATCGATAAATCAGCAGTAATAACTCATCTTTCTGGCATATATTTTGCTTTTATAAAGTTAACAACAGAATTATGACACTGGGTTTAGTGATGCAAAAAATAACGATGAGCAGCTTCAATTTTAAAAGCGTATCAATAAAAAAATTGACCTTTAATGCTATGTTGTGGCTTTCTATTTCTTGTGCCGCCCTGTTATTTACCCCTACTAGCTTATTGGCCACTATTAGTCTTGCTGAGCTTTCAGTTTCTCATGCAAACCACATTGGCTTGGGGTTGATTATTGGCGCCGCCTATTTATTGACTCAAATACTGAACTACTTTCTTGATGAAGCGATAAGCTATTTAAACGATAAGCGTTCAATTGAAATGATCGAAGAAAAAGTAAAATTACTTGATCCAACAGAGCGTGCATTATTGCGTGAGTTTTTTTTGCAGGGAGAAACCATACTGACTTTACCAGAAGATGAACCTGCAGTGAAAAGCTTGTCCAAGGCCGGTATTTTGGAGTCGCTAGGCAATCAAAAGCATTATGCCATTCAAGGCTCTACGGCCGACTTTAAAATATCTATGCGTGCTCGGGAGCATTTAAATCGCCAAGTTTTACGTTTTCCGGTTGGTGAGCCTAGCGCAGAAGAGATGAAAAACCTGATCAAAGCGCGGCCACAATTTATCAGTAACTTTGTGACACCGCGTAAACAAGCCATATAAATTGATTTCTAGATAAAAAAATGGGGGCATATTGCCCCCTTGCATTAATGAACATAGCGCTTACTTTTTAGGATCGGCAGACTTGGTATAAAACATCCACATCAGAAAAGACATTATGCCAATGGTACAAAAAATCACTATCATTGACAGCAAGCCTATGGCATTGCCAAACATCAAATCTAACCAGAATGTCATGTCCTAAATCCCTTTTCTTTTTAGTACTTCTTTAACGTACACCCGCTGGGTTGGTTAATAATTGATCTAGGTCAAATTGATAAACGGTTATCGCTAGGCTAATGCGTTTTGTCTAATAAAGATGTTCTTGATCAACCTTTACTAATGGTTGTGTCAGCTAAAGCTGATTTGTTGTGTTTAAAATAATCATTTAGGCGTTGTAAGTTTACTTTTTGTTCGGTTGACGGGAAGGTTAAATCAAAATACTTGCCATTCCGGTATCCGCAGGTATAATTCATTTCATTCTTTAGGGGCTGCAACGCACCTACAGAGATAGCAACAAAGCCTGAGTGGTGGAATTGGTAGACACGTCGGATTCAAAATCCGATTTCGAAAGAAGTGACGGTTCAAGTCCGTCCTCAGGTACCATTTCTCTTTAAGAGAAAATATTAAAGCCGACATTAAGTCGGTTTTTTTGTGCCTGAAATTCGGCCGCGTGGTTGTTAACGGCCTTGCTACTCTATAATAAATCTACAGCGCACCTGCGTATCAAAAAAACTTACTACGCTTCTTGGTCTTCTTACCAAACTTACTTAAAAACCAGATACAAAACACGCCTAAGAGTAAATCCTTTAATGTAATACCTGCCTCACTCAAGCTGTTTATAATAGCCATTAAAAGTAGTATCAACGGTACATAAACAATTAAGGCTCCAATCACATTCGGTGCAATGTCGAGTATGAACTTTGGTATTTTTGGTGGCTTTACCTTGCGACCAGATTGCGTGTCGGTTTGGACTTTATCAATGCTGATAGGTGTTGCCGTTTGGCGCGTTACAGGCTTGGTTGTTACGTTTCTCTTTGGCGCTGCCTTTGCGCCGACTAACTCTGATAACGAATATGCTTTCGCGCCGTTTAGTGACTTTACTCCCTCTTCGATATCATTCACCACTGCGTCGTATGTGAGTGAACTTGGCGCTTGAAATAACTCTTGCGGACCACGAATTCCCTCTTTTAGGTTGCGATAATGCTTGCTAGCCAGTAAGGCGAAGATCTGTCGTTCTGCTTGTTCAGAATTAGCCACTGTCCAGTATCTGAGGCTGGATGGTATAACATCAAGGCCGTAGGTTTTGCAGTAGTCGGCCATTCTCGCTTGGGGGAGGCTAGTGCCATGGCCCACTTTTATGACAACTTCAGAAGGTGTGTTGAGTTGATAAACGTAGATAAAGCTGCTTTGCATGACGATATAGTTTGTTATGGCGCGAAAACGTTATGATAACGCATACAATCAAGCGCAAGGTAACGGCTGGAGCTCATTGATGAAGCTTGCTGGTTTAACTGCTTGCAATATAGACCATTTTGCAAATTGGATGAGCGTTACCACTGGGGCTGTTAGAGGCTAAATTGACAGTAAGCCGTGTTTATTTGAGGCTATCTATTCATTTTTGATTGGTATTTGAGCGGTGTTTGCGCTTAAATGCAAAGCTGCAAAGTGTTAATAACGGAGGCGCAATGGAACTTCTGCCGATCTATATGGTGCTCAATAGTATTTCTTTGGGCATTTATGCATACCGGTCAAATACTGCTAATAAATTAATGTGTGAGCATGTGCAGTCGCATTACCCTGATATTTGGCAGATATTTTGTTTGCGCGGACGCCAAATGGGTAATGAAAATAAGTGGGCACAATATTTAGCGCTTGAATCGATTAATGAGGGTGAACTGTCGAAAATGCAAGATGTGGTGTTTAGTGAGAAAGTGACCTATACCAAAAAATATTTATCGTTCTTAATGCTTACCCCTGCAGTATTGACAGTATTACTTGGGCTCGTTGAGTATGTTTTTTTATTGTAGTGTGGTCATAAAATAACTCGGCAGAACAAAGGCATTCATCATAAATGCCTTTGTTATTATTGTAGTTTGTTAACTTTTTAAAATCGTTAAAGGCAATGCGAGCATGTCGTCACCGCTGCTGGCAAAATACCAAATAATGCCAATTAATGCCCCAACGGTAAGCAAGTACCAAACGGTTGAAAATATCTGGCCGTAGCGATCAAGCGGCAGCAGGTGGCTTTGGTGCCTGGTTTTCCATTCAAATACAATTTCAGCGCTACCAATCAGCAGTAAAAAGCCCAACAGTGCAAGCCCAAGAGAATAGCTGATATACACACCAATGGCGGCGCCAGCGATACACGCCACAAGCCCCATAACACTATTCATTGAAAAACTGATACTTTTTAAAATATGCCCACCGTCTAACGGTAAAATCGGCAGTAAGTTAAACAGGTTGAGAAGTGCGTTAAAAGAGGCGAGTCCGGCAAAGAAAATATTGCCAGTGATCCAGTATGCAACTAGGGCGGCAATCGACATCAATAAGCCGAAGGTGGGGCCCATTATCGAAATCACCACATCTTGCCAGCGCGTATTGATTTTTTCATCACTGAGCGCTAACCCTCCCATAAAAGGAATAAGGTAAATACCTTTGGTTTTCATACCAAAATGCTGCATGGCACGGATGTGACCATATTCATGAAACACTAAGCAGGCGATAAGCGCGAGCGCAAATTGAAACGAAAACAACCACGAATAAGCAGCAACACTGGCTCCCGCTAACACGACCTTAATGACTTTAGCGCTTTTTAACAGTTTGAAACCAAGCGACGCTAAGCCTACTAAACTGAACTGTTTTTTCTCTACAATTGCGACGGCAGGGACTTGCTGCTCAATGTCTTTGCTGTTTCGTTGCCCGTGGCTGATTAACTGTTCACCTTGTAGTAGGCGATATTCAATTAAAAAGGGTTGCCAGCTCAGCGTAGTCTCTAAGGTGATAGTGAGGGTGTTTGCAGGTTGCGCGTCAGTTGTGTCAGCGACGGTTGGTGTTGCAGTATGCAGCTCAAAGGTGTGTGTTTTAAGGCCTTCGTTGTCGGCACTGGCTTGAATAACAGAGACGAGTGTATCGCCCCAAAAAAGTTGTTGCCAGCCTGCCATCGACCCTTCTAAGCGAAGGGGTTTACCCAGGCAGTCAATATTCAATAATTCCACGTTTAGTCTCAACGATTTTAAGTGGGGTTATTATGCCGCTAAACATCAATTGAAGACAATTAAACCTGCTATGGCGCGTGAGCTACTTTTTCTTGATACTGTAATCGAAGTCAATTTCTTGGTTATTGTTGGTTATGCAACAAGGCCCGTGTTCGCGCTGAGTGCGGGTAAAGGCGCCGCCAATGCGAAGTTCAACATTGGGGAATAATTGCTTTAATACGTCGATTCGATAGTTGCTATAGTAGCCCGATATTTCTTGTTGCACAGAGGCTAATTCAGCGTCTTGTTCCTGTTTAATGCTAATAATCCGACGCTTCTCTTCAAGCATCCCTTTTACTTGCTCAACCATCATTTCGTCATCTTGCCACTGTGCTTTAGGAGGCAATTTGCCAAGCTGGCCTTGAATATTGTTTATCGCTATCGTCATTGATTTGCTGCTGTCGATAAGTTGGGTCACGTCTTGCTTGAGTTCGCCAATGTTCATGGCACAGATAATTTCGGTTTTGGTGCCGGCGGTTGCCCCAATTGAGCGAACTTTTATGCCTTTTTTCACCTCTACAATGCCGCCGACTAAGTCTCCACGACGATTGTTGGCATCGCAAACTGTGAGTTTTTGTTCGGTTTTGGCGTGGCTGTGCAGTAGTTGCTTGGTGACTAAAATATCTCCTTGGGCTTCAAGATTGGAGTATTGCACAAATTGAGCGCTAATTTGGCCTTTGGCTTTAAGTGTGGTGGATAAGGCGTTGCCTTTAAGTTGACGGCCAATTACGCCTTTACTCACGGTAATGTCGCCTTGTGCAATCAAGGTGGCTGAGTCGACAAAGCCCAGTACAGTGATGTCGCCGCTGCTTTTTACCACCATGCCTTCGCAAATATCACCAGTAACGAGCACGCTGCCTTTAAAGTCGACATTGCCATAACCCACGTTGACATCTTTAATCTGTAATACGTCGTCGACCTGCATACCTTGCTTGGTCTCTACAGGTTGGCCGGCAACAACACCCACTAATAAATTGGGGTTGGTATCGCAAAATTTGGAACCGTCACCGGCTACTAATTTGACATCTTTTCCCGCTTTAGCAAGTAATTTGCTGCCGCAAACATTATAGCCATCAACGCCAGAGGTAGCGGGGTGCTTTAAAATAAGCGCGCTACCAGGTTTGACCATAATCACTGAGCCAAGGTCGCGCATATCAACGGTGCCATCGCCTTTTTCTTGCGGCTGTAATAAGCGTTCACGCGCCAGCATAACTTTTCTTTCTAGGGTCGCGGGAGTCCCGTTGACGGCTAAACGACCGTGGGCAATTTGGTGGCTGCATTGCTCGCCTGGGTGAAGCAAGGCAAATTGTTTTAACGATAACTCTATTTTCTTTTTACTCAGGCCCAGTTTTATTTTTTCAGCTTTAAGACTTTGTAATATGTCTTTAAGGGTAATGCCTTTGCCGCCATATGCCGCGGTAAGCGTCATAGTGGCTTGCATTTTATCTTCTGATATTTCAAAGCTAATAATGGCATCTTTGCGCTGGGCAATGGTCACGGTTAGTGGTTTTTTGCCGTCGTCATGACCGCTGAGATCGTTGACTTTCTTTATGGTATTTTGGATAACGTCGTCGTGGGGATATAGATTGCAAAATGCGGGAAGAGCTAATAAGTCGGCGATTTCTTTATCAATAATAGGGCCGTGAATATTAGGTATTAATGTTAGTTCGGCTTTTGAGCCGTCTGAACTTAACTCTAGTTGCTCTGGATTTAGCATTAAAATCCCTATTGCTTGATTATCATTTTAAAGAGATTAACTTTAAGTATAACCATATAATATTTTGTTACAAAGGCTTATTCCTGTGTTCTGAGATTAAACTCACTGCTGGGATTTTAAATAGAATATACCGCTTTAAAATCAACCAGCAAAAAGTTTATAGCCCAGTTAAATTTGCATTATTAGCGTTTTATATTGGAGTAAATCTTGTATCGATTGTTTTCAGCGCTCACATTGACGCTGCCGAAGTGTTCGGCAATGCATTCTGAGTAAGGTAGGTGTCTATTTGCCACAATATGGAACAGGCCACCTTTGGTTAAACGCTCTTTACTGTTAGCAACAAACTCGGTGGTAATGTCGGTGGTGCTAGCAAAACCGTCATGAAAAGGCGGGTTAGAGATAATACCGTCATACTGGTGGGTGGTTTGCGCCAGACCGTCAGAGGCAAAAACTTCGGCATTTAGGTTGTTAGCCTTTAAAGTAAGCTCGCAAGACAGTAAGGCCATAGCGTTAATATCAACACATGCCATTTTTAGTTGCGGCTGAGCTTTTAATAGCGCGGCGGTAATGACTCCAGCGCCACAACCAAAATCAAGCACTTTACCGCGCATGGTTGGCAAGTTATCGAGTAATAGCTTGGTGCCTTCATCGAGCCTTTTTTCACTAAACACGCCAACCATATTACAAATGGTAATTTCACCCTGTGGGGTTTGCAGCGGGTATTGGCTGCACCAGTCTTGCAGTTTGATTGCCGGTGCTGTTTGATTTAGCTCGCTGGTATATACGATGCAGTGACGGGCATTATCGGCTTTAAAGGCGGCGTCAAAATAATCCGGAAGCTGCTTGGGTAATGACTTAATACCGCTTTTATTCTCACCTACAACAATTAACTGGCCTTGCGGCTTTAAGTGTTTAGCCGCCAGATTAAATAA
The DNA here is from genome assembly GCF_033180165.1 of Shewanella youngdeokensis. Classification (GTDB taxonomy): domain Bacteria; phylum Pseudomonadota; class Gammaproteobacteria; order Enterobacterales; family Shewanellaceae; genus Shewanella; species Shewanella youngdeokensis. Next base: position 422,655 of record NZ_CP136522.1, read on the forward strand.
GTACGGTGCTAATGCTTTAGATTTTGGAAAATATACAATGACGCTGTCAAAGCTATCTTCATTTGGTAGTTGATGCCCAAAATACAGCTTTAACTTGCTACAGGCATGCGGCTGCATAATAAGGTGGTGATGAAAATCTAAAGCTAATGCGCTGACAGTCGCGGCAGTGTCCAATAATGCTTTAGGAAGAGTATCGCCTTCGTAATTGAGCACGAGTACAGATTGGTTGGTGATTAAATCGATGTTTCTTAGAATGGCTTGCGACGCGTTGGTTAGCATGAGTTTTCAAGGTTGGGGTCAATTAATGCTAATTATACGCTAACCGTCTAAATATGCACTTTTAACTGTGATTAAAATGCCACCTATTACGCCTTAATAGGTGGCATTTATGCGCATTTTGCTAGTTAAGTTTAGGTAGTAAACTCATCATTTTTTCTGCGATGTGGGTGTTGTCTTGGTTACCCTTAAATAAGTCCGCAGCAGGGCCAGCGGCAAAAACCTGTACATCAACGCCGGTGTGGCCACCGGTGGTCCAACCGGTGTAACTGCGTACATCAATCAGCTTTTTAAGTGCGATTTCTAGTGCGTCAGCGTCTTGATCTCGAGCGTCACTCAGCTTTTGCAGTTCATCAGCACTCACTTCAAACCCAAGCTGCTGCTTAACGGCTGCTTGCCAGTCATCGGTGGCTACGGCTTTGCTGGCGATGCTGGCTGGCGTCGCGCTGATCCCTTTTAGTAACTGTGTGTCCCAGCGGTATGTGCCATTGGCTCCGACAGATAAACCGCCGGTGTTATGGTCTGCTGTTACCACCATTAAGGTATCTTTATGCTGGCGCACATATTGCTCAACCACTTCAATTGCGTTGGCAAAGCCGTTTAACTCTGCCATTGCGGTGGCAACGTCGTTATTGTGACCTGCCCAGTCAATCAAGCTGCCTTCAACCAGTAATACAAAACCTTTTTCATTTTGAGATAGTAGCGCTAATGCTTTACTGGTTAATTTACTTAAGGTGTTGGCGTCGGGAGAATTGAGCACCCAAGGCATTTGTACATCAGCAAATAAGCCTAATACTTTGGGCTTGTCGATACTCTCTAGCTGCGACAGCTCAGTAATATGCTGGTAGCCTTTGGCGTTAAACTTAGCCAGTAACTCTTCAGAAAAATATTTTTGTCCGCCGCCTAAAATAACATCGGCATCGGATTCAAGTATGCCCTCTGCAATGGCTTCGTAGTTTTTGCGGCTTTCATTGTGGGCCAGAAAGGCGCCGGGTGTTGCGTGATTGACTTGCGAGGTTACCGCTACACCTGTTGACATGCCGCGTAATTTAGCCATTTCCATAATGGATGTTAGCGGCTGTTTATTGACGTCGACGCCAATCGCGCCGTTATAACTTTTATTGCCGGTTGCTAGAGCAGTGGCAGAGGCGGCTGAATCGGTAACGTAACCACTGACTCGGGCTGGGTAGGTCGATGCCATGCCAACGAGTAAACGGTCAAATACGGTTGATTCAATCTCTTCTGTACTTGGGTTGTCCTGAAAATAACGGTAGGCACTGGTATAAGCTGGGCCCATACCGTCACCTACCATAATGATCATGTTTTTTGGTCGTGCTGGCGCTTCAGTTATATTCGCATTTGCATAAAGCGGTAGCATTGTGCAGGCACTAAGTACTAAAGCAACAGCGTTTTTATAATTCATTCCTAATCCTTGGGTTAGCTATTTATTTTTTGTTGATTCTTGCTTCTATCGCGTCCATTAGCATGCCGGTAATATCGACATCAAAGGCCGCTTCTATTTCTTTAATGCAGGTTGGGCTGGTCACGTTAATTTCAGTGAGTTTGTCGCCGATAACATCAAGGCCGACAAAAATCAGGCCGCGTTTTTTAAGTTCAGGCCCAATGGTGCGGGCAATATGCCAGTCTGACTCTGACAGTGGCTGCGCGACTCCACGTCCGCCGGCAGCTAGGTTGCCACGGGTTTCACCTTTTTGCGGAATACGTGCTAGTGAATACGGAACCGGCTCGCCATCAACGACTAAAATGCGTTTATCACCAGAGGTTATATCAGGTATAAAAGCCTGTGCCATGGCGTACTGTTGGCCTTCATTGGTCAGGGTTTCGATGATCACACCGACGTTAGGGTCGTTTTTCTTTACTCTGAAAATTGAGCTACCACCCATACCGTCGAGCGGTTTTAAAATGATGTCGCCTTTTTCTTTGTAAAACGCGCGAATGCGCTGTTCGTCGCGAGTCACTAAAGTGTCTGGAGTAAACTCAGAGAACCAAGCTGTGAATAACTTTTCATTGGCATCACGCAAGCTTTGCGGCTTATTTACGATAAGTGTGCCTTGCTCTTCGGCGCGCTCAAGCATGTAAGTTGAATACACAAATTCAGTATCAAATGGTGGGTCTTTGCGCATTAAAATAACGTCAAGATCAGCCAAAGGTGTGTCGACAGCTTCTTCTAGCTGATACCAATTCGTTGGGTCTTCTTGCACAGTTAGTTTACGCATGGTTGCCATTGCTTGGCCGTTAAGCATCGCTAAATCATGCATTTCCATATAAAACAGTTGATAACCGCGAGCCTGAGCCGCCATTAACATGGCAAAACTTGAGTCTTTTTTGATGTTTATTTCGCTGATGGGGTCCATCACGATACCGAGCTTTATCATGGTGCGTGTTCCTTTATTTTGTTTCCTACAGCTAACATGGGGGCTAAAGCTGAATATTGCTAGTCAGGCACCAAGTACAAACCGTTGCGGCTAAAGTTGGGTGCCTGACTAAGTACGGCGAGCTTAGCCTATGTCGCCAAATTTTAGCTGCAATGCACTGATGGTGGTGAGTGCTGCAGTTTCGGTGCGCAATACTCTAGGGCCGAGTAGTACATCAGTAAACTTGTGGGTTTCTGTTAGGCTAATTTCAGTGGCAGACAAACCACCCTCTGGGCCAATAACCAGTCGAACTTTATTATTGGGTAGCGTTAAGCCGTTAATTCCGTGAGACGCACGTGGGTGCAAATTAAGTTTAAGGGCGCTGGTGTCTTCTGCGCACCAATCCATCAGTTGCATTGCTGGGCGTACCACTGGCACCACACTGCGACCCGATTGCTCACAAGCGCTGATCACGATTTTTTGCCACTGCTGAATTTTTTTCTCTAAGCGTTCGCCACTGAGTTTAACTCCGCAGCGTTCTGAAAATAATGGCGTAATGGTATTTACACCAAGTTCTACAGATTTTTGAATGGTAAAGTCCATGCGGTCGCCACGAGAGATCACCTGGCCGAGGTGCAAATGCAGTGGCGACTCGTTGTCATTGATATCACAAGAGATGATTTTCACGTCGACGTTTTTCTTACCCGCGCTAACAATATCAGCAAGGTAGTTATGGCCGTCACCGTTGAATAAACAAATTTGTTCGCCTGGCGCCATTCTAAGTACGCGGCCAACGTGGCCAGCAGCTTCATCGTGTAATGACACGGTTTCGTTAATAGCCAACTTAGATGCTTGGTAAATTCTTGGAACTCTCATGGTACTGTTTTGCCTTATTCTGCGATATTCGTTGCAGAGATTAATTGCCGACATTGAGCTTGTACAAAGCGGTTATGGTTACCTTGCACTTTTGCAATTTCTTGATCTCGCTTGCACTCAATAGTATCAACTGGGTAGCGTTTATCCCATGCTTTAAATAACTTTAATTGGCTACTCGATATTTTCAATGCGTAAGTTTGCTGCATATATAGATATGTGCGCGCAATCTTTCCTCTAGTGTAGCTAGGTGGCTCGGCTTTACGACTTTTAAAGTCGACGGTCATGGCACATTGGCCATACTGCTGTGGCTCAGCGTTCCATTGGCTAAAGCGGTAGTTACTACGGTCGCCATTGACCTCGCCAATAGCGGGCACCAAGTTGTGTAAATCTGACTCCATTTTTTTAAAGGTGGTATCTGTTTTACCGCAGTTTTTACGGCCTCCTTGCTGCCAACATTGGCGCTGGTGGCCAAACTCCCATGCTGGTACCACATGTTCCCACTCGATTCTGGCGGCTCTTTTAGCTTGCTTACGCACTTGATAACCACAGCGGCTAAAGTCTGTTTGCCATTTTTTACCATTAATTTTAATGTCGCAACCACAGTAAAAACTGGTAACAGGTAATGCCGTTTGATACAGATTTTTAGCCAATCTCTTGGCCTGACTAAAACTGGTTGGGTGCGTTGGCGAGGCGTGGCTGGTAACGGGTATGGCGCACATCACACTTAGCGTGATGGCGAGTGCGACCAATGACTTTGTATTCAAGCTTAATCCCTAATAATGTAATGCACGAAACTGATGTTCGTTTGCGGCAGATTGTAAGGCAGCACTGCAATGGGGACTATGAGCTAGGTTAAATAACTGCGAATTATTTGCTGTTGTAATGCAAATCCTGGCCGCACTTGCGGCAACGGTATTGCGCGTCACCGCGAACGACTTTGTTATGTCGCCTGATACTGAGATTGACGATGCTGCAACCACAGTGATACTCAAAGGTTTTACCTTGCACTGCTTGTACATTAAAACTGTGGGTAGTGCGAGGTTGGCAGCCATACAGGTGACGCATTAAATATTGCCATTCAGCCCCGTGAGGTTTGACCCTGCCATACAGCTGAAAGCTGAGTAAATGGCAAATCTCATGGGGGACAACATCATCAATAAAGGCTTGGTGGTTATCGGCTAGCAACAGAGGGTTAAAACGTAACTTGTTGAGTTGCAAATGGGCAGTGCCAGCGCTTTTACCACGCAGTTTAAAGTTAATTTCTGGTCGCGGAAATGGGCGCGCCATTTTAGTTTCTGCCATCTGGTAGCAACGCTCAACTTGGGTAGCAACGCTCTGTTGCAGCGCATCAGCAAACGTTGCCGCCGGGTGGTGTACAGGCTTTGCTGGCCAGCTTAGCTTGGATTTAAATGGGGTGAGCGACTTAAACATTAACGATGGTCACTTAGGTGATAGAGTCGATTTTGCCAAGAATGTTACAGCAGCGGTGGGTGCGACACCAGTTATCTTATGGCGAGGATTGCGCGGCGCTGCGCGATAACATCGCGCAGCTTACCGTTGATGGTTATAGCGTTGCGGCCGCCTTTTTGACCATAGCCTTAACTTGTTCAACAATATCGCGTTCAACTTGCTCGTTATAAGCAGCGATGCGCGGTGTGTGAATGTGCCCCACCGGAATACGGCTGTTAAAGTTGTTTTGCAGCAAAATAGCCCGATAAGAAATTTCGTTCGACAAGTAGCCGCCACCAGAGCCTTCAACCGATGTTGCGTTTTGCAATTGACTCAATGACGTTGCCTGAAACTCACCTTTAGCTAACGTTGACACCGTATGATTGTCGTTGATCTGCCATGGCCCTTTAGCGGTTTGCATTGCGGCAATTGGCAATGAAAACTCAACAAATTCAGGCCCCTTTAGCGCACTGCCGTTAAATAACGGAGCGATAGGTGCTTGCTTATTCGCTCCGGTTAGCACATTGAGGTTGTCGGGCGCTGCCGCGCTGCGATTACGACCCGGAAAGCGTTCAATATCAAATTGGTCTCTACCCATACTCACGGTAAAAATCATGTCGGCACTGTTATCGCGATAAATTGGCGTCAATAACGATTCGATTAAGCCGTTATCAAAGTCAGCAAAACGCACGGGGATCATTGCTGTTTCTATTTGAACCTGCTTTCCATTAACTTTAAAGCGGTAACCGTCTAATGCCAGCGCAACTAAGCCCGATGGGTTACTTTGGTCGATATGTCGGTCGAGGAAAAATGGGTCAAAACCGGTCAATAGGATTTTAATATGGGCGTCGTCATTAAACTTTACGTCACTTAAACCGCGGGAGTTTTTTTCGATAGCGGTGATCAGAACATCACGCTGCCAGGCACTCATGTTGAAGTTAGGTTGTTGCGTTTTTAGTACGTCACGAATGGCAAGGCGACTCCAATACAGAGCGCGATCGTCAATATGACCTGTTTGCACATCATTGACTGCTCGCTGCCATAAGCGCAGCCCTTGCGCCGCAATCATTTGGGTGATGTTTAACTCGTCAGACTGTTGAGCGTATTGCTTAGATACGTCGGCAATTAAAGGCTGGTAACGGTTAACGACGTTCGGCATTGCTTCAATTGCCGTGGGTAAACGTGCTTCTTCAACATCGAGTTGGGCAATCGCTGAATGAGAAAATAGCCCCATCAACAATGTTGAGGTGATTAGCGCCATGCTAGGTGTTTTCATTGCAAGATCCTTTCTGATTAAATACTGCCAGCTTAGCGAGGCTAATTTACCTTAAAGAATAACGTTCTTAAGGTCTTAGATAATTATTTCGAGTATGCCTTAGTGACTGCTGTATTAAAAGCGAACAGCTCACGGTGCCGCAACATAGATATTGCCTTTTTTTGGCCACAATTGATCTTGGTATCGCCATAAAGTTTCAGCTTGAACCCGCTATTATCGTCAATAGCAACGGGGCATGAGCACCGTTAACAGTACTCAAGAGTAAAAATTGAGCCTAGTAGGAGTGACTCATCATGGGTAAAGTTTTGTTGTTTGGCTTTTTGGGGCTGCTGGGAGTTACCGCATTAATCGTTGATGCCAGCGTTACAGGTTCCGGCGGACAGGTTCAGCTCGGCTCAAAACATATCGCGATGCAACCCGCTAGCAATTGGCAGTCGGTTTTTACTGAGCACGGTATTGAGAGTGTTGATGGGGTTTTAGTGTTGTTTGACGTGGCCAAGCAAACCTTACGAAGTAGTAATCTACAACGTGCCAATAGTGGCTACGTGCCTGCGTCGACTTTTAACATTGCTAATGGGCTTATTGCGTTGGAGTTAGGCGTCGTGAAAGATGTTGATCTGCCATTGCCTTGGGAGCCAAACCAGAGTTTTACTGGCGCTTTTAAAAGCTCGCAGGTACCAGTGTTTGAGCATATCGCCAGCAACATAGATAAACAACGTATGGCAAATATGTTGGCGTACATCGATTACGGCAATCAATCGATAAGTGGTGGCTTTCCTCGGTTTTGGCTGGCGGGCGATTTGCGCATTAGCGCGATTGAGCAAATCCAGTTTTTGCATCGGCTACATAGCAACACGTTACCGCTAAGCTTGCACTCCCAAGCGCTAATAAAACAACTTATGCAAACCGACTCTAGTGAATCATATGCGCTTTATGCTGCCGCAGGTTACGGCGGTGACACGCTCAAAGGCGTTGGCTGGTGGATTGGTTGGGTCGAGCAAAATAACAATACGGTGTTTTTTGCGCTTAATATTGATATGGCGAGTATGCAGCAAGCTTCGCTTGGGCAAGCCATCGTCAAGGCTGTTTTATTACAAGAGCAGCTGATCCAAGTGTAAATATAAAGCCGCTAAGGCTTTATAGCACTAACCAGTGCTATTGCCACCTTTGATAGCTGCTTGCAAAAAATCAGCCCATTAACGACTGCAATGACTCTTGGCTGGTAAAGCGTTTATTAAAGAAGTCTAAAAACACACTGATATTGGTTGCGAGCTGGCGACGGCTTGAATAAACCCCGTAAACCTTAAAAGCCTCCATTGGCCACTCTTGCAAAATTGGCACTAACGACCCACTTGCTAGCTCGTTTTTACATACTGAATTAGACAGCATGGCAATGCCAAAATCATCCATGACTAACTGCTTAACCATCACGGCGCTATTGACCCTGACTTTACGCTTAAAGTTAACCATGGTTTTTCGCGCCCCTTTACCCAATGGCCAAATCGGTGCCGACCGCGACGTTCCCAGTAAAATGCCACTGTGTTGTGCCAGCTCTTGGGGGTTAGCTGGCGTACCGTGATTTTTTAAATAGCCAGGGCTAGCAACCAATATAGGTTGGCGTTCAAACAGCAAGCGTGCCACCAAATCACTTGATTGCAGTGGTCCATACTTAATGGCTATGTCGTAGCCTTCGCCAACTAATCCAACATCGTTGTCGGTAAATTGCACGTCGAGCTCTACATTCGGGTAAAGTCGTAAAAAGCCGCTACACAAACTGGCGACCAATTCTTGGCTAAACGAGACCGGAATTGCCACCCGCAGCGAACCCGACACATCGTTGTGGGTGTTCTCAATGGTTGCTTTGGCTGCTTCAATTTCATCACTTATACTAGTGCAGTGCTGAAAAAAAAGCGCACCTACCTGAGTCAGGCTTAGGTTGCGTGTATCGCGTTGTAAAAGGCGCACGCCTAGCTGCTCTTCAAGCTGGGCGACTTTACGGCTAATAGTGGATTTTGGCATGCCTGTTTCGCGCGCGGCTTGGGTGAACCCATTGGCTCTAACCACCGCTGCAAACAGCATCATACCGTTTAAATCTGGCATGTTATCTTCACTGTCTCAAATATGGAACAAAGCGTCTTGTACAGTTTAATAGCAATTGACTAGATAACAAAGTTATATTTACTGGCTAAAAAACTCAGAGGCTCAAAGCAGAGGATCTTTCGATGACCAGCAAGAATCAGCCCGTTAACACGACTCAAGCTCAAACTGCCGATCCGCTTTTTTTAAAAGCTGAGCAGTTGGCAAAAGACTTTTCTCTGTTTCCAGAGCACAGTAAGCAAACTTTATCTGAGGAGATCAAAGGTCTTCTTGGTGATGATGAAATCCAAGCCAATTTAAACGAACTTGCCGGATTAGACGTCGACGGTTATGTCACTAAGGTGATCCAACCAACACAAGACAAAAACCGCCCAGGTGCTAAGCGCATCATTGCGGACTTAAAAGGTAAGCTAATTACCGAAACCCATATTGGCGCTTTTTATAGTGCAGAGGTTGAGCTGAACTTTGGTTCTCGCACCCGCCGTATTGGTTTTATCGCTCAAGAGCGTACTACAGCTAACGGCGCGTGGATGCCAGAGCATCATTTAGCGTGTTGTAAGGCGATTCGCCACTTTGCTGAATTGTCGATGCCAATCATTTATCTTATCGACACTCCCGGTGCTGATGCCGGCGAAATAGCAAATAGCCAAAACCAAGCACATTCTATTTCTAAAGCGATTGCTGAAAGTGCCAACGTTGACGTACCAACCGTGGGTATTGTTATTGGTGCCGGTTATTCTGGTGGTGCCATTCCGTTGGCGGCAGCGAATATCTTGTTGTCATTGCGCGACGGTATTTTTAATACGATCCAGCCTCAAGGCTTACAAAGCATTGCCCGTAAGTACAACCTATCATGGCAAGAATGTGCTAAATCAGTTGGGGTATCGCCAGAAGAGCTTTACACATCAGGTTGTATTGACGGTATTGTTGATTTTTCGCCGTCAGATAAAGATGAGCGCCAACATAACTTACGCCGCGCTATTATTAGCAGTGTTGAAGCGGTAGAAAACGCCGCTGTGCAGTTTGTACGTGAGTCTGATGATTTACGTGAGCATTATGACCGCAGCTTGGCGCGCTTTTTAGAGCCGTCGACCAATTTAGCCGCACTAGAAGTCAATGCAGAGCTGGCTGTTGCTAACAACCCAACCATGCATTTGAACTTGTTTGGTAGTACTTACCGCTACTTACGTTACTTAACATTGCGTAGCCGTATTCATTCAATCTCGCAAGATCAATATGGTCGTTTATCTAAGGTCAGTGTACCTGAAGGTGATTTGCTAGCGCGTATTCAGCAAGAGCAAGACAAAGTATTCCAGTCATGGTTATCAAGCCCTGACAAACTCGTATACGACGAGGAGTTGAACAAACTTTGGGGTAACTTTATTGCTAAGCGTGATGATGTTTCTACTGAACGGAACATGCTAACTCGCTTAATCTTAGGTGAACCAAAAGAGAATTACGATAAAGCCCGCAAAGCGCTTATCTTCAACGTCAGCTGGTCGCTATTCCACCGCTGGAAAGGCAATGCCGAAAACAACTTTAAGGGGCTAATTCGCTACCTTGAAACCTTGCCATCAGAAGTGACCCAAGCCGATTGGCCTGAGCTTAATCAACTGACGGTATTGGATGTCATTATTCATGACGAGCTGCGTGAAGACTTTATTTGGCAATGTCACAACATTTTGGTGTTTAACGCCCTATACGACAACGTGGTCGGTAACTTGGCGTCTATCGCAAAAGAAGCCATGATGTCTAAAAGCTTGTCACGTAGCTCAGTTGATAACTTGCTTCACGATTCAATCGATAGAGCGCTATCGACCCAAGATGTGGCTAACGACAAAACCAAGTTCTACAACTGGCTTAAGTACTTTATGTCGCAGTCAAACCGCGCTGAACTACTGACTCGAACCGAGCAGTGGAAAAGTGTTGGTTTCCCACAGTTGAACAATAGTCTGTTTGTTATTTTGACTTACTTCTTCGAGCGCCTACTGCCAGAGTACTTTGCTAGTGAAGAAGAAAGCAGCGACTACACTGGTGCCATTAACCCGGTTCGTATTGGTCGTCGTAAAGATTTCTGGAACCGCTTGACCATGGGTTACCAAGATCTGTTAATCCAAAAAGTACTGCGTGATGAAAAGCGTGCAGGCAAAATGGGTTGGGACGCCATTATCGGTAAGTTCTTCTCTGAGTTTGAAGAAATTAACGGCGACAAAATTTCAGCCAACTTGCTTAACTTCCCAGGTTTCCGCTTATCGATTGAAGATGCCCTTGATAAAGGTATTCGTCCGTGTGGTTTAATTACCGGTCTGGCAGATTTTGACAGCGACGGCACACCAATGCGCGTCGGTGTTGCAGTATCAAATACGGCATTCCAAGCGGGTGCGTTTGATATGGCAGCAGCTGAAAAATTCAGTGCACTACTTATTGAATGTGCCAAGCGTAAGTTACCGGTGATCTGTTTTATCAGTTCAGGTGGTATGCAGACTAAAGAAGGTGCTGCAGCGCTATTCTCTATGGCGGTAGTTAACGACCGTATTACCCGCTTTATTCGCGATAACGAATTACCCGTACTGATGTTTGGTTACGGCGACTGTACCGGTGGTGCACAAGCAAGTTTTGTAACTCATCCATTAGTGCAAACTTACTACTTGTCGGGTACAAACATGCCGTTTGCGGGTCAAATGGTGGTACCAGCGTACCTGCCATCAACCTCTACGCTGTCTAACTACTTATCAAAAGTACCTGGCGCGATGACCGGCTTAGTTGAAAACCCATTCAGCACCACGTTAGACGATCAGTTAAGTAGTATTGATCCATTAATGCCTAAGCCAACCGCTAAGGTTGAAGTGATTATCAACAATGCTTTATCAACATTGATGCCTGAAGTCGCTGTGGAAACAGATGAGATTATTCAAGACGACCCTCGCGCATTGATGAAGCCTATCAATAAAGTGTTGGTGCATGCGCGTGGTTGTACTGCGGTTAAACTTATTCGTAAAGCACACGACAACAAGATTAATGTGGTGTTAGTGGCCTCAGATCCGGATATGACATCGGTACCGGCTGACATGCTAAAAGTTAACGACAAGCTAGTTTGTATTGGTGGTAACACTTCTGATGAAAGTTACCTCAACGCCTACTCAGTGTTAAAAGTCGCTGAGTACGAAAACGTTGACGCATTGCACCCTGGTATTGGTTTCTTATCAGAAAGCCCACAGTTTGCTGCACTTTGTGTTAATAACGGCGTTAACTTTGTCGGCCCAAGCGTGCACAGCATGACCACTATGGGCAACAAGTCGAACGCAATTAAAACCTCGCAAGAGCAAGAAGTACCGGTAGTTCCAGGTAGTCATGGTATTTTGACTAACGCCGAGCAAGCGGTAAACGTGGCGAGCGAAATTGGCTACCCAGTATTGCTTAAAGCTGTACAAGGTGGTGGCGGTAAAGGTATTCAAGTTGTTGAACGCTATGAAGACATGATCGAGCTGTTCCAAAAAACATCGACTGAAGCGGCTGCCGCATTTGGTAATGGTGACCTTTACTTAGAGAAATATGTTACTTCACTACGTCATATTGAAGTGCAATTGCTACGTGACCAATTTGGTAACACTAAGGTACTGGGTCTACGGGATTGTTCTGTACAGCGCAATAACCAAAAAGTGGTTGAAGAGTCAGGGTCAACGATGTTGCCTGATGAGCTAAAACAACGCGTACTTGAATACACACGTCGACTTGGCGATGCAACTGACTACATGGGGGCTGGTACTGTAGAGTTCATTTATAACCTAGACGCAAACGAAGTCTACTTTATGGAAATGAACACCCGTTTGCAGGTTGAGCATCCAGTAACCGAAGCTACATCGGGCATCGACATTGTTAGCGCAGGTTTTGATATTGCAGCGGGCCGCTCAATTGCCGACCTAGAGCCACAAAGCATTGGTTATGCAATGGAAGTTCGTGTAACAGCTGAAAAAGCCGCACTAGATAGCAATGGCATTTTACAGTTGCTACCTAACCCTGGTTTGATTACTGAATACAAAATGCCTGAGCGTGATGACATTGAAATCATCTCTATCGCTGGCGAAGGTAAAGAAGTATCGCCTTACTACGATAGCTTGATTGCGCAAATCATTTGTCGTGGCGACAGCCGTGAAGACGTTATTCATAAGTTGCATGACTACTTGACCAATGAAGTGGTTATTAAAGGCATTGCATCTAACATTCCATTGTTAACTCGTATTCTAAGTGATGGCACCTTTAAAGAAGGCGTGTACGACACTAACTACTTGCCACGGTTTATGGCTGAGCTAGACATCCCTGAGCTAATCGCTGAGATGGAAGCTGCTGCTGAAACCGTTGGGGTTGATACAGAGTCACTGCGAGTGGGTGAAAGTAATGAGCTTAAGGTTATGGCACAAGGTGCTGGTATCTTCTATACCTCTCCAGCGCCGGGTGAAGCTGACTTTGTTAAAGAAGGCGATATCGTTACCGTAGACCAAACTTTAGCGCTTACAGAAGCGATGAAGATGTTCTCGCAGGTAACGCTGGCTGGCTTTAACCGTAAGAACGCAATACTTTACCCTGAAGATCAGCAGTACCGTATTGAGCGTATTCTTAACAGTAACGCCCAGCAGGTATCGCAAGGCGAGCTACTGTTTGTCGTGTCACCTGTTTAACAGCAAGGTGTAAACAGTACGCTTAGTTGAGCGCGCTTATTTAAGCTAATTGTTCTAGCCTAAATTGACATAAAAATACCCACCTAGCGTGGGTATTTTTTTGCCTCAGTAAGACCGTTTGAGCTAACTGTTAGCACCCGATTCACGTGCGAGGGTAATAAAGCTCTGCGCTGCGGCGGTTAAGGGTAAGTTTCGCCGCCAAATGAGGGCCAGATCCCATGTTAAAGCGGGGCTTAAAGGTCGATACACAAAGGCATCGGCTCGCAATCTCTCGCAAATAGGTTCAGGTAAAATTGCTATCCCCATTCCAGCTTCAACCATGGCCGCCATAAAATCCCAATGGCCACTTTGCGCCGCAATATTGAGTTCAACATTTGCTTGTCTGCTCGAACGCAATAGCAGCTTAGCCAGCGAAAAGTCATCGTTATACAATATAAACGGGAACGGTTCTATTTCGGCCCAACTAAGTGTGTTTGCAGTGGCTAGCGGATGCGTATTTGGCATGCAAGCCAACAATGGATAAGCCTGTAATTTGTGGCTGTCAAACTCATCTTTGTGGGTGGTCGGCAGTGCCGTGAATGTTAAATCTAAGGTATCGTTTAATAGTGCTTGCTCTGCACCATAGCCGCCCAACTCCATAATTGTCACCTCAATCCCCGGAAATCGCTGGCGGTAACAGCCCAGTAAATCGGCGACCATCTCACCCATCATCGGGCAAACACCTAACCTAAGTTGGCCGACTTCAAGTCCATTTAATCGGTTGAGGTCTTCTTGCAGTCGGTGCCACTGGCCAACAATTTGTTTAGCGTTGCCCGCCAGCACTTTACCCGCCTCGGTGGGGATCACTTTTTGATTGTTGCGGATCAACAATGGCTGCGATAAATGCGACTCTAAACGCTGGATCAGCTTGCTCAGTGTGGGTTGAGTTAGGTGTAATTTTTCAGCTGCGCGAGTGTAATTACCCATTTCAATAAGGGTAATAAAACAGTGCAGGCTTTTAATCTGAACGTTCATGCTATTAGGGCATACAGTTGATGGGGATTATTCATTTTACTAATAGCGCCTAGCAAGATACTTTGACCTTAATCGCACAATCAATTTTTTTATGTAACAAGGACATATTATGAAGTCGTTTCAAGGTTTATTCGCTCAAGCATTATATTTAGCTGCTATGCCACTTGAGAATAATGCCCTGCAACAAGCTGAGCCGAACGAGGTGCCAGCGACTACTGGCGAGTGCACTAAAGAGACCACACAAACGACTTAAGGTACATCGGCAAGTATGGGCGGCAAACATATGCCGCCTGCTAACCAGAGCCCGTCGCCTTTACCTAACAACATATCTACAGCATTTTTAACTTCGCCGTCGTCATGTTTTATGACTTCCAGCCAAATACCCACCGAGTATCATCGGTGAGTTCGTGCCAATCAATATCGTATTGTGCCCGTGTTAACACCGCTTCAAGGGTGCAGCTTTCAACTGTTGCATCGGCATCATCAAACTCAACGTCAACCACAATAAAGTGCTTTTGCTTCTGCTTTGGTTGCAGTGCCGTCCATTTACTTTGCAGTAATTTTTTGGGGTTTATTTTATTCATCTTATTTACTACGTAGGTGAGGTGATAAAGATCAAAATTTTTAATAATGGCAATAATTAATTAAACCCTAATCTATAATGACCTGTTACGCTGTTATAAATGCTATTAGAACGCGATAAAGCTCATGTATTTGCGTCGTTACATATATATATTTCTGGTTCAACGTAGTTATTAAATACGGAAATAGTAAACACGCTTTAGATTTGGTTGAAAATTGTGCTGCGTTAAAACTGTAACGCTTTATTGATTTAAATATAGCCAATAAATATTAACGCTGCTTGTTCTAAACACGGTTTTAATGTGTGCAGGTTTATTTTCTTGCTATTTTATGTGACGCGTTAGACATTTTATTGGTTAATAATGTTCGTTAGGTGTAATTTTAAACTTATGGCATGCATTTAGCACAGTTTTTAGTAATCGCTTAGGCTGTCAAAATATTTACTACTTTCAAAGCTGTTGGTTAATAAATGCACACTAGTGAATGGTAACAAGCTAAAATAAACCATTAATAATGGGTTTAATAACATTAAATTTCATAGCGGTTAAAAAACACTCAAAAGGGTTTGTTAATGAAACACCAACGCGGGCTATTAAACTATATTGGTGCGCAATTAATTGCAGGTTATAAGTTTATTATTTTTAGCGGCATTATTGCAGCTGCTTGCGTTGCGACTTGTCATGCTGAGACCGATAAAACAGCAACTTTAGACCGTGATTCACAGCTACTACAACTGCAAGAAAAGCTTGCAGAATGGGAACGGTTAAAGCCTGCAATACAGAGGCTTATCGATAATGAAGCTGATTTGGAGTTGCTGGTTAATGAGCTAAGTAAGTTGTCTGACTTACCTGCAAAACCTAAAGAAGCAACTAAAGGCAAGGTATTAGGCCCGGCATATTCCACCATTGCGGCAGATAGCTTTACTAGCAGCGCAATAACAGAAGCTAGTAAAGTAACAATAGATAGCCCGGCTAATATGTACGCTGTGCATTTAGCTTCTTTTGTTCGGCAGTCCAATGTGATGCCAAGTTGGTTACGTTACTTTGCGCGTTACCATAAAATTTTGGGTGCTGGCCAACCATTAAAAGTGGGTTTTACAAAAGCTAGTGTTCATTATTCTAGGTTAATTTATGGTCCATATTTAAATAAAAAAGATGCAGTAGCTATTTGCCAATATATGAAGTCTGACAACCAGTATTGCGCAGTGGTTAAGTATGCGGGTGAACAATTATAATTGTCATCATTAATTTAACTAACCCTAATTAACATTGTTATTCATAATTAATAGAGTTAATCGTTAAAGTTTATTATTACCGTGCCGATTAGATAGTTAGAGTCGGCATTAATTAAGTGTGGTACCTTTATATTATTAAAGCGTATTGCAGTGTCATACCTACAACACAAAAAATATATAATGGAGTTATAAATGAAAAATGTGTCTATTGTAGCCAGTGCAGTCAGCTTGGCATTAGTGGTTGCGGCGTCTTCTCCTGTATTGGCAGAGTCACAAACAACAACTGCGTCAGTAACCGTGAAAAATACTTTTGAACTAACAATTGATAAGCCTCTTAGTTTTGGTGAAATCAGAGTGAAGAATGATGACAATGGTACTGACCCTGATACAGCAACAGTTACCGTTTTTGCAGATGATGCCAAAGCACCAATTGCTGCATCTGATGGTAATGCATCTGCACAAATCTTGACCGCGGGTACGCCTGGTGAAGTTTCTGTTAGTGGCGTAGCTGCATTCACTGGTTTGTCTATTGTTTTACCTACAGGCCCTATCGATGTGGATGCTGCATCAGCGCCTCCAGGTACTCCAGGTTTTACACTGGTAGTTGATGATGCATTTATAACCTCGGGTACAAATGCTGGTAAAACATACGAGTCTGGAAATAGTCTTCTAACTGCTGATGAAACAGGGGCTGCAAGTTTCAACTTTGGTGGCATATTGACAACAGATGTTGATGCGGCAACTGGGACTTACATTGACGGTGAGTACACTGGTTCATTTGCTATTGAAGTAAATTACTAGGATATAAAGCTGTGGATTCTGGTGGGGATATTTCCATTAACCCACCAGATTTATTATGAAAAATATTTTTAAGTTTACCGCTTTATCTACCATTATCCTTAGTCATTCACCGGCTGTTGCAGAGCTTTATTTCGATGAGCCATTGTCGTTTGGCAGTATCATTATTACCGATAACAGTACCGTTGGTAGCATAACTGTACCTGCTTATGGAAATACCGTGACCAGTGGCGGTGTGATGGTGCTTACTCCAGGTAACCCAGCAGAGCTGGTTTTTACTGACTATATCCCTTACAGCACATTAACGGTGACACCAATGCTACCTGTAACGACCAGCATTACTAGTGGGATCACAGAGCAGTTTACGTTAGACCAAATAGATATACCTAGCCGTATTAGAACCGATAGTGCGGGTATGGCTAGGGTTAAAATGGGAGGCAGGTTAACCACCTCCGGCAATGGTGGGCGTTATATCAATACAGCGTACAAAGCTGTATTTCATATTGATATAAGCTACTAAGCCATTATTTAACGCGTTAGCGTCAGTGAAAAGCCATTGACTGAGCATCATTCATTTTGTGAGTAAGAGCCAATATCATGTTTAAGCTATTTTTTAAATCGACCGTCGCCGCTGTATTGTGTGTGGTTTCGCTGTTAAATATTGCCCAAGCCAGTTTACTGGTGTCACCGACCCGTTTAGCTTTTGAGGGGCGAGAGCGTTCGCATGAAATTGTATTGATTAACACCAGCACTGAAGTGCGAACTTACCGGTTGAAGTGGGTAGAAAAAATGGCTATGCCTACTGGCGGTTATAGAGAGCTTTCTGCTCAAGAGGCCATGACCTATAACAGTGCCAGCGAGATGATACGTTTTAGCCCTAAACAGGTGACATTAAAACCAAAAGAGCGGCAGGTGGTGCGGTTAGGGTTGAGACGCCCAAAAGGCCTTGCTGATGGTGAATACCGTTCGCATTTAAAGTTTGAGGCGCTACCGCTAAAGCGTGACAATAATGACAGCGGCGAAATGTCGATTCGTTTAGATGTACTGCTCAGTTATAGCCTGCCGATAGTCGTTCGGCAGGGGGAAGTGACGCACCATATTGAGATTGCCTCTAAGACATTAGCATTTGATAGTCATACCGGAAAAACCCAATTAAGCGTTAATTTGAGCCGCAGTGGTCAGTACTCAACCACTGGTAGCCTTACTGCTTTTTGGCAAGATGGTAGCAATGCCGAAAAAGTGGTGGCGCGGCTAAATAACGTTAATATTTACCCTGAATTGAGCCAAACAACGCAAGTAATGGCTTGGATTGAAAAAGATTTTCGCCCTGCAAGCGGTACCTTGCGAATAGTGTACGAAGGTAAGCAGGAGTTTAATGGCCAAATTTTTGCTGAGCGAGAGTTTAAAGTAACCCCGGCAATGTTTAACGCCCAGCTTTAACCTAAGTTAGCCGAAAATAATGGCTAGTGTACTGATTGAAATTGACTTTGGTGAGGCTAAATAAATTGAATGGCTGTTGGATTTTATCTAGAGTCATCACTTTACTGAATGTGAGCAGTTAATGCCGCCCAAGGTAAGGTTTTTACTACAAGCGACTATTGTTGTTGCAACCTCTACCTTAGCCGGAACTGCGCACGCAGAACCGGCTTTTATCGTTTCTAACAATGCAGCGGCGACGAATGCCAATGCTTCTCCTCTGGCCCATGCCGATGTGGTTAACACGCTATCACGCTTGTCGCGTAGTTACTCGCTGCCGTCTGACCAGCTAACCGCGCAAGCGTTAACGGTTATTTCTGCTGCATCTAATAGCGCTACAACCTCAGCTGAGGTGGTTGAAGAGGTTGCAGGTCTTGGGATCCCTGCAGGGGAAGAGTTACTGTTATCGCTTTATATTGATGATCTTTATCTATCTGATGTGTTTGCAATCAAAAGCCAGCGCAATGCTCAATTTAGTTTAATAGGTTTGTTTGAGTTAATCGATTTTCCAATTGAGGTCGATATTGCTAACGCAAAAGTTGAAGGCTGGTATTTAAATGAAAATCAGCCTTTTTTACTGCAGTTACCCCCTCAAGAGGGTGAGCCCGCTATTGTTAAAGTTAACCAGCAAACACTGTCGTTAGCCGCAACTGATTATACCCTTGTGGGTGATGATATTTATGTGGCGGGCGACGTTATTCAAACCTGGTTTGGGCTGCAATTTAACTACCTGTTTTCGAACCTATCGGTCACTATTAATAGCGATGTTCCGTTACCTATACAGCAGCGGTTGGCCCGCCAAAACAAGAAGCTCAATAGCTATAGTGGTAGAAGCACCAAGCCTGTATTGCCTTGGAAAGGGTCTGGTTATCAAGCGGTGTCGGCCCCTTTGGTTGATGTGCAACTTAACGCCTCTGTCAACGAAACCAGCGATTACCAAAGTTACTCAGTATTAGGCAGCCATGATTTTGCTTTTTTAACCAGTGAGTTTTTTGCTAGTGGTAACAGCAGCGATGCCTTAACCGATTTACGCTTGACGCTGTCAAAAGAGTCCGTTGCTGCAGACTTACTCGGGCCGTTAAATGTGAGTCAGTTTCAAGTGGGTGATATTGTACCGGTCAATATTGGTGCCGGAAGCACCTTAGGGTTAAGTCGGGGTGTGTCGGTAAGCAATGATGCCGTGGGCAGTGTGACGAATCACCGCACCATTAACCTCAGTGGCGATATTCAGCCGGGTTGGGATATCGAAGTGTATCAAAATGGCCTGCTAATCGATCAAGCTTTTAGTATGCAAGATGGTCGCTACGAATTTAATGATATTGAGTTGTTGTACGGTGATAACCAATTTGAGCTGATTGCCTATGGCCCGCAAGGGCAGGTAAAAACCGAACGTAAGCAAGTGTATATTGACGGTAATAAACTCAAAGCTAAGCAAAGTAGTTATAACGTTTCGGTGGCGGATATTGGCAAGAGTTTGTTTGGTATTTCAAGTACCAATAGTGAAGATGATGCCGCTGGCTGGGTGCTGAGCTCGACGTTTGATTATGGTATTACCGACTGGGCTACGGTGAATTTTGGTCTGCAACAACAGTTTTCAGATCAAGATAGCAAAAGCAACAAAGATGCCTATGCGATTGGTGGCGACTTTAACCTATTTGAGCGGTTATTGGTTGATGTTGATTATCAATTAGAGGGTAATAAAGACAATACGTTTGAATTATCGGGCCGAACTAAAATCGGTGATCAGTCACTTAAGCTTAATTATCAACGCACACAAAGTACGGTAGCCGATTTAACTACAGTATATAGCCAGTACTCCGCTGACCATAGTGGCTCGGTGTTTGATGGACAGCCGTATCGTATTAATTACCGTAATGACTGGCAGCAAAACCGTTCTGACCAAGGTTCAAAAACCAATATATTTAGTAACTTGCTAGCAATGAACACGCCGTGGTTTAACATTAATAATCAGTTGGACTGGTATGAAAGCTCAACGGAAGTTAATGATCAGCACTACAGCAGCCTTAGCGGGCAATTACAGTTACAAAAGAGCTTCGGCTGGGTATTTAGCCGTCTTAAGCTTGGTTATAGCATTGAGCCTGAACCCGAAATTACCCATGTATCGACTGAGGTTTCGGTGCCGATTAATAGTGTCTTGCAGTCTGAATTTAATGTCGATTATTACCCGGTATCGGATCTGTTAAAAGGCGGGGTTGACCTTAGTTGGCGCCATGACAACTTTAGCCTTAATTCGAGCTTAAGCCATGATAACCAGGGCGACTGGTCTGTAGGGGTTTATGGTCGCTTTAGTTTTGGCTACGAGCCCGAAACCGATCACTTTTTTATGTCATCGCGAAGCATGTCCAGTTCAGGGGCGTTAATGGTACGAGTGTTTGAAGATGAGAATTTGAATGGTATTTTTGATACAGGCGAAAGCGTAATTGAAGGTGCGCGGGTGAAAGGCGTGCAGCAATACCGGCACGCAACAAGTAACCAAGATGGCATTGCGATGTTGACTGCCATGTCGAATCAAATGTCGACCGATGTTGTGCTGGAGCAAAAAAGTTTAGGCGATCCCTTTTTAATTCCATCAATACCCGGTGTGTCGGTTACCCCGCGGCGCGGGCATTTACAAACGCTAGATTACCCAGTGGTTAACGCGGCAGAGGTTGAGGGAACGGTTTATGTTACCGACAGCAATAATCAACAGACCGTAGCACGTTATGCAACGGTCAACTTAGTGAACACTGAAGGTGAAATTGTTGCCACAACCGAAA
Source organism: Shewanella youngdeokensis (assembly GCF_033180165.1). Taxonomy (GTDB): domain Bacteria; phylum Pseudomonadota; class Gammaproteobacteria; order Enterobacterales; family Shewanellaceae; genus Shewanella; species Shewanella youngdeokensis. Next base: position 443,561 of record NZ_CP136522.1, read on the forward strand.
CCGAATTTGATGGCTATTACTTGTTTACCGACCTCGTACCCGGCGATTATAAAATTGCGATTGATAGCAACTATACCAGCCGTAAAAAATTACGTGGCGATAATGAAATGGCAATTAGTTTACACAATAATGGCGATGTGATGAATGGCGCTGACTTTACCTTTGACCAATTGCAGGTGAAAAAAGGCTATGCCATGAACTTAGGCGAGTTTAACTCTTTACGGTTGCTTAAGGTTTATTGGCAGCTGGTTAAGCGCCATTACAATGATGCCATGAGTCAGCAGGTTTTTTATATTGAGAATAAGCAAACCAAAAATTACGAACTTAACGTTGCATTTTTGGCTAAAAAACAACAAGCTGAACAAGGTTGTGAGCGCCTTAAAACACTTGATTTAATGTGTGATGTTGTTCCTTTAGAATTCGAATTTTAAACGTAAGAAGCGTTTTGTTTTTTGCATTTAATGAGTATGAGCCCCGTGATGAACCGTAAACTGAAGTTAATATCAATATTACTAGCAACGCTGTTTAGCGTTGCAGGCTGCATGACTAACCCAGCCCCGAAATTGGCCGAGAAAACTGAACAGCAAGCGCTTATCGATAAGGTGGCTAAGCTTGAAAGCGAGCTGGCTGAGTGGCACGAAATGAAGGGCGCGTTATCACGCTTAATTGTGATTGAAGGCGACTTAAAGCTGCTGGTCGAACAGCTCAATATGATTGCGGCAAGTAGCCAAAAGACGCCGCAAAGCCCTGCAGTGGCTGAAACAAAAGCTGATAAAACCAAAGTTGATAAAGTCAACGCCTTACCTGAGGCGCAGCCTCAACTTGCCAACGTTGACACGCCAGCTGCCACCTCGGCTAAAGCAACGGCAACCAAACAGAATGTGGTTAAAAACAGTGCCACTAAAGCGACTGAGGCGACAGACGCTCACTCTGGAGTGACACTGGCTAAAGCGCAGCCGAGTCAAAAAATAGATGACACCGCTAATCAGGTTAAAGTGCCTGAATCGCTCGCTATGCCGGCGTATGCCTCTGCCTACCCAAGTGCACCACAACAACCAATAGAAACCGACACCAAGGTGCTAAAAAGTGCTAACGCCCGCTCAGCTTCAACGTCAGTAACCAAGGCTACGACTCCGGCAAATGCGAGGTATTCGTTGCAGTTATCGTCGGTGGTGAGCTATGGCTTACTTGAGCCAGCGTGGCTTGAGTTGAGGGCTAAGCATAGCCAACAATTGGCTCCGTTTGAGCCAAGGTATGAGCAGGTTGTGGTAAAGGGTAAAAACTATTACCGCATTAAGGTTGGCATGTTCAGCCAACGCGATAAAGCGCAATCGGTGTGTAAGCAAATGAAGCAAAGCGGACTTGATTGTATTATGGCAACCACCAAAGGGATTAACCTTTACAACGCGCGGTTATAGATCTGCTAGCCGTACTGGATAACAAGGCTTATCCAGCACACGTGAGATATGGCTGTGCAGCTAAAAGTTACATTTTTAGCCTGAATTAGTTGAGTAGCTCGTGATTTTCAGGCAGTTGACGGCTGATCCACAGTACCAGTTTGTGTTTCATATTCGGGCCGTCTTCTTTGTCTTTTGGTAGAGCTTGGATCAGGTTGTCTTTAACCAGTAAGCGATAAATACATTCCACTTTGTCTTTGGGGGAAACACCTTTACCAAAGTCTTCAAAACCTCTCTTTTTGGCGTAGCCTATGCCGATTTCCATCGCTAGTTTTAATAGTTGTGCATCGTGTTTTCCAGACTTCATTTAATCACTCTCATTGGAAATATTCATTATGAATCTACGCTATTGAGATTAGATTTCAATGACAAAATGGTCAAATTAGCTGAATTTTCTTGTAAGCGTTACCGCAAGCACTGATTGGGGCATATTGTGAGCTGCAAAAAAAAATGCCGCTCAGTTAACTGAACGGCATTGGTTTGGTTGCGATTAAATAAAATAGCAAAACAAATTAATAAACAAGCTGTTATTTGTTAGAAAAGTCGTTTCCAACTAGCTCTTGTTTGTTTTCTGCTTGCGGCGTATGACACTGCGTACAGTTATAGTATTTGTTGTCTAGCTTGTCGCCCGGTAGTAAGTGCGACGCATCAATCTCAGTCGCTTTCATACGTTTTGCTTTCGCTGGGCTATGACAGCTTACACAGCCATTACGCTTTAGTGTGATAGGGTAGTTAGCTTTATGTGGGATCATTGGAGGCTGGTGTACAAAAGTACGCTCCATTGAGTTACCACGTTTTGGATAAACCGGAGCCGGATCGGCTGCACGGATCTCGGTTATTTCAGATTTACCTAGCGAGACCACATTAACAGGGTCTGCTGATACAGTTGCTTGCTGACCAGAACAAGCGCTAAGCGCCAATAGCGCAGCTAAGGTGAGTGCTTTTTTCATTGGTTGTTCTCCGCCTTTAGGGCAATTCGATTTTGATACTGGAAAACGCGTTGGGCGCAAACGTCGATACAACGGCCGCATTGAGTGCAATCACTGTCAATTATCATGGGTTGTTTGCCTTTTAAAGCTGGTTTTAATACCTGTCTTTCTGGGCATATTTCAAAACAATCCATGCAGTTGTCGCAGTCTTTGGCATTCACTGCCGATACTTTCACGGGACTGGCTTTACCTAGCAGGGCAAATAAAGCACCTGTCGGGCAAAGGTGTCCGCACCATGCTCGCTCACTGATAAATAGATCCAGCAAGAAGATGGCGGCTAAAATCCACAAGCCACTGCCAGCACCAAATAACACGGCGCGGTACAGAATGGGGACAGGGTTAAGCCATTCCCATACTGTGATGCCGGTTAATACAGGCAGAATAAGCACTAGTGCGAGCAGGTAGTAACGTAAATTTCTTGGCATCTGCGTCGTGCGAGGCAAGTTCATTTTACGTCTTAACCAGCTGGCAAGGTCAGTCACTAAATTAACTGGACAGACCCAACTACAAAACACTCTGCCACCTAATAGCGCGTAAAATACGGCAATGATGACAGCGCCAAGTACTAGGCTTATCTCGGGTATATGCCCTGTGAGTAGCACTTGCAAGGTGGCAAGTGGGTCTGACAATGGCACGGTACCTAAGAGTTCGCTGGCTGAGAGGTTGCCTTTAAGCAACCACAGTCCTAACCAAGGGCCTATTGCAAACAATGCAAAAACACAGATTTGACTTAAGCGACGTAAAAATAGGAATTTGTGGGCGCGCCACCATCCTAATTCGTTAATGGCCGCTTGAGCAAAGCCGTGTTGTGTCGGTTTTTGCTTTAGTGTCTGGCTCATAGTTCAAGCCCTCGGTTTAACATCTCAAGTGTGTTTGTTTCGGTATTGCTATAAGTATCGTGTGCAGCGGTTTTGCCCAGTGCAATATGGGTGGGTAACACTTTAATTGCGGCAACATCGAGTACGCAGGCGTGTTCGCATTTTCCGCAGCCAGTACAGCTATCGCTGTTAACCTTGGGTAGGAACATCGCGTGGTGGCCACTACGACTGTTGCGTTGCATTTCAAGTGTGATGGCGTCATCCATTATCGGGCAAACCCGGTAACAAACATCGCACCTCAACCCTTTAAAGTTAAGACAGTTTTTCTCGTCGATGAGGACGGCAATACCCATTTTTGACTGATCAATATCGGTCAGCTTGTGATCCAGCGAACCCGATGGGCAGGCTACAACACAAGGGATGTCGTCACACATTTCGCAGGGAACGCTACGGGCGGTGAAGTATGGCGTGCCAGTTGCGGCACCGTCAAACCAGCGAGCCAGTTTGAGGGTGTCGTATGGACAGGCTTCTACACACAGGCCGCAGCGAACACAGGCCGAGAGAAAATCAGTTTCATTTAATGCACCAGGAGGTCGAATCGCGAGTGGGTCTAACTGCGATGACTGTTTAGCCACCGCGGTTACGCCCATGCCAAGCAAGCCCATGGCGCAACCCGCTTTAGCCGAGGTGGCTAAAAACTGGCGGCGATTAACACCTTTTGCACTGAACTTGCTTTGATTGACCTTACTCATTGCTTTCGTTATCTCTTTTGGCTCAAGCGATTAAAGTTAAGTTTGTGGGTGAAAAGTCTTAAGCTTTCATCACTTTTACAGGACACTTCTTGAAATCTGTCTCTTTTGACAGAGGATCAGTTGCGTCGAGTATCAACTTGTTGACCAGCTGGCGCGCATCGAAGAATGGCATAAATGCCACGCCTCTTGGCGGCTTGTTGCGGCCTTTAGTTTCTACACGGGTTTTAACTTCGCCGCGAGGCGAGGCAACAATAACTTCGTCGCCACGTTTAACACCCCGTGCTTTTGCATCTTCTGGATGTAAAAAGATTTGTGCATCTGGGTAGGCACGATATAGCTCTGGAACACGGGCTGTCATTGAACCTGTATGCCAATGCTCAAGTACGCGGCCGGTTGATAACCATAGGTCGTACTCTTTGTTTGGCTCTTCAGCGGCTGGTTCATATGGCAGAGCAAAAATAACCGCTTTACCATCTGGTTTGCCGTAGAAGTTAAACCCTTCACCAGCTTTAACGTATGGATCACTGCCTTCAACGAAACGGCGTAGGGTTTCTTTGCCGTTAACCACTGGCCAGCGTGCGCCGCGGTTTTCATGGTAAGTGTCAAAGGGTGCTAAATCGTGGGCGTGGCCGCGACCAAATTGGGCGTATTCTTCGAATAGACCTTTTTGAACGTAAAAACCAAATGCGTCTGACTCGTCATTGAGTTCCGCTTTACATTCATCGGCTGCGAACTTGTTAACCACGCCGTTAGCATAAAGTACGTCGAACAGCGTTTTATCGGCGTATTCAGGTTTTTTAGCAACAAGCTCTGCAGGCCAAACTTCTGATACTTTAAAGCGCTTAGAGAACTCCATTAGCTGCCATAAGTCAGACTTTGCGCCTTCTGGTGCTTTAACTTGCTGATGCCACATGTGTGTACGACGTTCAGCGTTACCGTAGGCACCTTCTTTTTCTACCCACATTGCTGTTGGTAAAATTAAGTCGGCAGCCATTGCGGTTACAGTTGGGTATGGATCTGAGACAACAATGAAGTTTTCTGGGTTACGAAAGCCCGGGTAAATTTCGTCATTGATGTTTGGACCGGCTTGCATGTTATTGGTACACATTGTCCAGTAACAGTTCAGCTTGCCATCTTTAAGCATACGGCTTTGTTGTACTGCGTGGTAACCCGGCTTCGGTGGAATGGTTCCTTCTGGCAGTTGCCATAGCTCTTCAGTAATCTTACGGTGCTTAGGATTTTTAACCACCATGTCTGCAGGTAAGCGGTGTGAGAATGTACCGACTTCACGTGCAGTACCACAAGCCGATGGTTGGCCTGTTAGTGAGAACGGGCTGTTACCTGGGGTGGCGATTTTTCCGGTAAGTAAGTGAATGTTATAAAGCATGTTATTAGCCCAAACACCACGAGTGTGTTGGTTAATACCCATGGTCCATAAACTCATAACTTTTACTTTTGGATCGGCATATGCTTTGGCTACTAATTCGAGCTTTTCTGGCTCTACGCCACTCATTTTTGCCGCGTATTCAAGCGTATAAGTGCTAACGAACTTAGCGTATTCATCAAAGCTGATAGGTGCAGATTTACCGCTACCTGGGTTTTTGGCTTTTTGCTCTAATGGATGCTCTGGGCGCAGACCGTAACCAATATCGGTGGTGCCGAGTGCAAATTTAGTATGTTTGGTCACAAAGTCTTTGTTAACTGCATCATTTTGGATGATGTAGTTGGCGATGTAGTTAAGAATCGCTAAGTCAGACTGTGGGCGGAAAATCATCGCGTTATCAGCAAGATCGAAGCTACGGTTAGTATAAGTAGATAATACATGTACGCGGCTTGTTGGGCTGCTTAAGCGGCGGTCAGAAAGGCGAGCCCACAAGATTGGGTGCATTTCGGCCATGTTTGCGCCCCACAGCACGAATTCGTCAGCGGCTTCAAGGTCATCGTAACAACCCATTGGCTCATCGATACCAAAAGTACGCATAAAGCCACCAACAGCTGATGCCATACAGTGACGCGCATTTGGGTCGATGTTGTTAGTAAGGAAACCAGCTTTGTGTAGTTTAGAGGCGGCATAGCCTTCCCAAACTGTCCATTGGCCTGAGCCGAACATACCGACTGCGGTTGGGCCTTTGGTTTTGAGTGTGTTTTTCCACTTATCTGCCATGGTGTCGAATGCGGTATCCCAGCTGACAGGAGTGAATTCACCCTCTTTGTCGTATTTGCCGTCTTTCATACGCAATAGTGGAGTGGTTAAACGATCCTTACCGTACATAATTTTCGATAAGAAATAACCTTTAATACAGTTAAGGCCTTTGTTGACTGGGCTTTGCGGATCGCCTTTCGTTGCCACAACCTTACCGTTATCGGTCCCTACAAGAACGCTACAGCCTACGCCACAAAAACGACAAGGTGCTTTGTCCCACTTAATGGTATTTTTTTGCTCTGCTGCTTCAACTATCTTAATTGGCAGAGTCGCACCGACGGTTGTTGCGGCGGCAACAGCTGCGTTGGCTTTTAGAAACTCGCGACGGCTAATGCTCATGGTGTTCCTCACTCTTTTGTTCTGCTGGATCTACTTGATGATAAATTAAACTGCTATTAATCACGCCTTCAAGGGCGTTAATCGCTTCGACGTTATCGAGAATGGCGCCTTGGGTTTCACCTTCAATAGTGACCACAAATTTGCCTTCATCGGTAACTGCATGGATTTCGGTGCCTTCAAGTGCAGACAAGCTTTGCTTGATATCTGCAACAGACTTGGCCGCGGCGTGTACGACCAAACTGGTAATATGAAATTCTTGGCGCATTTTTTACCTTCTTTAATTCGGCAAGTAACATTGGCATGCAAATGTACTGCTCATTACCAAGGTTTATCTTGAGTCTAGACCTCACAGATTTTGTGGGTATACCTCACAAGGGGTATTGAGGATTTTTGTAGACCGAGATCAAGTTTTACTAGTGACCAAGATCACATAACTACCAATAAAGATTAGAAGCTAGATGGGTTTTTGTCCAAATAGAGGTTTAACTTGCTTTAGATTAAATAATTAGCATATTCAATTGCTTAGTTAATGATAATTATTCTTATTTGCATAATTGTTGAGGCGGTGTTGACTCGTAGTAGTCAAGGTTATTTATCTGTCACAGTTTGTTCTTGATTTAATATCCTGTGAGTTCCATATAACCCATACCTTGGTGGGTACCGCTGACAATAATGGGCCCTTCCCAATAGGGGATAGACAATGGCATGCTTGAATCATTGTTGAGTGGCTTAGTGGTGATGTCGATGTTTTGGGACGGGATCTCAATATGCCATTGTGTGGGGTAACGGCCTGATGCTGTAACTTGCCATGCGGAGGGCGTCATGTGTATTTGTGAATTATTGATAATGCTGCCAGTGCCATCTTGGTGCATTAATTTAGCGCTATAAAAGTGCGCTTTGGGGTCGCTGCTGTCTCTAAGTTGGAACAGCATTAGCGTGGTGGTATTGGTTAGTCTAATCGCAAACCAATCCCAACCTTGCTGTGTTTTAGACAAAAACTGCGAACTCCACTCTCGGTCTAGCCATGCTTTACCACTGACATATTCACGTTTGCCGTTTCTGACTAAATGCCCACTCACGTTAATAAAGGGCTGTGTATAGTAATAGGATGCCACAGTGCCTACGGCATTTTTTTCGCTGTAGCCGTTTTTGCCATGCAGTTGAAAGGGAGCGCTGCTCGTAAGTTGTAGTTGATAGCTAAAGTCAGTGGTCGCTACATTTAAGGTTGCTGGAAACAAGTGCTCGTTTTGGCTTATCCATTGCCAGTCATCTTGGCGGATAGATAACGGTTTAGCTTGCGTACCGGCGATGCTGTTATGGCCACGAGACCATTTTTCAGCGGCCTTATGGCTAGCTTGTGTGGTAATGGCTGTGTGCGACATATAAAGCTGCTGGGTTTGCCAAGGCGTTTTACTGCCCCCGCCGGCTGTAGACACTTGTGGGTTAGCGGGTGGGGCGAGCGCAATGCGGAATTGAGTCCATTGTATGCCAATTTTTTCTTGGGTTTGTGTTTCTAAATTTGCGGTGAGGTACCACCACTCTTGTCTAAAATCATCATGCGCCATATGGTCTGCCGGAAAGCGCAATTTAACACCAGGCGTGACAGGGCTATAACCTTGAACATCGCCATCGAGCAGTTGTCCCATCCCGGTTGCTGGGGGCTGTGCTGGTGAGCATGCGATAAGCATAAGGCTTGATAACAGGGCGAAAAACAGCTTGTTCATAATGCTTCCTGTTGCAGGCTAGACACTAACGGTCTGCGCGTTTGCCAATACAGTGGTAACAGCACCGCTAGTGCGCTGGCAATTAATGCGATAATGACCACTTTAAAATAGGCTTGCCAATCCCACACCATTGCAATGCTCCAGCCAAAGGCTTGTAAAGTGACCTTATTGATAAGTAAGTAGCCTAGCAAGGCGCCAGCAGGTAACGCGAGTAGACAGGTAAATAACACGATTAAAAGCATTTGAATCGAGACTAAGTTGCGTAATTGAGCGCGACTAACCCCGAGTGCATAAAGCCGCGCTAACGGTGCTTGCCTTGCTTGGGTTAGCATCAGGCAAGCGCTGAAAAGTCCGATTGCCGCAACCATTAAAGTCAGGCTGTTCAATACTAAAGTGATTGAAAAAGTGCGTTTAAAAATCTCTAATGCGCGCTGTTTAATTTTTGCTTGGTTATACATTTGCGCAGCAGAAAGCGGAACTTGTTGCTGTAGTTGCTGTTCGAGCTGGCTAATATCGCCAGCGTATGCGGCGGCAATACTGGTGGGGTTGCTGGATAATCCGAGTTTTTTCCAGGTTGGTTGACTCACGATGACTTGTCCGAGCGGGTTACCGTAATCATAAAAAATGGCGCCAATCGGCAGCGCGGGTTGTGAGGCGTTAGCAAACTCAGGGGTTGTGACCATATCGCCAATATTAAGGTTAAATTTAATCGCCATTGGCTCACTAATCATTAGTGATTTGCCTCTAAAAAATTCTGGCCATAAGTTGCTGATTTGGGCTTTCATCTGGTTGCTGTTTCTAAGCGAGTGTAGATCTCGGGTCATTAGGCTAATGGGAGTATTTTGGTAATGGCTGTTGTGTACCCATTGTCCATAAGTCTGCGTTACCTTGGGATGGCTTTTTAAGATAGCTAAAGTGTCGGTAACTTTATCGCCTGGTGGTCGAATGTAAATGTCAGCATATAAGCGGACATCGAGCCAATTTTTAAGGGTGATTTCAAAACTGCCTACGAGGGTGTTCATGGATATATTTGCGGTTAGCGCAAGGAGCATGGCCATCATCGCTAACGACAGTGGGGCTATCAGTTCTTTGCTTTCAGCCACCGCATATTGCCATAAACCATGCTGACTGACGCGCTGTGCTAAAGACAGGCACAGCCGCAGTGACAGTGGTAGCAACAGTGGGATCGCCACCGTCACTAGGCCAAGCAACACTAGGCTGTATTTATAGTCTTGGCTAAAGGGAAATAATGCGGCTGTTAAAGCAAGTAAGGCAATGGCTGTGGCAAAGAGTATTTGCTGGTATCGCCCGGCATGGCGTTGTTGTTCAAACCGACTGCCGCTACGGGCCAAGGGTTGTTTTGCTAACGCATTAAATAAGGGGAAACAAGCACATATTGCAGCTACAAAGGTTAATCCTATCGCTTGGTACAGCCAGCTCCACTGCCATAACCCGGGCAGTAATCGAGCGCCATACAGTTGTTCTAAGGTTAGCGCTATCATAGGTTGTAGCCAATGACTGAGTTGTAAACCTAAAATAAAGCCTAGTAATGAGCCAATAATCACCAGCGTTAATAGTTCTAATAATAGTGCCAATAATAATGCCCGTTGCGGAACACCTTGCTGCTGCAATTGCACTAATAATCGTTGCCTTTTTAGTAGGCTATAGCGCACGCCGTTGTAAGCAATAAATAATCCAACCACAAAGGCTAATAAGCTCATGGCGGTTAGGTTTAAATGAAAACTCCGTGTCAGACTGATTAAGCCTTCTCCGGCGTCTTGCTCTGTAAACTCAAATGGCTTGGGCTGGGCAGTATTTCCTTGCAGATTAAATAACTGGCTGATATCGGTTTTTAGTTGAGCGGCATCGCCAAATAGGGCGATATAACTGAGCTCGCCAGGTTGGTGAAGCAGGCGCTGCCCAAGGGAGATATCCATTAAAATGGCTTTACCAAGACCAAGTTCATCATCGAGGGGGATGATTGATAGCGCCATGCCCTCGAGCTCGAGTTGACCATTGGTGCCAACCTGGTCGGCATGGCTTTGGCTCATAAGGATGTAGGGCTCACCTGAAAGTAGCTTAGCTAGCGGAATACCACTTGAAAGCAGAGAAACCTGCTGTGATTGCTCGCTGTTGTGCGCTGTTGTTTGTTGTTGCACCGATAAGGCGGCGATGAGGTCGCTGGCTTGAATGTCCCAGTGCTGGCCTTGCTTGCCGGTAACAGTACCGGTCAGTACCGCTAAAGCTTGGCTTAAGCCTGCTTGGCGTAGGCGTATATAAACTGAGTCGGGTAATGACTTTTTCCCTGCCAGCGGCGTCAAAATAAGCTGCGCTCTTTGACTAAGTAGCTCTGTGGCTTGTGAGTAACTACGAACGGCATTTTCGTTAGTGGCGCGAACACCAATTAATAGCATTACCGCTAAAATAAAGCCCAATAAAATGGCTCCGGCTTGTAGTGGCGCTTTTAGATAGTGGCGGCTAAAGACGTTAAGGCTTAAACGCGTGGTCATCCAGAGAGAGTTACTCATGGATATGACCTTGTTCTAAATGCCAACGGCGTTGCATAAACGCAGCACATTCAGCGCTGTGGGTAACCATTAAAATACTGGTTTGAGATTCTTTTGCCAGTTCGGTGAGTAGCGTCATAACGTCTCTGCCGGCATTTTCATCGAGGTTGCCAGTGGGTTCGTCAGCTAATAATAATTGCGGTTTATGCGCTAATGCTCGTGCTATAGCAACGCGTTGCTGCTGCCCACCAGAAAGGGCTTCTATATGACGGTTTTTAACTGCGCTTAACCCTAGCAAGTCAATGAGGTGATCACACCATGGGGACCAATGTTGCTGGCTTAAGCGTAGAGAAAAAGCGATGTTGTCTTTTACATTAAGTGGGGTAAGTAGGTTAAATTGTTGAAATACTACGCCTAAATTACTGCGCCGATATTGGCTCCATTGGCTGTCGTGCCAGTCGGCGGTGTTATTGCCAAAAAGTGACAAGTTACCACTGTCAATGAATTCAAACCCACCAATAATGTTAAGCAAAGTACTTTTGCCACAACCGCTTGGTCCAGTTAGTGCAACGGTTTCAGCAGGAGCTAATTGCAGATTAGTGTTATCAAGAACTTGATGGTGTTTATCACCATCATTAAACCCTTTGCATACGGAATTTAGCGTTACGATGCTGTTGCCCATTGTTACTCCTTTAACGACCATTACAACTTTTTAAGGCAGGCCATTTTTTGGGTATAGCCCCACATTTTGCGTGGGCTACAGTTAAATCTAGCATGTAATGAGTAATAAATGTGCATCAAAAATATAAATTTGATCGTGGTAATGGCGTGCATCGGCACCTGTTTTAGTTTTTGAAGGTCATAATTACGAGGCAAATAGGCGCTGCAACCATAGTGACAGCGCTAAGGACCAAATTTTGCACATTATGATGACACGTATACGCCGTAAAATTTTGTAATTTAGTCGGCAATATTAAGGTGTTGGCAAAAAGTATTGTCTACACTAAATGCAATGATGTGTTGAATATAACGACGCTTTTGAATTTTGACGGTTAATGAAATGTATTGCGCATAGTTAGCTCCATAGCCGCTTAGCGTACTCAATACTGTGTCATTTGGCGTCACACTATGGAAAATGGATATGAACCAACTTCGTACCTTTCGTAGCCGAATTTTGTCGCAAATGGCCTTACCGTTAATTGCGATTATGGCCGTGGTTTTTAGTGTTAACGCTTGGTTTAATTACCAGCAAGAAGAAGATTACATTTACCAAGAACTTGATAAAAAAGCTGAAAACATAGCGCGTCAGCTGCAATACTTCCTTATTTCTGCTCAAAATGACACCCGATCTTTTGCCGATTTATTGAGTGAAAGCGACCCCGATTCGCTGTTTAACCATGAAGAAAAACTGAGTCAGTTATTGAGTCGCCGGTTGGAAAGGCACCCTGATTTTTATGGTAGTGCTATTGCGTTTCAAAAATCGACTGTTGCAGACCGAGTCTTATTCGCCCCCTATGCCTATCGTGAAAATGGCGCTGTAAAAGTGATTGATATTGGTGCCAACGGCTATGACTATACCGATGGTTCATGGAGCTGGTGGACTGAAAGTATTGATAATATTAACGGCTATTGGTCTGCTCCCTATTTTGATGAGGGAGCGGGTAATGCATTGATGATTAGTTATTCGCATCCTTTTGGTGAGAGTTTGCCTTATGACGGTGTAATTACTGCTGATTTAGCGCTAAATATTATTCCTAAAATGGTGAACGTCGCAGATGATTTAATTGTTGTTATTAATAATAAAGGGGAGTTGATTTATCACGTTAACGAAGCGTTATTACTGCAAAATAGTAACGAAAAATGGCTTGAACAATCGGCCGATAATGACTCCTTTCTTGCCCTGCTAAATAGTAATAAATCGGGCTCCAGTAACATCGAAGATAGAAAAGGTGATACCTACCTTGCCAGTATTGGGGTCGTGCCGACGCTTAATTGGCGAGTGATTATCATGACGCCACAAACACAACTACAAAATACCTTTATGTTGGAGTTCTCCTCTCTCGCGCTAAATTTACTATTAATTTCAGTTATGTTGCTGATTACTGGTTATTTAACGGCAAGAAGGCTAACCCGTCCGATAGAGGAGTTAGAAAGCGGTATTGCCGATTTTGGTGCTGGTAAAACGAAACAGTTAGCGGTTCCAAAAGGGGCGGTCAATGAGCTGATCACATTAACGGATAAGTTCAATGATATGGCTGTAGCACTCGATGAACGCGAGCAAGCTTTGCTCGACTCGCGTGGTAACCGCTTTGCCAAATTGATTGATGGTATGAGTGCTAAATCTTTTTATGCCTCAATTGAAGCTGACGGCCATATTGCTCAGGTTAGCGATGGGGCGGAAGAGGTATTGGGGGTGAGCCCAGATCTATTAAAGCGTAAGTATCAGCGTATGTTTTCGGATAACCCGATTAATGATCAAAACTGGCTCTATATGGAAGAGGCATTGCGCGGAATTACCGTGCCACCACACCAAATTGAAATGATCGACAGCGAGGGACGCCTGCGTCGGTTAGATGTATTTATGCAACCATTAAGTTCAGAAAGTGGCGAGCTGTTGTCAGTTGAAATGCTGTTTAATGACGTGACGGAGCAGTTTTCTGCAGCGGCGTGGTCAAATGCTGTGCTGGAGTCTGCACCCGAGGCAATGCTGATTGTTGACGATGTGGGCAAATTGGTTTTTACCAATAGTCGTTGCCAAACGTTGTTTGGTTACAGTGAAGCCGAAATGTTAACGATGTCTGTAGATGATCTTGTGCCTGATTCAGTTAGGCCGCACCATTCGAAACTGCGACACAAGTTTGTGAAAGAAGGTCGAGATAGAAAAATGGGCTTAGGCTCTACATCAGTTCTGATGGCTCGCAAAGCTGATGGTAGTGAATTTGCTGTCGAGATTAGCCTGGGCATGTTGCCCTTAACTGCGGATGGTGACCAACAAGTGGCTGCTACCGTAAGGGATATGACCGAAGAGTTAGCGATTGCTAAGCGAATTAAAGACAGTGAAAACCGTTTTCGTGGTCTGGTGACCAATATTCCAGGTGCCGTTTATCGTACTCGCATTGAAGACGTTTGGGTAATGGAATACATCAGCGACAACATTGGTGATATTACCGGATATCCCGCCTCTGATTTTATCGAAAACAACAAGCGAAGCTTTGCCAGTCTTATCATCGAAGAAGATGCCGATATAGCTAAAATATCGATTGGATCTGCACTGGTCGAGCAAAAGAACTTTGAAGCTCAATATCGAATTAGACACCGTGACTCTAGCATCCGTTGGGTACATGAAAAAGGTAAAGCGATTTACGATAACGACGGTGTTGCGTTGTGGTTTGACGGCAGTATTAACGACATAACTCAGAGTAAAAAAGCCCAAGAAGAGATAGCGCAATCGCAGCAACAGCTTGAAACGATCACCGAATCGATCCCAAGTACAGTGTACCAATTACACTGGCGATCGGACGATGAGCGCGAATTTACGTTTTTATCGAGCGCTTGTATTACCACGCTGGGTTTTCATCGCGATCAGGTGGTAAATAACTTTGATCTAGTAGCTGACAGCATCGTTACTAATGAACGATCTCACGTGATCAAAGCGTTGTCTGGCACTGGTGAGTCAGGCCTTAATTGGATCGAGGAGTTCCGCTACCGTCATCCAATGGGCGATGTGCGCTGGTTACAAGCAGGAGCACACGGTAATCGGTTGGTCGATGGCAGTATTATCTGGAATGGTTATTTGATGGATATTACTGAACGTAAACAGATCGATCGCGAGCTGGCAAAACGAGAAGCTCATTTTAGAGCGCTATTTGATAACGCTGGGATCGGCATTGTGAATGTTGATGAGCGAGGCGAGATCTTAGATTGTAACGAGCAATTTAGTTTCTATATGCAACGCGCGACTAACGAGCTAAAAGGTACCTCATTTTTTGATTATCAACATCGTGATGATCGTGATGCCGTTAACGAAAAATTTGTTGAGCTAATGGCAAACGGCGATAACAGTATTACTACCGAACTACGTATGCTGAACCAAAAAGGTCAGGTAATTTGGATGGATGTTACGCTGACGGGTTTACAAGACAAGCAAGGGCAAATTAATTCTGCAGTGCTGTCTATGTCAGATATCACTTCACTTAAACAGCTATCGACTGAGCTTAAAACCGCTAAAGATTTTGCCGATGCAGCCAGTCAGGCTAAAAGTGATTTCTTGGCCAATATGTCGCATGAGATCCGTACACCGATGAATGCGATTATTGGTATGTCGCAGCTTTGCTTGCAAACGGAACTCGACCACAAACAGCAAAATTATGTACAGAAAATTGATAGAGCATCGAAGTCGCTATTGGGCATTATCAACGATATTTTAGATTTCTCTAAAATAGAGGCCGGCAAGCTTGATATTGAATCGGTGTCATTCCAACTCGATACCATGTTAGAAGATTTAAGCGATATGTTCTCGGTTAAAGCTGCCGACAAACAGCTAGAACTGCTGTTTGCGGTGGCGCCTAATATTCCGCGGCAATTAGAAGGTGACCCACTGCGCTTGAGTCAGGTGCTAATTAATTTGATGAACAATGCGATTAAATTTACCGAGCAAGGCGAGGTACTGTTATCGATTAATCATTTAGAGCATGTTAACGACGACATCGTGCTTAAATTTAGTGTCCGAGACGACGGCATTGGGCTGACCGAAGAGCAGCGCAGTAAATTGTTTAAATCATTTAGCCAAGCTGATACCTCAACGACCCGTAAATATGGCGGTACAGGTTTAGGATTGGCAATTTGTAAGCAACTTGTAGAACTGATGGGAGGCGAGATAGGCGTTGAAAGCCAAATTGGTCGCGGCAGTACTTTCCATTTCACCGTTAAGCTAAAAGTTGCTGACAATAAACTGCTAAAAGTGAGCCAAGAGCTCGAAGGGATGCGCATTTTAGTGGTTGATGACAATGCGACAGCGCGAGATATTTTACGCACCACACTTGAAAGCATGGGCTTTGAGGTCGACACAATGAAAGACGGCGCGCAAGCTGTAGAGCGCTGTAAAACCACGGATTATCCATTGGCGCTTATTGATTGGTTAATGCCAGGTATGAACGGCTTAGAAACCTCGGCCGCCATTCTTGATGGTAGTGATAACCCACCAAAAATCTTAATCGTATCTGCGCACGCCAATACTGACCTCACCGAGCATATTAACGATGTTGATATTGCCGGATACATCACCAAACCTATCAGCGCATCACGTTTGCTTGACGGTATTATGTCTACGTTAGGTAAAAGCGGAGCCATGCCAGTACGCCGTAAAGGCGAAGAGATCAGCCAGACAATACTGACTCAATTACAGGGTAAACGAGTACTACTGGTTGAAGATAATGAGATGAACCAAGAGGTCGCGACTGAGTTTCTTGAGCAAGTTGGTATCGACTTAACAATTGCAGATAATGGTCAGATTGCATTAGATAAATTGGCCTTAGAATCGTTTGAATTAGTGCTGATGGATTGCCAAATGCCGGTAATGGATGGCTACGAGGCGACCAAAGCTATTCGGCAGCAATCGCAATTTGCAGACCTACCGATTATTGCAATGACGGCCAACGCAATGGCGGGTGACAAAGAAAAATGTATTAGCGTTGGCATGAATGATCATATCGCTAAACCTATAGAAGTGGACTTACTTTATAAGTCGTTACTCGAATATTTAGGTGAGGGAGATGCAACGTTTTCACAGACTGAAGTCGAGGGCGATAAAAATGAAAATTCAGTGCTGTTTTGGCCACAACATGCGCAGCTAGATGTCGATAAAGGCCTGCAGCTAGTCCAAAACTCAGTGCGGTTGTACAAGCGGATTTTTGAGCGCTTTTATACAGGCCAAATGCATGCTGCTGAGCAAATTGATTTAGCGCTAACTCAAGGCAAAACAGAAGACGCCATTCGGTATGCTCACACATTAAAAGGGGTGTCGGGTAACTTATGCGCTCCTCGTTTAGTTGAAGTTGCCGGCGCGATTGAAACGGAATTAACCGCAGATAAAGATGCCGATGTATCGGCTCAATTGGCCGAAATAACAGCTTTGATTGCCTCAATTTGTGATGCGATATCTGACTGGATGTCACAGTTAATCCAAGGCGGTGACACACAGGTACCAACCAGTGCCGCAGAGACTTTATCGCCTGAAGAGTTAGCTAGCGCAGCAAAAGAGTTGCTAGCAATGCTCGATGATGCTGATTCAGATGCGGTCGAAAAGATGGATGAGATGAAGGGTAAAGTTGCGGCGGATATCTGGTACAAAATGAGCCCCGCAGTGGCGATGGTTAATAGTTATCAATTTGATGACGCAGCAGAGTTGATTAAGTCGATATTCGAGTTGTAGCTGGGTAAATCACCACTCTGACAATTAGTAAATGATGCCATCACGTACATATAAACCTGACTATACTAAGAGATTAATTTAGTCGTAATAGTAAAGGAGAGTAGGTTTAATGGAAAAAGCAACCATTTTAGTTGTGGACGATACTCCTGATAATATTGATATTCTTGTTGGAATATTAAGCACTGACTATAAAATTAAGGTGGCTATAGACGGCCCTAAAGCACTAGCATTAGCCCAAAAAAATCCACCTGATATTATCTTGCTGGATGTCATGATGCCTGGTATGAATGGCTATGAAGTGTGTGAGCGATTAAAGCAGGATCCATTAACCTGCCATATTCCGGTTATTTTTGTTACGGCATTAACCGATACATCCGATGAAACGCAAGGCTTTGCGATTGGAGCGGTGGATTACATTACCAAACCCGTGAGTGCGCCAGTGGTTAAGTCGCGAGTTAAAACGCACTTAGCGCTTTATGATCAAAAGCGCTTACTCGAAGAGGAGGTTAAAGCGCGAACCCACGAGTTAGAAGAAACTCGCTTCGAAATTATTAGGCGCCTAGGGCGTGCTGCTGAATATAAAGACAATGAAACCGGCTTACATGTGGTGAGAATGAGCCACTATGCGCGCCTGCTAGCGAAGAAATCGGGCTTACCTGATAAGTATTGTGAGCTTATCTATAACGCTTCTCCGATGCATGACATCGGTAAAATTGGCACACCCGATGCTATTTTAAAAAAGCCGTCTAAATTAGATGATATAGAATGGGTGGAAATGCAACGTCATGCCGAAATCGGCGCCGAAATTATAGGTGATCATAAAGATCCTTTGCTCGAAATGGCCAGACGTATTGCGTTGTGTCATCACGAAAAGTGGGACGGTACCGGTTATCCAAAAGGTTTAGCTGGCGAAGATATTCCGATTGAAGCGCGCATTGTGGCTTTAGCTGATGTGTTTGATGCGTTAACCTCGATTAGGCCTTATAAAAAAGCGTGGTCGATTGAAGACACAATCGCATTAATTGAAAGTGAATCGGGTAAACACTTTGACCCTACATTGGTTACCAACTTTAAAGCCATTATCGCCGAAGTTACCGCTATACGTGACGAGCACCATGAAACTTAATGTCGAAGCATAAAAAATAAAAGGCGCTGAGGCGCCTTTTATTTTAAGTGTTTACTTGAACGTGCCAGTGCGTTGCAGTGCTAGTTATCTTCTAAACTATAAGGTAACGCGACTATGCTAAGTGATGAGACTGCATCATCAGCGATTCTTAACGCGGCGTTAAGTGGTGTGTCGTTGGCTAATACCGCAGTTAATAACACGTCGTTATCACGCTGTACGCATTCAATGATAGTGCCGCCACGGCGATAGCCTTCGCCTTCTTCTAAGGCTATTTCTAACTGGCTGTCACGAGTTAATTCTGCTGATACAGTACCAGAAACAATATATAGCGCGCGCTTATTGCCGCCACGGTATTTCATTCTGGCAATTGTTTCTTGCCCCATGTAACAGCCTTTATTAAAGCTGATGCCGTTTACGGCTTGGACATTACACATTTGTGGTACAAATTTACCCTGATGCTCTGCGCTAATATTTGGGTAGCCGGCTAGAATTTCGAGTGCCTGCCAAGCGGTTGCATCAAAAGTTGTAACGTCAGCAAGTTGCGTAAAGTCTGCAATATGTGCTTGCTCTATAGCAACAATATAACGGCCAGAGTCATGAATAATCATGGCATTACCGGCTAAGGTTAGCTCATCATTTAACGGGCCAAATTGTTCTGTGAGCCAAGTCGCCGCTTGTTCACCCGCAACGCCATAGATCAGCCAGTTGTCAGTAACATCAGTGAGCTTGGCTTTACTAAACACCGCATATTTTTGTAGCTGTGGTAAATCTAGTGCCAAGGTTGATGTAGGCATCATCAAAAATAAGGTGTCGTTTTTGGCGAATGTTCTGAAGGTTGCCAGCATTTTACCTTTAGGATCGCAATGCGCTCCCCAACGCCATTGTGTGGCTTCAAGTGAGCTAATATCTGTTGTGACTTGGCCATGAATAAAACTGCGCCCTTGTTCGCCTGTCACTGACATTAAACCTAGGTGAGAAAGACGAGACACAATAAGAGCAGGTTGTTGTCCGTTTAAAGGCCAATTTGGCTGAGTAGTTGACAAGGTCATGAGCAGGTCCAAGAGTTAAACGAAAAGAAAGCTGATTGTAACGCTAATTAACCGTGGCGAAAAGTTACGGGCTGCGAGTTTATAAAAACAGTAAGGCCGTGCAACGGTATATTGCACGGCCTTAATTAAATAGCCAATCAGTATTTTTTAATCAGTGGCGAGAACGCCAAACGATTTAGTGAAGTAATCGAGTTCTAATTGTGCCTTCAATAGCCTGTAATTCAATCAGTGCCTGATCTGCTTGATCTGAATCGACATCCATAACTACATATCCAATATCAGCTGTGGTTTGTAGGTACTGAGCAGCAATGTTGATGCCTTTCTCTGCAAATGCCAAGTTGATTTGGATCAAAATGCCGGGTCTGTTGCGGTGAATATGCAGTAAACGTGAGGCGCCTGAGTGAACCGCTAGTGATACTTCAGGGAAGTTAACCGCAGTCATTGTGGAGCCGTTGTCTGAATATTTGGCTAACTTACCGGCGACTTCGATGCCGATGTTTTCTTGCGCTTCGGCAGTACTACCACCAATGTGAGGTGTCAAAATAACGTTATCAAGCCCACGTAACGGACTGACAAATTCATCGGTATTTGATTTAGGCTCAACAGGGAAAACGTCAATCGCGGCGCCAGCAAGGTGTTCTTCTTTCAAGGCGGCAGCTAAGGCGTCAATGTCGACAACCGTGCCACGAGATGCGTTGATTAAAATGCTGCCTTTACGCATACAGGCAAGCTGTGCATGTGCAATCATCTCTTTAGTTTGTGGTGTTTCAGGTACGTGTAAACTGACTACATCAGCCAATGACATTAGCTGTTCCATTGAATGCACTTGCTGTGCATTGCCTAAAGGAAGCTTGTCTTCAATGTCAAAAAACATCACTCGCATACCCAAAGTTTCTGCCAAAATACCTAATTGGGTTCCGATGTGGCCATAGCCGATAACGCCCAGCGTTTTACCGCGAGCTTCAAAACTGCCAGTTGCACTTTTAAGCCAGCCACCGCGATGCGCTTTAGCATTGCGTTGTGGAATGCCGCGTAGCAACATAATGATCTCGCCAAGTACTAATTCAGCCACGCTACGGGTGTTGGAAAAAGGAGCATTAAAAACCGGAACACCTAGCTTTTCTGCAGCAGCTAAATTGACTTGATTGGTACCAATACAGAAGCAACCAATACCTACAATTTTGGCTGCGTGACTTAAAACTGCTTCAGTGAGCTGAGTGCGAGAGCGAATACCAACAAAATGGGCATCTTTGATTGCGGTGAGGAGTGCTTCTTCACTTAATGCCGCTTTATGGTATTCAATATTGGTGTAGCCCGCTCGTTCGAATACATCTACCGCAGATTGGTGGACGCCTTCCAACAGCAGGATTTTAATTTTATCCTTGTCCAGCGAGTGTTTTGCCATGACTTATGTACCCTTAATTGTTTATTAGTATTATGTCGTCTTAATGTCATCGTTTTTACGACAAATTTCAACTGCTAGCGCGCTTTAGGTATACTCTTATCCTTCAATAAGTAACCTAGCATTATTTTCGCTTGCTGTAGAGGGCTGGATGGCTAAAGTGTTTATTCTAAATCTAGAACAATATCTTATATAGGGGAGATATTTTGAATAAAAGAGTTTTATGGCTGGTGATTTTTTTTGTTGTCCTGATCTGGTCTGCCGTTGGCCCAAATGATCAGTTCACTTGGTTTTTAGAAGTGTTACCGGCGATAATCGCGTTACCGATCCTGATCTATACGCGTAATAGCTTTGCGCTGACGAGTTTAGCTTACGTACTCATACTGATCCATTGTGTGATATTAATGATTGGTGGGCATTACACTTATGCTGAAGTTCCATTGTTTGACTGGATAGCTGAATGGACGGGGAGCACTCGTAATAATTACGATAAAGTTGGGCATTTGGCGCAAGGCTTTATTCCCGCAATCTTAGCTCGAGAGCTTTATATACGTTTAGATGTGGTAAAAGTGGGTGCTTGGTGTAATTTTCTTGCTGTGTGCTTTGCGCTCGCATTTTCGGCATTTTATGAGCTAATAGAGTGGTGGGTTGCAGAGCTGACCGGTGAAGATGCTGAAGCGTTTCTCGGTACGCAAGGTTATGTATGGGACACACAATCAGACATGGCAATGGCGTTGGTCGGCGCGACTTTAGCGGTATTCATATTGAGCCGATACCATAACAAGTTAATCGCCGCCAAGATGGTTAAGTAAGCTTTTAATTTTAAACGGTAAAGTACAGTTTGAGCGGGGTCGTTAATAAATTAATGCAATTTGTTAAATGTTTTTGCCGCTCATACTTTATTACTCGAGCAACTCTAGGTAGACTGGCTTAGCTCTATTCGGTTCCATTGCTACAATGTGAGATTACGCGCCTTGGTCAATAGGGTCGTTAATGGATTAAGTAATACTTTTCAGGGAGAGAAGTGATGAATAATATTGATGAAATCGTATTTCTTCATCAGGTGGCTGCGCCGTGCCATCTGGCTATGCTTGCTGAGTCCATCGGGCTCGCTACCCGTGTTATTTCAGACATCGAACATCTGGAACCTACCTCCAACTGCAACAGCTTTTATTTTATCTCTCAACAAGGCGCTGCCGTTGATTGTAATGGGATCCCGTTAGTGGCTTCGAAATTAGTTAAGCATGTGCCGGTTGCACTTTATGATGTTGTTCGTGATTCGCTAGATGCTGAGTCAGCTTTGCTGCTAGGTGTAAGAGGCTTGCTATTTGCTGAGCAACGTATGGACTTACAGTTAACGGGTTTACGCAAGGTGGTGGCCGATGAGCTGTGGTATGACAGAACCTTAATTAGCCGGGTTTTTCGTCAATTAGTTAGTAACATTGAAACTCCTCAGCAACTATCAACGGAAGGTTCAGAGTCTTTTCAGCTATTAACTCGACGTGAAAAAACCATTATACAATTGGTTTCCAGTGGAGCGCGCAATAAAGAAATTGCTGAAAACTTATGTATTAGTGAGCACACGGTTAAAGCCCATATTTCATCAATTTTTAGAAAAACTCAGGCACGTAACCGAGTGGAGCTTTTGCGTTGGGCAGAACCTTTTCAAAATCAATTAAAACTGCATGCTGTTGGTTAAGTTCCTGAATGTTTGAATAAGCGGCCTTAAGGTCGTTTTTTTATACCTTAAGAAAGCTGCTTGAACTGGTTGGTGACTGTTTTGTTGGTTAAGTTATCTAGCGTTGGCTACCCACTCAGTACCTTTGTATGGAATAGGTATGATGTTGTACTAAAAATGGCTGTTAGATTAAGGTTTAACCACTAAGGCTTACTAATGGCGCTTAACGTTAACAAGTAGCGCTTTAAGTCATTAAAACTAAGTTATAAAACTCCATTTTCGTAATATGTAGATCATTTTGCTGCCGTTTAAATTATCATCGTTGCATAATTTATCAATTTTTGTCATTGCTGGTTTTTGCATTATGGCTTATTTTTAGGCGGTTACATCGTTATTTTTGCTATAGCTTGCTGAATATTTATTCAAAAATGGCGTATTTTTGTTGGCTTGAAGTTTTTTAATCAATTAGCAAGGCAAAAACATAACTTAAATTACATTATTGCATGCTATTTATTGCGCCTAAATTGCAGTTGTATACACTGCATTCATACCAAAAAATTTATACAGCAAAATGTATGAAAGTTTTCAACATTTTGACGATACGCATAGTCGATGCAGCTCGGTAGCATGAGTCACTATATGCGAGCTTGTATTTGTGCTGTGCTATTAATTAGCCGTTATATCTGCATGTTTTTTTGAGTCCTGTTTACCCTATGGCGCGTGTTTGAGCAAATAAGTTGAACGTGTAAACGTATCGACACCTAATACTAAGCTCAAACATGCGCCTATTCATTTGGTCATGCTGGCCTATTTTTGCTCGTGTTTTCCCCCCTTTAATTTACTTACTCAGTATTGAGTTGCACAGACTCAATTTAGTTGATCTTAGCGAGTGGCAGCTGTCGCAAAGTGTCTATTTTGCTACTTAAGCTGCAATGTTAGCTAAACTTATCTGTTTAAAGATGTTTACCGAAACAGTAAACTAACGCATATCGTTAACGCAATGGATGTCATATATGTCAATTTGGTTTAGACCCGTTACCCTAGAAGTGTGCAATAAAATGGATGTTGGAATGCACGGTAAAGGCACTTTGATGCAAACCTTGGGGATTGTAGTAACCGAAATTGGTGATGACTATATTAAGGCTACGATGCCGGCGTCGCCTGCAATACATAATCCATTAGGGATTGTTCATGGTGGGGCAAATGTGGCATTAGCAGAAACGGTTGCTAGTTATGCTGCCAACTTTGCTGTCGACTTTGAGCAATACTACTGCGTAGGGCAAGAGATTAATGCCAACCATTTAAAAGCATCGCGTAATGGCATCTTAACGGCTACAGCAAAGGCAGTACACCTTGGGAAGCGTAGTTCGGTATGGGAAGTGTTAGTGCATAATAGCGCTGGCGAACTATGCTGTATTTCACGCATGACGGCGGCTGTGGTTAAGCGTTAACGGTTTGCGAGTAGTATCATTATTTTTTTGAGTCACTAATTGTTGTAATTAGTTGGCTGTATTGATGCTCAATATCTTATTTTTATGAAGGTTAGTTATATGGATAGCGTGGTTATTTGGGAGTGGGTTGGATACTTGGCGTCGGTAGTGGTGGCGATATCACTGATGATGTCAGATATTAGAAAGCTCCGTTGGTGGAACTTGGTTGGGGCAGTATTATTCGTGGCTTATGGAGTGGCTATTAATGCGATCCCCGTTGCGCTAGTTAACTTTTTTATCGTGCTAATTAATGTTTACTATATCGTTAAACTTTACCGGGCAGAAAAAGTGAATCCAGCTTCTTAGCTGTTGTTTGATGACCCGAGATTGTCGGGTCATCAATTCGGTAAACCGTAAACTTCCCGTCATTTCAACTTACTCTTCCGTTTTGCCTTATCTGGTATTTCATCTGCTTAATCGTTTAACTTAATCGATTCTAATCGTTTTTAATCTTACTGTGCGATTGCTAATGTAACCTCATCAACAGCGAGTATGTTTTGTCTTTACCGCCATACCATTATTTTGTAAGGGGCGCGCATGACAGGTGTATTTGAGTTTATCGAAACTTGGTTGCACAGCAACCAAGGTCAAGGGATATTTATGAGTCAGCAAAACAAAGTACTTACAGCACAAAATGGCGCACCGATTAGTGATGATCAAAATTCAATTTCAGCGGGCGAACGTGGACCATTGTTGTTGCAAGATTGGCACCTAATTGAGAAATTGGCACACTTTAATCGTGAGCGGATCCCTGAGCGCGTCGTGCACGCTAAAGGCACTGGTGTATATGGTACGTTTACGCTGACAAAAGACTTAAGCGAATTTACGTTGGCCGACCACTTTAATGGGGTGGGCAAGCAGACTGAAACCTTTGTGCGCTTTTCAACTGTAGGTGGCGAAATGGGATCGGCTGATGCCGAGCGCGACCCTCGAGGTTTTGGTTTGCGCTTTTATACGCAGCGCGGAAACCACGATATTGTGGGTAATAATACGCCGACTTTCTTTTTGCGCGATGGCATTAAGTTTCCTGACTTTATCCATACCCAAAAGCGCCATCCACAAACGAATTTAAAAGATCCGCATGCGATGTGGGACTTTTGGGCGCTAAACCCTGAGGCGTTGCATCAAGTAACGGTGTTGATGTCTGATCGCGGCATACCAGCTAACTATCGTCAAATGCACGGGTTTGGCTCGCACACGTTCTCGTTTTGGAACGTCAAAGGTGAACGGTATTGGGTTAAGTTTCATTTTAAAACCCAGCAGGGTATTGCCAACTTAACGGCAGAGCAAGCTGATATTCTCAAAGGTATTGATCCTGATTCGTCACAACGCGATATGGTCGCTGCAATTGCTGATGGAAACTTCCCTAAGTGGACTGTCAAAGTGCAAATCATGCCAGAAGCTGAGGCAAACACTTATAAGATCAATCCATTTGATCTCACTAAAGTTTGGCCGCATGGTGATTACCCATTGATTGAAATTGGTGAGTTAGAGCTTAACCGCATGCCACAAAACTACTTTGCTGAGGTTGAGCAGGTTGCATTAGCTCCAAGCAACTTAGTGCCTGGGATCGGGGCGTCTCCTGACAAGATGTTGCAAGCACGCCTGTTTTCTTATGCTGATGCTCAGCGTTACCGTATTGGAACTAACTATAACCAGCTACCCGTTAACTGTCCGCATGCGACTACGGCAAACCATCATCAACGTGCAGGTGCAATGGCGGGCACTCAGTGTCCGTTTTCGGGGAGTCAAACAGGCGCGGATGCTAGCAGAAATTACGGCCCCAATAGCTATGATGGGTTGCAAGAGCAAACGCAGTTTTCCGAACCTCCTTTAAGGTTGGAAGGCGAGGCTGCTCGCTACAGCCGTTACAATCAAGATGACTTTAGCCAAGCAGGAGATCTATATCGTTTGCTACCCGCTGATGAAAAAACAAGATTGATAGCCAATATCGTTGATACTTTGAGTGTGGTGAGTGAGGCAACTCAACTTAAAATGGTAGCGCAGTTTACTGCCGCCGACAGCAACTATGGCCAGCGTGTTCAACAAGCATTGGGTTTGTAGTCAGAGTAAGCCAAACTAACAAAATTTAACGATTAAAAAAGCCTGTAGTGTAAACCGCTACAGGCTTTTTGTTATTGTCAGCCCAAGTGTTAGAGCAATAGCGTCGCCATACCCAGCAGTGCAAATAACACAGCGCAGCCACGATGGATCCACTGCAAGGGAAGTTTTTCGGCGCTAAAATGACCCGCTATCACTACTGGCACATTGGCAATGAGCATGCCGAGAGTGGTACCTAAGACAACCATGGCTAATGCATCGTATTTGGCCGATAACACCACTGTGGCTATTTGTGTTTTGTCGCCCATTTCGGCGATAAAAAACAAGATAAAAGTGGCCAATAAAGGCCCCATTGCATAAAAGCGACTTTCCTCGGCATCCACCTTGTCTGGGATCAGTACCCATAGCGCAATCGCAAAGAATGAGGCAGCGACCAAGTACTGGCCGAGTTCAGGGCTGATAAGCCCAATAGCCCATTGCCCTACCCAAGCAGCAGCAAAGTGGTTAGCTAAGGTTGCGAGCAGTATGCCTAAAATAATCGCAGTTTTGTTTTTAAATCTCGCCGCTAGAATCAAGGCGAGTAATTGTGTTTTATCACCAATTTCTGCAATGGCGACGGTTAAGGTAGAGGCAAGAAGCGCTTCCAAGAGGCTTATCCTAATTGCGGGGATTAAATACTCAGCACAGTGCACACTTCCCCAATTTTAGTGGCAATATGCTTAGAGCTCGCGATATTAGCCCTTTCTCAGTTGCGGCGCAAAGACGGCTCGCAGACCTATGTAGCAGGGGCAAAAGTATAGAGAATAACTAACCAATTTCAATCAAAATAAAAACTAGGGTTATGGCGACTCAACGGTGTTTAAAACAGTGAAAAGTAAATTAACTGTTGCTAAGGTTTTACGCTCATATTATGAAGCCGTGTTGAGTTGATTTTATGCTGCTCAGATGGCTTGCCGAGGGGGTTCGTAGCTGTTAATGTCGTTAACAGTCATTTTTTAGAGTATAGAGTCGTAATGAAGCAATTTTATCGATATTACCCACGATTTATAGAGCCTCAATGGTGTAGTAAATAACAGGTATATCCGTATTATTTAACTAAGCCGTTGGGGCCAATTGAAATCACTAAGGTTGATGATGACCTGATTCGATTGGAGGCTGTTAAATGCGTTGTTGATTTGCGTAAACCTCTGTGAAAGTCGTTCAAATCTGACCTACCAAAAAGAAATTATAAAATCTAACAGGACAATTTTGTGAACTCAAAAATACTTGGTTCAATAGCTATTGTAGCTGGAACCGCAATCGGTGGTGGCATGTTGGCATTGCCTCTTGCAACAGCGTCTTTAGGGGCGATACCTGCTTTACTACTACTTGTGGTGATTTGGGGGATATCGATTTACACCTCTTTATTGATGCTAGAAATTAATTTACGTGCTGGTGTTGGGCTTAATGTGCATTCCATTACTGGCAAAATATTAGGCAGAACCGGACAGCTTATTCAAGGTGGCTCGTTTCTCAGCTTGTTGTTTGCTTTAACTATGGTTTATCTGATGGGCGGCTCATCGTTGCTTGAATCAAAGATGGAACTTGTAGGCATGCAGATGGACAACCAACTTGCAGTACTGCTGTTTACCTTAGTGTTCGGTGGTTGTATTGCTGTGGGTGTACGCTGGGTAGATAAAATATCTCGAGTCCTATTTGGCTCAATGATCGCTTTGCTGGTGGTCGTCGTGGCTTATTTGTTGCCTGAAGTTAATATGGGCTTAATGCTGAATGATACAACTGCTGAGACTATCAGCCGTGGTGATTTAACCAATCTATGGCTAGCGGCTATACCGATTGTCTTCACTTCTTTTGGTTTCCATGTTTGTATTGCAACTATAGTACGTTATTTAGATGGTGATGCCGTATCGCTGCGTAAAGTGTTGATTATTGGGTCAACTATTCCATTGGTTTGCTACATTTTGTGGTTAATGGTCACGCTAGGTACGTTAGGCGGCCAAGTGGTTTACGGGTTTGAAGGCTCGTTACCTTTACTGGTAACTGCACTGCAAGGTGTTGCGGAATCATCTATTTTACAAAAGTTTATCGACCTATTTGCTAACTTAGCACTGGTGACCTCGTTCCTTGGTGTGACCATGAGCTTATTTGATTACGTGGCTGAATTGACACGAGCAAAGGATACCAAGCTTGGTCGTGCACAAACGTGGTTATTCACTTTTGTACCACCACTTCTGTGTGCCCTGTACTACCCTGATGGTTTCTTCCAGGTACTTGGCTTCGCCGCCATCCCGTTAGTGGTAATGATTATATTTTTACCCATCGCCATGGCGCTGCGCCAACGTAAGCAAAACTTAGGTGGCTACCAAGTTAGCGGTGGAACTGCGGCATTAACCATTACTGGTTTGCTGGGGTTAGGTATTATTGCTGCGCAACTTATGGTTGCGTTATAGGACGTGCTGAATAAAACGAGGTTCGCTTTGTAACAGATTAATACAAAGCCTATTTCTAGCCTAAACGATTGTGCTAAAGTCGAGCTCCAATATAATATTGGGCTCGGCTTTTTTGTTTTTCGGGCTAAAAAATAATGTGACTTGTGTAAAACAGCAAGCGAAAAATAACAATAAATTGAAATTATCAAAAATGGGAATTAAATGAAAAAGTGGCTTTTAACCGTCGCAATTGCAACCTCTTTTGGTGCGACTGCAGACGAAGGAATGTGGCAGCCTTATCAGCTTCCTGCTATGGCTGATGAGCTTAAAGCAAAGGGTTTAGAGATTGATGCTAACTCGATTTCAAAACTGACCGAATTTCCAATGAATGCGGTGATTAGCCTTGGCGGCTGTACGGCATCATTTGTCTCACCTAAGGGTTTAGTGGTTACCAACCATCACTGTGCTTACGGGTCTATTCAGTACAACTCAACCCCAGAAAAAAACCTTCTACGAGATGGCTTTTTAGCTAAATCTTTTGACGAAGAGCTGCCAGCAACACCTGGTTCTCGTGTTTTTGTCACTGAAGAAGTTAATAACGTCACCGACAGTGTTTTGTCTGGTATTGCCGATAAAACCGGTAATGACTTTTACCAAGCTATCGAGCTGAAAGAAAAAAGCTTAGTCGCCGAGTGTGAAAAGGAAGATGGTTACCGTTGTAAAGTTTACAGTTTTCATGGCGGGCTTGAATACTACCTTGTTAAGCAGATGGCGATCCGTGATGTGCGTTTAGTGTATAACCCAGCCGCGAGCGTGGGTAAATACGGTGGTGATGTTGATAACTGGATGTGGCCACGCCATACCGGTGATTTCTCTTTCTACCGTGCTTATGTGTCTAAAGACGGCAAACCGGCAGACTTTAGCGCCGATAACGTACCTTATGAGCCAAAGAGCTTTTTAAAGGTGTCGGCTAAAGGCGTGAGTGATGGCGATTTTGTTATGGTTGCGGGTTACCCTGGCCGTACTAACCGTTACCGCACCGCTAACGAAGTAGAAAATACGTTTGAATGGGCCTACCCTGAAGGCAAAATGCTACGAGAACGTTTTATCGAAATCATTAAGGAAACTGCACCTGAAGGTAGCGATGAGCGCATTAAGTACGAAAGCTTGATTGCTGGTTTAGCCAACTACGCCAAAAACTTTACCTCTATGATTGAGTTTTACGGTAAGTCGACGATGCTTGCAGATCGACAAGGTCGTGAAGCTGAGTTAACCGCATGGATTAATCAAAGTAGTGAACGTAAGGCTAAGTATGGCAAAACGCTTGCTAAGCTAGATAAGTTAGTTGCTGAAGGTAACGAGCACCAAGCGCGAGATATTATTCTTGGTTACATTGATTACACCACCATGTTGCCAACCGCCCGTAAGCTTTACCGTTTAGCGCATGAGAAAACGCTTGACGATATGGCGCGTGAGCCAGGTTACCAAACACGTGATATGACCGGCTTTAAATCAAGCATGGAGCGCATCGACCGTCGTTACGCTGCGAGTGTCGATAAAGCTATTTTGTTCGATATGTTGAGTCGTTACGCCGCATTACCAACCAGTGAGCGTATTAGTGCACTGGATAAAGCTTTTGGTATTGGGCAGCCGTTTGATGCTAAAAAGCTGCAAAAAACTCTAGATAAAATGTACGCCAATACAGAGCTTGATAAGCAAGATGTACGTTTGGCTTGGATGGATAAATCGGTTGCAGACTTTAAAAAGTCTAACGATCCTTTTATTCAGTTTGCTGTGGCGATGTATGACACCGACATGAAAGGCGAAGCGAAAGATAAAGAGCACGCTGGTGAGCTAATGAAAGTACGCCCGATGTACATGGATGCGATTATTGCTTACAACCGCGAGCAAGGTAAGCCTGTGTACGCCGATGCGAACTCAAGCTTGCGCGTGACCGTGGGCCACGTCAAAGGTTATTCACCACAAGATGGACTACAAGCGGTGCCGTTTACCCGTCTTGAAGGTATTTTGGCTAAATACACCGGAGTAGAGCCATTTGACGCACCGGCTAAAGAACTTGAGCTGATTAAGAATAAGCATTACGGCGATTATCATGTTAAGTCGTTAGATTCAGTACCCGTTAACTTCTTATCGACGCTAGACACCACCGGTGGTAACTCTGGCTCGCCGACCTTAAATGGCCGTGCTGAGTTAGTGGGTCTGCTGTTTGACGGCGTGTATGAAAGTATCATTGGTGACTGGGCTTACGACCCAAATAGCAATCGCTCTATTCAGCTTGATAGCCGTTATATGTTGTGGGTAATGAAGTACCTAGATAACGCAGATAACTTGCTAGAAGAAATGGAAATTGTTCATTAATTATTAATGCCAACATGAATGGTTAATGAAAAGCAAAAGCCGAAACAGTGAAATGTTTCGGCTTTTTTGTTAGTGCATTTGGGCAGTAAAGTGTACTAAGCGGTTGCTACGTTTAGGTCGCGTATCATGCCGTTTATGCTAAGCAACGTGGTTGAGTGCGCGAATCAGTATTGGCTTGAGCCTATATATCAAGACATGTGTGGCCTAAAGACTGCTGCAGTGTGGTTAATTCAGAATCAGTTAATTGGCGTCGCTGCCCTTCGGGTAAGTCACCCAAGCTTAAGCTTTGAATTGAGACCCGTTTTAGATCAATAACCTTAAAGCCAAGAGCTTGTGACATCCGCCTAATTTGTCTATTTAACCCTTGGGTCAGAATGATTTGGTAGCTATCTTCTGTTAAACGGCTGATTTTGCAAGGTCGTGTTGTGATGTCTTTATAGCTAACACCTGCAGCCATTTGCTGCAAAAAGTCATTATTAAAAGGGCGGTCGACTTTTACATGATAGGTTTTTATATGGCCAAAATCAGGGTGCATAAGCTGGTGGGTTAATTCACCATCATTGGTTAATAGCAGTAGGCCGCGTGAGTCTTTATCGAGTCGGCCAACAGGGTAAAGCCTTGGTGACTCAGGCAGTAAATGCAGCAAGCTATTAGGTAGGTGAGCCAATAAGCGACTGTCGGTACCAACGGCTTTATTGAATAGCCAATAGGCCTTAGTTTCGACGGTAGAGACACGGTTCCCATTAACGTATAACACTTCTTGGCATTGCTGCCCATTGGGGGTGTCAATTAAGGTAACGGTATCAATGTGGTTTGCTAAGCGGTCATCGATTACTACTTGGCCGTCTCGAATCATGCGCGTTGCGGCGCGACGAGAGCAGCAGCCGGTTAAAGCAAGGTATTTTGCGAGTCTCATGGTGAGGTTTAATGTGCTCCAACAAGGTAACGCTTCGATAATGCGAGGTTGTTTTTCATCGAGGCAGCTCTAACTGCCCAGGCTAAAGATAAGCACCATAGCATAATGCAGTTGGTCTGAAGCCATAAAGTGACCGCCATCCAACAAATATCTCCGTCAGCGTGACTACAGGGGGGAAAATCTAACGTATTCCAGTCAAGTTGCACACAAAGACTAATAGACGCATATAACCCCAAAATACTAAAGCCAAAAATAGGTCCTTTGCAAATAGCATTATGGCTGAACCGATCAATAACACTGACTAAATACATTAATACCGTACCAAGGAGCATTAAGGTAGACACAGTTCGATGCATATCAAGGTAGTTAATGGGGAACGCCCCAGCTAATAACACCATCATACCAACCCAGCCACCAATGAAGGATAGATAATGGCTTATGGTACTGTGTCTGAGTTGATAAAGGCCAAGCATAGCGAGCATGATACACAGCCCTGTTATTAAGAGTGCGATATTGTATACAAATGCATATTCAGCATTGACATAATCACCAAGAAAATCTGTGCGGAGATTAAAAACCTGCTGGCCAATCTCTTGGTATTTAGCCCAAACGCAGAATGAAATTCCTGCTGCGGCGATAAACGCCCCTAGAAATGTTCCTAACACGATAAAGCGGTATAAGTCATGCCGTGCTGTTTGATACTGAATTTTGTCGTCCATATCAATGTGCCATTGGTTGCGCCTGCAGTTTCATTATGGGTGATTGTTGGCCATAACGGTTATGCATTGGTCTCGTTTATAGTTAATTGTGTTAACTATGCACCCTTAACATCCTGTTAACAAGGTGCGGTTTGTAGAGGGAAGGCATGAACTGCGCTTAGTTGAAGCGATATGACGACTTTTACAATGAGTTATTGCGAGTGCAGGGGTTAATAATTTGGCATTGTAATGGGTTAAGTAGAAATAGGTTTTACGCTGCGCAAAACGAAAAAAGAGCACATTAAGGTGCTCTTTTTTAACTGCGTTAAGGTTTGCTATTTTCGTTTACGAAAAACAACAATCAATACGGCAACCACTGCGAGGATCATGCAGTACCAAGCGTGAGCTACCACTTCGAGCGGTGATAAGCTAAACGTTGATGCCACTAGAAGTGCTTGCGCGCCATAAGGGATCAAACCTTGAATAATACAAGAGAAGATATCTAAGATACTGGCGGCACGTTTTGGTGTAACGCCATGCTTTTGCGCTAAGTCTTTAGCAATATCACCCGTCACTACAATCGATACCGTATTATTAGCAACACAGGTGTTGGTTGCTGCAACAATACCCGCCATACCCAGTTCAGAAGCACGACATGACGCTTCGCCTTTCGCTTTTGAGAAGCGCGCAATGAGCTTTTCCACTTGCTTGCTGACAAAGGCTAATCCGCCTTGCTGTTGCATCAGCGCCGCTAAGCCACCGACGAGCATAGACAGAATAAAGATCTCCTGCATATTGCTAAAACCTGCGTAAATGTCTTGTCCAAATTGGATTACGCCGTAATCCATGGTCAGTAATCCAGTGACGCCCGCCAGTAAAATACCCACTGTAAGTACAACAAAAACGTTTATACCAACGACGGCTAAAAATAAAATTGTGAGGTAAGGGATAACCTTAATGAAGTCAATTTCTTGAGCGGCAACATCTGCCTGGCCTTGACCGACTAAAGTAAATATTACCAATGTAATGATTGATGCAGGGATAGAGAATATAAGGTTTTCTCTAAACTTATCTTTCATTTCACAGCCTTGAGTACGGGTGGCTGCAATGGTGGTGTCTGAAATAATAGACAAGTTGTCACCAAAAAGAGCACCTGAAATCACAGCGCCAGCCATAATCGCTAAGTCTATTTGTGCTTCGTTAGCCACGCCTAACGCTATCGGTGCGACTGCGGCAATCGTGCCCATTGAGGTACCCATTGCTGTGGCGATAAAAGCCGCAATAACAAAGAAACCCGGCAACAATAAGCTTGATGGTACCAGCGACAAACCAAGTGCGACGGTTGCGTCCACACCACCGGTAGCCTTAGCTACCGCTGCAAATGCACCTGCCAGTAAATAAATGATACACATCGCAATAATGTTGGAGTGACCAATGCCGGCTAAAAAGGTGTCTATTGATTGATTGAGCTTTTGCTTCGAAATTAAAATAGCGAAAATAATCGCTGGCAAAATAGCAACAACACTCGGTAATTGATAAAAGGCGAAGTCTACACCTTGGCTTTGAAAATAAACCCCAGCACCAATGAAGAGTGCAAGGAACAAGAATAGAGGAGTTAGCGCCAGAAACGATGGCGTTACTGAGTCAGTTGCTGGTGCTTTTGGGGCATGATTGGAATTAGTCAATGTTATCTCTCTTTATATTAAATCAGTCATCGAACCATTGTTCCCATCGCCCTCCTAGCTGGAACAAACTGTGGTCAAATTGAAAAAACACACAATGGTACATCTCAATAGACTAAAGCATATGAGATTGCGGCACATCTGTCAATTTAGACGTCTAGATGTTTTTACTGCTAAATGGCGTGTTTGGTTAAAGTTGTGACATAGGTTGGGTTAGCAACTGCTTTTTCAGTTAACACTTAATTTGCCAATACTACGCAAGCAATACAATTCGTTTACTGCAACACGCCAACTACGTTTGGCAGGCTGTTTAGGGTTAGGTGCAAATAGGCGCAGTGAAAAGCAATAGGATCAGGTGGTACGGCGATTCACACCTTACGGAGCGCTCGTGTGGCAGGTTGTCGGCAACACGTTGGTTTACAGTGTGTAAATAGTGAACGCTGTGGTGATAAAGTGCTAGTATAACGGCTTAATTATTTGCTTTGCCATGAGAGAGAACAATGCAACTAATGCATGTTGATAAAACTACTTACCGAAAAAACACCAATATCGTGATTGGCTCTTTTGTGGCGAGCTTAGCGATATTAGCATTGATATTTGGTGCGTTGTTGATTCACTTTTTTGGGGCTACAACCGTGACCGATGATGGATCAACCGGTAACTTTCATCTTAATTTTCTTGGGGTTATTTGCTCGCTACTAGTGTGTAGCATTGTGCTGCACTCACAAAAGCAAAGTCGCTTAATGCGTGAAGTCTATTATGTTTGGCAGTTAAAGCAGGTACAGAATCGAATTTACCGTAAGTTAGCAAACATCAAACGTGCTGCTGAGCATCATGACAAAAATGCGTTTATTATTTTGAGTTTTTACTTTGCAAGCCTAAAGCAGGTTTATACGCTAGACGACAATACGCTAACAATTTCGGCAGTTGAAAATGATCTCATCAAATTAAACGCTAGCATCGCGGCTCAAGGGCTCAGCGTGTCGATTGAAGAGTTTGAAGTTGCATTGCTGGACAAGATTTAGATAAGAGGTAAATCGCTGTTATTGCTTAATTTTACTTTTACCATCGCTTTTCTATTTTATGGCGACAAATTTTAAATTTTATTTAGACTTCTAGATGGCCGTTTGTTATGTTGGTCCTTAATTCAAATGCAATGGGAATAGCTGGCATGAAACTCGAATCTTTAGCACTACATCACGGTTATGAATCGGAAGCGACAACCAAAGCCGCAGCTGTGCCTATTTACCAAACTACCTCTTATACGTTTGATGATACCCAACACGGCGCTGATCTATTTGATCTTAAAGTACCTGGTAACATCTACACCCGTATTATGAACCCAACCAATAATGTTTTAGAGCAACGTATAGCAGCCATTGAAGGTGGAATTGCAGCGTTGGCCCTAGCCTCGGGCATGGCAGCGATTACTTACGCTATCCAAGCGCTCACCCAAGTTGGTGATAACATTGTCAGCACGAGCCAACTTTATGGTGGCACCTACAATTTATTTGCTCATACTTTGCCAAGACAAGGTGTTGAAGTACGTATGGCTGGGTTTGATGAGTTCGATAAGCTCGATGCGCTTATTGATGATAAAACCAAAGCACTTTTCTGTGAGTCGATTGGCAACCCTGCCGGCAATATTGTTGATA
Organism: Shewanella youngdeokensis; assembly: GCF_033180165.1. Classification (GTDB taxonomy): domain Bacteria; phylum Pseudomonadota; class Gammaproteobacteria; order Enterobacterales; family Shewanellaceae; genus Shewanella; species Shewanella youngdeokensis. Next base: position 479,345 of record NZ_CP136522.1, read on the forward strand.
TCCAGCGGTTAGCTGAAATCGCTCACAAACATGGGGTGCCGTTAATTGTAGACAACACGGTTGCAACTCCCGTGTTATGTAAACCGTTTGAATACGGCGCAGATATTGTGATTCATTCGCTGACTAAATACATAGGCGGCCATGGTACTACCATTGGTGGTGCCATTGTAGATAGCGGCAAGTTTGACTGGGCTGCTCAGCCTAAGCGTTTTGCGCTGCTTAATGAGCCTGATCCTTCCTATCATGGTGTGGTTTATACCGAGGCTTTTGGACCGGCAGCGTTTATTGGCCGTTGTCGTGTTGTACCACTACGTAATACTGGGGCTGCGCTATCACCCCAAAGCGCATTTCTACTGCTGCAAGGCTTGGAAACATTAGCGTTAAGAATGGAGCGCCATTGTGAAAATGCATTAGCCTTAGCAGAGTTTTTAGAAGCGCATCCTAAAGTTAAATGGGTTAATTACGCAGCGTTACCTAACAGTCCATTTAAGGATAACTGCGATAAAATCACCGGTGGTAAAGCATCTGGAATTATCAGCTTTGGTATTAATGCCGATGACAGTAAGCTGGCTGGTGGGCGGTTTATTGATGCACTGCAGATGGTTTTACGGTTAGTCAATATTGGCGATGCTAAGTCATTAGCCTGTCACCCAGCATCAACCACGCATCGGCAATTAGATGCGGTTGAACTAGCTAAAGCGGGTGTATCTGAAGATCTTGTGCGGATCTCTGTCGGTATTGAGCATATCGATGACATTATTGCTGATGTCGCTCAAGCGTTAGAGAGTGCGTGTTAACTCCGTCACTTATTGAGTAAAAAGGTTAGCAATAATTGCTAGCCTTTTTTATTGTAAATCCTGTTGTCTAACTCCTGTTTTATAGTGTTGAACACTATAAAATTGGCATAATGCCAAATTTTTGACGCTAACAGGCTCAATTTGATACTTGATGAGATATTTATGTTCTCGATCTCTAACCTAGTTAGTGAAGACTAATTATATATGCTGAGTATACAATACTATACAGTATGATATTCTGTTCTTAAATTAGCCAGTAAGAGTTATTCAGTCTCGCTGAATACGCACATGAAAATATTAACCACCACCTTTACCACTCTTATTGTCATCTTTTGCAGCGTATTGCATCACGCACAAGCAAATGACGCTTTGGCGTATTTAACTGCATCGACCGAGCATGTTTCTCCAGAAGTGGCGCTGAGCCTTTTAGACCGCTTTGATGCTGAAAATAAGCTGTTAAGCCCAGACGACCATGCGCAGTATTATTTTTTGTATGGCCAAAAATATGAAAAAAACCGTCAATTGGACTTAGCAATTGAAAGTTATGATAAGGCTATAGCGTTTGTAGAGTCACTGCCGGTATCTGACATTTTGATAGACAGTTATCTTGAGCGTTCTTTTGTCGTGTATTTGCAAACAAACGATCCCGCCACATATTGTATCGATCGGCGTAAAGCCTTGGCGTATGCAAGGCAGCATACAAACGCAACATTATTAGCTAAAACACTGACTCAAAATGCTTTTTGCTATAACACTGCATTGACCGTTCATAAAGGGATAGCCCTGCTTGATGAAGCGATGGTGATTGTTGATAAAAGTGACAAATTAGATGTAAATCGTAAGGCGCTAATTTATAACGCAACGGGTAGTCTTTATCGCACCGTTGGCTTGCATAAACGTGCTTATGAAAACTTTAATAAAGCTTACTTGATCTGGCAGGAAGCTGCCGACATACAAGATATGTTTAACATGCAACATAATATGCTCAGTTCGGCAATAAAACTGAGCGATTGGGATAAAGCCAATGCCAACTCTGCGGTGCAGTTTGAATTAGCGCAATCCTCCCCCCAATTTGAAGATTTTTATTTTTTCGCCCATCTCAATGCAGGCCGAATAGAACTTGGTCGTCTAGATTATGCTGCCGCTATTTCACATTTAGAGGCTGCTGTTTCACGCGTCGATAGCACTCAAGAACAATACTTTATTAGTAGTAGCCATCTATTTTTGGCGCAGGCTTACATGCGAGTTGGTGAGCCAGAAAAAGCAGCTAAAATGGCACGTTTGTTTCAACAAAATAAAGCTTTTCCTAGCAATATGCGCAGTATGTTTTTATCTGCTGATGCGATTATGGCTTTTGATAAGCAAGAATATTTAGTAGCCATCAATACGCTATTTCAATTAATAGATGAAGAGCGGGAACAAAATAGAAAAATTATTCAAAACGAAGTCATTGTTACGGCGTTAGTGCATAACTCAAAGTTAGCGGACTTTGAAAATGAGCTATTAGCTAATCAGTTATCAATTAATAAGTTGAAACTATCGGCAGCCAAAGATAAAGAACGGATCAACGAGCTCAAAGTCAGCTTGTTTATCTTGATCGGTACTGTGCTGCTGGCAATGGTTTTCTTTTTGTTGCATTCACGCGAAACCTTTAAACGTAGTTCGCAAACAGATTTTTTAACCGGCATTGCCAACCGTGGTTACACCATTAATAAAGGTGAACGACTGATCGCCAGATCGTTGCGCAAAGGCCAATCTGCCTCAGTTATCATTTTCGATATTGATAATTTTAAGGCGATCAATGATCAATATGGACACCATATTGGCGATCAGGCGATTCAAGCAGTCACCATGAGAGCTGAGCGTTGGTTGAAAAGTCAGGATCTAGTTGGCCGGATCGGCGGTGAAGAGTTTTTAATTGTACTGCCCAACACTAATGAAGCAGAAGCTCTTGCCATTGCAGATCGCATTCGAAGTGCTATTGCCATGGAGCCTTGTAACTTTGCAGACATCACTATCGAGTTTACCGTCAGCCTGGGAGTTGCAGTATTAAGCGATGAAGTCTCAAGTCTTGGCGAGTTGATGAAAGAAGCAGATAAAGCGCTTTATAAAGCTAAGTTTTTAGGTAAAAACCGAGCTCATCTCGCCAAAAGTATACCGAATAACAGCGTCAACCAGGTTGCTTAGTCGCTAATTATCATGTTTGTGTCACCCTAGTTATCCGTGCTTTGCAGCGATAAGTTTATTGTTTATCGCTGCAAATAAAATCACGCCTTCCTTCTTAACTGCGCATATTTGTTGTTTGGCGCCATTTTGCTAAAACAGCATTTAGCGCTTCCATCTGCTTTGACTTGTATTACCCCATTTGTTTGCTATGTTTTTTATTCAGTCGTTACCGTTTTGCAATTAAGGTCGGTGAAGCCGATTACCTGTACAACAAGAGCTTAATGGTAAATTGTAAGCATGGATAGATAACCAAGGTTGGAGACTTTATGAATAAAGTTCTGGCGGCACTTTTCTTCGTCGTCATGATTTATGCACCCAATGGCATGGCGATTGAAGTGTATAAAGATGACAAAAATGCATTAGAAATTGGTGGCTTTGTTGGTGCCAGGGTCATCAACACTCAAGGGGTTACCGAGGTCGTCAATGGCAGCACTCGAATTAACTTTGGTTTTACGCGCGATATGTCCCATGACTGGAAAACATTTGTAAAATTTGAATGGGGCATTAACCCATTTGGCAATTCGAGCATTTCATACAGCAGTGAGAGTAATTTTGAGACCGAAAGCGGTGATTTTCTCAATAACCGCCTTGGTTACATTGGGGTTAGCCACGCAGATTACGGTTCTATCTCGGTTGGTAAACAGTGGGGAGCATGGTACGACGTCGTGTATAACACCAATTATGGCTATGTTTGGGACGGTAATGCATCGGGAACCTACACCTACAATAAATCTGATGGTGCTATTAATGGTACTGGCCGCGGCGATAAGAGCATTCAATACCGTAATCGCTGGGGCAATTTAAGTATTGCAGTGCAGATGCAGCTAAAAAGCAGCACGGTTGAAATAGAGGAAGATGGCACTAATGACCCAGATCAGCTTGTGATGGCGCAATACGACAACACGTATGGTTTGGGGTTAACCTACCAAGCGACAGATAAGTTGGTCATTACGGCAGGCGGTAACTTTGGGGAACCTGAAGGCACGACTGCCAGCGGCCAGATCGTTGCCGAAACGGATTATATTTACGGTGCAGGCTTAACTTGGGGGACTTGGGACGATTACGGTTTTTATGCTGCCATGAACGTAAACCAAAATGAATTTCATGACACTGATAACTTAGGCCGGTTTTTGCAAGACGCCGCAGGTCTTGAAACAATAGCGGCTTACTATTTCGACAACAATATTAGGCTATTGGCTTCTTATAATGTGTTAGAAGCTGGCGATGATTATCAAGCTGCAAATGACGGCGATGTTTTTAAGCGCCAATTTGCTTTTGCTGGTGTTCATTATATTTGGGATCGAAGCGTAGTGTTTTATTTGGAAGGGCGAATCGACTTTAGTGATTTTAGTAGTAGTGACCCTGAAACAGAAGCGATGCAATCGCTATCTGAAGATGATGGTATAGCTATTGGTATTCGGTATACGTTGTAACCGTAGGGCAGCGAACGAGCGATGCTCGTTCGCGTAAATATGGTTTAAAAATTTAAGGGCTAACTTGGCTTACCATGCCATTTATAAGTGATAGTTCACTTTAAGCGGTAAGTCACTTCGACTCTATCTTGGATTGTCACTTGCCCTTGTTGGTAGCTCTTTGATACATCGTAGTGACTACTTTCTGCATTCATTCTCATCATAATTGGTTGTACTGCGCGTTGGTCTAAATAGCGAATTTTCCATACTCCGTCCAGCACTTCACCAAAACCCTGAGCCAATTGGCTGGCCTTTTGTTGAGCGTCTTTAATGGCCGCCTGACGAGCTTGTTGTTGGTATTGTTCTACTTTACTTGAGCTTAACGCGATATTGTTTATGCGGTTAATCCCTTGCTCAAGTGCAGTGTCTAAAATGTCGTTTAGCTTGGTTAGATTATTGATGGTCACGCTAACGCGGCGATTAGCACTATAACCAATAAGCGTATTTTGTTGGTCTTTTTCATATTGGTACTGAGGTTGTAAGTTGATGTTTGCGCTTTGTATTAAGTTGCTACTCACACCCGCTTGGGTTAAACGTTCAACAAATTTTGCTACCGCGAGATCTGATGCCGTTTTGGCTGCAGTTGCCGTTTTGGCTTTTATACTTACCTCTACATTGACAACGGCCATGTCGGCCGGAGCGACTATTTTACTGGTGCCTATAGTTTCGAGATGAGCAAAATCTGGCTCTGCAGCTATGGCATGTGTTGCAGTACTCGTCGATAGAATTAGACCTGAAACTAACGTAATGAGCGTGAAATTTTGCATAGAGCCTCCGGCGGTCGACTGATATCAGCCGAGGTTAAATTTGATGCTATTTAACACTATAAACCAATGTAATTGATACGAAGGTTAATTATATTTTATTTGGTAATAGGGTTAAATCTTTATGCATGCCGTTGCATCTTCAAACAGGTGTTAACGCCAGTGGGTGCTGGTGGAGTTTTATTGACAACATTTTACAGTGGTTTACTTAAGCGGCCATCTTGAATACAAACGGTTAGTTATAATGATGACTCAAATTTAAAGGAGCCATCTTATGCCACGTATCTCTATTGTCATTACACTGTTGTTAGGTCTTTCAAGTATGAACGTACTTGCTGAAGGTCGGCCTGATCCAGCGCAAATGCTTGCTAAGTTAACCCAGGAGCTAAGCTTAACCGATGAGCAGCAAACTGAAACTGCAGCTTTGATGGAGCAATTTCATTCAGAAGCCGAGCAACTACGCGAAAGTGGTGGTGATCGTCGTGAGCAACGTGATCAAATGAAAGCCATTGCTGAAGAGCGAGACAGTAATATGGAGCAGATCTTAGATGCCGATCAATATGAACAGTATCAAGAAATGATGTCACAGATGCAGGCGCAAATGAAAAACCGTCGTGGCCCAAGAAATTAATTCAAAGCAATTTGGCCCGAAGTGACGCAGCGATACATACACAACTGATAAAGCGCCTTTAGGGGCGCTTTAGCATATATTTTGTTAATGAGCTGCCGCGCCATAATGGTGGTAACCGTTATTCATAGGCTATCAACGCTACCCATATAACTCCTAGCAATTGCCGCTAAGGTTTCATCCAGTCTCAACCCTTGCCCTTTACTCTGTCTCACCTCGCTATTGCAACTGTGGGCGATCTTACTGAAATCGTATACTGCGCAGTTTGTCGTTCCCGTATTTATAAAATATTAGTTAACTGACAAAGCGGTTCGCAATTGGTTAGAATAAGCTAGATTTTTCAACCACCAGAGCGATCACTATGCATGTACATATTTTAGGAATTTGTGGCACCTTCATGGGCGGCCTTGCGTTGCTTGCTAGAGCTGAAGGGCACAAGGTAACCGGTAGTGATACAAATGTTTACCCGCCAATGAGTACGCAATTAGAAGAGCAAGGCATTGAGCTCATTCAAGGGTTTGATCCGGCTCAGTTAGGGCAAAATGAAGACGATGCACCGGATCTTGTGGTTATCGGCAATGCCATGAGTCGTGGTAATCCTTGTGTTGAAGCTGTACTTAACCGTGGGCTTAAATATACCTCTGGGCCGCAATTCTTAGCCGAGCATATTTTGGCTGACCGCTGGGTATTGGCGGTGTCTGGTACTCACGGTAAAACTTCAACCTCAAGTATGTTGGCATGGATCTTAGAAGATTGTGGCTACGAACCTGGCTTCTTAATTGGTGGGGTACCGCAAAACTTTGGAGTGTCGGCACGGCTTGGTGGTTCACCATTTTTTGTGGTGGAAGCCGATGAATACGACAGTGCTTTTTTCGATAAACGCTCTAAGTTTGTCCATTATCAACCGCGTACATTGGTGATCAATAACCTAGAGTTTGATCACGCAGATATTTTTGACGATCTCAGCGCTATTCAGCGTCAATTTAACCATGTCATTCGCACCGTTCCGGGCGATGGTAAAATCATTTGGCCTGCTGATGCACAAAGTGTGCAACAAGTGATTAAACTCGGTTGCTGGAGTGAACAAGAAACTTATCATTTGCATAGTGTTACGCAAGGTTGGCATGCGCGTAATCTTAGTGATGATGGCCATCAATTTGAAGTGCACTTTAACGCAGAGCTGCAAGGAGAAGTGGACTGGCAGCTTATTGGGCAACATAATATTGAAAACGCGGTTATGGCAATTGCCGCAGCCCGCCATGTGGGGGTAAAACCTGATGCTGCCATTGCGGCACTAGCGCGATTTTCGCCTCCTAAACGCCGTATGGAATTATTAGGGTGTGTTAACGAGGTTGAGGTGTACGATGATTTTGCTCACCACCCGACGGCTATCAGCACCTCGTTAGCAGGGATGCGTGCTAAAGTGGGTAACAGTAAAGTGACCGTGATTTTAGAGCCGCGTTCAAATACCATGAAAAGCGGTGTGCACAAAGATACTCTAGCTAACTCGTTGGCTTTGGCTGACAACGTATTTATGTACCAGGCGGGTGATATCGACTGGGATATTAGCGCTGCAATGAGCAACGCTGCGATACCGGTTAGCGTGTTACATGATATTAATGACATTATTGAACAAGTTGTTGCCCAAGTAAGCAGTGGAGATACTATTATTGTCATGAGCAATGGTGGTTTTAATGGGTTACATCAAAAATTGCTAGCGCAGCTAAGCACCGGAATAGGTAAATAAATCGCCATGAGTGAAACATATCGTAAAGCTAACAAGTCGATTAGTTTGGCTTGGACTGGCGCTTCTGGTGCTCCCTACGGCCTAAGGTTATTAGAAATATTGCTCAAAAGTCAGTATCAAGTGTTTTTGATGATTTCGTCAGCTGCGAGAGTGGTGTTAGCGACAGAGCAGGGGTTAAAGCTTAGTGGTAATACTGAAAAAGCCACCGCGCAGTTATTGGCACAATTTGGCGAGGTGTCAGGTGAGCTTATAGTGCTGGGTAAAGAGGAATGGTTTTCACCGCCTGCTTCAGGCTCCGCAGCGCCTAAGCAAATGGTGATCTGCCCATGCAGTACAGGCACATTAGCTGCCGTTGCAACGGGCATGAGTAATAATTTGCTCGAACGTGCTGCAGACGTAACGATAAAAGAGCGTGGCCAATTGATCTTAGTGCCACGAGAAACGCCATTAAGCGCTATACACTTAGAGCATATGTTGTCGCTATCGCGTTTAGGGGTCACAATAATGCCGGCAGCGCCGGGTTTTTATCATAACCCCCATTCAGTTGAAGATCTGGTAGACTTCATGGTCGCTCGGATCCTTGATCATTTAGGCATTGAGCATGCATTAACGAATCGCTGGGGTTATGATAAGCATAATGCCATTGGTATCGACTACTGAGAGTTTTATGAAACACACTACAGAAATGATGATCTCTGCAGAAGAGATCGATCAAAAATTAGATATTTTAGCTGAACAGATAAACGCGCATTATGCACAGAGCGATCGCCTGTTAATGGTCGGCTTACTGAAGGGGTCGGTGGTGTTTATGGCGGATCTTTGTCGACGCATTAAAGGCCATGTCGAGATCGATTTTATGTCGGTATCTAGCTATGGCACCGGCATGACAAGTACCCGAGATGTTAAAATCCTTAAAGATGTTCAGTCTGAGATCCAAGGTCGAGATGTATTGATCGTTGAAGATCTGATTGACTCAGGCAATACCTTAAACAAAGTGCGCGAAATGCTACTCATTCGTGAACCAAAAAGCTTAGCGCTGTGTACGCTACTTGATAAGCCGGAGCGTCGCGAGGTTGAAGTGCCAGTGGACTTTGTTGGTTTTACTATTCCTGATGAATTTATTGTAGGTTATGGCATTGATTATGCGGAGCAATACCGAAACTTGCCATACATCGCAAAAGTTATTCCGCTTTAAGGCGGCTATTGCTTTATATATTTTGCACCGAGTATGAATACGCTTGAGCTAGTCGTCGCTAAACACATTCGGGCACAAGAAATATGATTGACTCCCGCACCGGCGGGAGTTTTTGTTTGCAGATATCGATATATTAAATAAGTGAATAGGTAAGCTCAAACGCGTTTGCAATACGCACGCACAATAGCACCGATTGGCCTGACGGGCTTAATACATTGTCAGTGTCTTGATGCATCACATTTAGTATTATTGGTGAGTATTAAATTAATTGATTGGAACAACAATGGCGAACACAGAAGCAGCCTTGGTTATCGACTCTCTAAAGAAGACCTATAAAGGTGGAGTTGAAGCGGTAAAAGGGATCAGCCTAACGGTAAACAAGGGCGACTTTTTTGCGCTGCTTGGGCCTAATGGCGCAGGTAAATCCACTACGATTGGTGTGATCAGTTCGTTAGTGCAAAAAAGTTCAGGAACAGTGTCTGTATTTGGGCATGATATTGATCGTGAACTTGAGCTGGCAAAGCTCAGTATCGGGCTGGTACCACAAGAGTTTAACTTCAACCAGTTTGAAACGGTACTGCAAATTGTGACCAATCAAGCAGGTTATTATGGCGTCAAGAAAGCTATCGCACTTCAACGTGCAGAAAAGCACTTGAGCCAGCTAGATTTATGGGAAAAGCGCAATAGTCCAGCTCGTGAGCTGTCAGGCGGCATGAAACGCCGTTTGATGATTGCTCGAGCATTAATGCATGAGCCTAAACTTCTGATTTTAGATGAGCCAACCGCAGGTGTTGATATTGAACTACGCCGGTCAATGTGGACTTTTCTAACAGAGCTTAATGCGCAAGGCGTGACGATCATTCTTACGACGCATTATTTAGAAGAAGCTGAAATGTTGTGTCGTAATATCGGTATTATCGATAAAGGTGTGCTGGTGGAATGTACTAGCATGAAGTCGTTGCTGAGCCGCTTAAACATGGAAACCTTCATATTAGATTTAGGTGTAAACCTGAGTGAAAAACCGAACCTAAATTCAATTGAATGCCGCTTAACTGATGGGCATACATTGGAGGTCGACGTGGCGAAAGATCAGAGTTTAAATGATGTTTTTGTGCAGTTAAATGAACAGAACATTCAAGTGCTGTCGATGCGTAACAAGGCTAACCGCCTTGAAGAGCTGTTTGTTGAGCTAGTTGAAAAAGGCAAAGCTGCTGGAGCTGGAAAATGAATATGAAAGCGCTGTATTTGACAGCTTTTAAAAGTATCTTAACTAAAGAAATAAACCGCTTTACCCGTATTTGGATCCAAACCCTCGTCCCGCCAGCGATCAGTATGACGCTGTACTTTTTGATTTTTGGTAACTTAGTGGGTAAACGCATTGGTGAAATGGGCGGCGTGTCTTACATGGAGTTCATTGCCCCTGGTTTAATTATGATGGCGGTGATTACCAGCTCATATTCAAATGTGGCTTCCTCATTTTTCAGTGCTAAGTTTCAACGTAACCTAGAAGAGCTTATTGTTGCGCCAGTGCCACATTACGTGATCATTGCAGGTTACGTCGGTGGTGGGGTTGCTCGTGGACTCTGTGTGGGCTCGATTGTGACATTAGTGGCCATGTGTTTTGTTGATATCACCTTGCACCATGCTGGCTTAGTTGCACTTACTGTGTTTTTAACCGCAGTACTATTTGCATTGGGCGGATTAATTAATGCTATTTTTGCAAAGAGTTATGATGATATTAGTATTGTACCGACCTTTGTATTAACTCCATTGACGTACTTAGGTGGAGTGTTTTATTCATTGTCTTTGTTGCCTGACTTTTGGCAAGGTGTGTCAGCGCTTAACCCTGTGGTCTATATGATTAACGTGTTTAGGTTTGGCTTTTTAGGTTATGCCGACATGAGCGTTCCGGTTTCAATCGCGATTATGGTAGGTTTTTGCGTTGGCTTGTGGAGTCTTGCGTATTATCTTATTTCGCGCGGAATAGGGCTGAGAACCTAACGGTAATATAGTATGCAACTAAAGCCAATAATCTGATTATTGGCTTTTTTTTGGTCAGTTGTGCTCAATAAATCTGACCATATCGAATAACTGGCCAACAGAATTAAACATCAATTTACTGGTACAGCAGTGGCCATTTTGGCTAGCGTATAATTGCACTCGTTGTTGCAGTTGCTTCATTGAAGGTGCCGCAACCTCAGTTGTAAGAGTGATTGGAGCTTCATCAACAATACGGTAGTAACTGCCGCGATAGTCAATAATAGTACAGTCTTTTAGCAGGCCTAGCATGCTGGTTTGTATCGACCACTCACGGGCGGTTTCAAGTAGCAATAATTCACAGGTATCTTGTTGAAATAGTATCGCTGGCCAAATTAAGGTATTTAGTGTGGTGACCATTATGTTCTGTGTCGCTGTGGTGGCGCTAATTAATCTGTGAAATTAATAGGCTGAGTAATTTGGTGTTTACGCTTCAGTAGCTGCTCAATCATCGAAGTATTACTTTTTATTAGGTTATCAAAGTGTTCATTCATCTTCTGTTTGGCAAGCGTAAATTCTGGATGATCAACTTCCTTTTTTTGCCAGTAGCGACTGCGTTCAAGCTTTTGTAGCTCACTAACTCTTAAGATTTCATAATAACTGTTTTCTTGGTTTAAACGATACACTTCACCGTCGACAAGCTGCAATAATCGCTCTTTTGAAATAACGCCTTTTTGAAATAGTGCTTGTAATGGATCTTGTGTCGAAATGGGCTTGTCGGAGTCGGTTTCAGTGGTAATGCCAAATTCATATTCAATTTCATGCTGGCGAAAATCAGCAGGGCAGGAGTGTTGGCTAAAGACTATTTTGTCATCTTTAAAACATTTATAGATACTGCTAGTTGCTTGTACTGAAATGCTTAACGATAAACAAATAACCGAGAGTATGATTTTTGACATGGGCTCCTACATCCTTTTATAGCTCAAGTTATATTGATTCTCGCACAACATAAAATAAGCGACTTACATAACTTGCTTGCCGGTAGTGTTGATACTGCAGGTCCATTTTGCAGCACATATACTATGGCTTAACATTAATCATAACACCAGTTTCGGATGGCAAGTTGATGCGTATCATTAAGTTGTCACAGTCAGAATACAAATATATTAGGCTGAATATAGTGATGATATTGAATGGCTTAAGGAGTTTTACGCTAAAAGTGATTTAATTACTGCGAGTGTAAAGTGGCTTAAACTGTTGTTGTAAGCCACCAATATAACCCGTTAGTTTAGTTTTACGGTGATATTATCAATCAAGCGGACATTTCCCATGTAAGCTGCTAGCAAAATAACCCGTTCTCGGTCATTTTCTTCAAACACTTTACTGAATGTCTTTGCGCTGCGAATATCAAGGTAGTCATGCTTAAAGCCTGCATCGACAATTGATTTTTGCGCTGCACGAATAACCTCGTCATCATTTTGACCCGCTTGTAACGCCAGCGCCATGCTATCTAAGGTTTGCTTTAGCACGGCAGCCTGTTGCTTTTGTGCTGGGCTTAAATAGCCATTACGTGAGCTCATAGCAAGACCTGAAGGTTCACGTATGGTGTCAACGCCAATAATTTCAATCGGCATCGACAGGTCTTCAACCATGGTTTTAATCACTAACAATTGCTGAAAATCTTTTTGGCCAAATACGGCAAGATCCGGTTGGACAATATTAAATAGTTTACACACAATCGTAGCGACACCACGAAAATGCCCTGGGCGACTTTCACCACACAGTTGTGTTGATATTAATGGCACTTCTACAAACGTTTGTGCGTCCATGCCTTTCGGGTAGATGATGGCAGGCGTAGGAGTGAACAGTAGTTCTACTCCAGCTTCTATCAATGCGTGTTGATCATCTGCCAGAGTTCTTGGGTAGGCATCAAGATCTTCGTTTTGACCAAATTGCATCGGGTTTACAAAAATCGAGGCAACAACATGATCGGCTCGTTCTCGCGCTTCTTTGACCAATGTAAGGTGGCCTTGGTGTAAGTTGCCCATAGTAGGCACAAAGGCAACTGTTTCGCCTTTTTTGCGCCATGCGCGTACTTGCTCGCGAATAGCGCTAATTGATTCTGTGGTGATCATGATACGACTGCTCTAACACTGACTAATAAAACGGATGAACAAGGGCTTAATTAAAGGTGTGTTCTTCCGCTGGAAAAACACCTTGAGCGACTTCATCGATATAGGCTCGAACGGCGCTGCGGATCTCGCCGGTTTGTTTTAGGTAGTTTTTCGAAAAACGCGGAATATAGCCACTGGAAATGCCTAATACATCATGCATTACCAAAATTTGGCCATCAGTAACTGCACCAGCACCAATACCAATCACTGGGATTGTTAAGGCTTCTGTAATCGTTTTAGCTAACTCAACAGGAATGCATTCAACGACTAACAGCTGTGCACCTGCGGCTTCGAGTGCCTTGGCTTCATCAAGAATACGCTGCGCATTGTCTGCACCGCGGCCTTGGATCTTAAAACCTCCAAACACATGCACAGACTGAGGTGTTAAGCCTAAATGTGCACAAACAGGAATACCGCGCTCGGTGAGCATCTTAACGCTTTCAAGTAGCCAGTGGCCGCCTTCGACTTTAACCATGCTAGCACCCGCTTGCATTAACGTTGTGGCATTTGTCATGGTTTGTTCTGGCGTGGCGTAACTCATAAATGGCATATCGGCAATCAGTAGCGCCCGCTTTATGCCACGACTAACGCATCGAGTATGGTAAGCAATGTCGTCAACTGTCACCGGAAGCGTGTCGTTATGTCCTTGAAGTACCATGCCCATTGAATCACCGACTAATAATACGTCAACGCCTTCACTATCGAATGCGTTTGCAAAGCTGGCATCATAGGCCGTTAATGCAGTGAATTTTTTGCCTTCATTTTTGAAGGTACGCAGTGTGGAACTTGTTATTTTAGACATAGTGGTATTTTAGAACCTAATTTGTGAAGCTGTTTTATGCCATGCGTGGCAACACTTCTATGATCTTGGGAGCAAACTCTGTGCTAACGGTGTCATCTTATCAAAAACGAAGACTATACCCAAACCGCTTCAAACTGCGGCGTTATGCATGCTGAAAAGTGACCCTGCTTAAGGGATGAAATTACAGTACTGCCGATGTTAATTCAATAATATAATCGCGCTAAATGGTATGGTGCCGTGGCTGGTAAGGGTGAATGTTGAGAGCTCAGAAGCGGTGATGATGTATAAGATGATGACTTATCCGGCTTACTATTACGCCCGTTGCAGCTGAGCGACTAGGGCGTCTGTTACTAAACTGCGCAGTGGCGTCGCATCAGGTAAAATTAACTCTGGTGCTAAGTCAAATAGCGGCACCAATACAAAGCTGCGTTGCTGCATGCCGTAATGGGGAACAGTGAGCCTGGGCAGGTTGATGACCTCATTGCCATATAGCAGTAGATCTAAATCAAGAGTTCGAGGACCCCAGCGTAATGTGCGGAGTCGGCCTTGATTATTTTCAATTTCTTGCAACGCATCGAGCAGCGCGATGGGTGACAAGCTCGTACTAAAACTCGCAACGGCATTCACGTAATCGGGTTGTTCAACATCCCCCATAGGCGCGGAACGGTAGTACGGAGAAACTCTAAATGAATGGTTGGAAGCAAGGCTCAACAATGCTTGGCAAGCATTGTTGAGTTGTTCGACTGGTTCGCTTAAATTAGCCCCGAGTGCAACATAGACTTGAATCATTATTCTACAGGTTTAGCTGGGGCTGCCTTGGTTGAAGGCTTGCGGCGACGGCGCTGTGCATTGCGGTTACGACCGCCTTTGTTGCCTGATTTTGCAATAACGTTACGTTGCTCTTCATTACCCTCAACAAAGCTCTGCCACCATGCCGCATTTTTTGCCACACTTCCGCCCTCAGCAGAGCCGCGTAGTAACAGTAAGTCATATGCAGCTCTAAATTTAGGGTGTTCGATAAATCTAAATGCTTTAGTGCCTTTATTGCGTTCAAAACGCAATTGAAGTTGCCAGATGTCTTTAGTGACGCTACTAAATCGGCGTGGAATGCTGATTGAGCGGCATTGTTGCTCCATCACGTCACCCATCGCAGCGGTGTATGCATCATAGAGGCTTAAGCCACTTTCTAGGGCAATGTCATCAGCTCGTTGACTAAGTGGATACCATAATAATGCTGCATAGAAAAAGGCAGGCGTTACGGGTTTGTCTTGCTTAACGCGCAAGTCCGTGTTTTCCATCATTTCTTGCAATAATTTGGCGATAGGTCCGTGAGGCGATTCATTTAACTGGGCATCGACCAATGGAAATAACGGAGCAAATAAGCCTAAATCGCGCATCATATTGTAGTTTTGCGAGGCTTTACCCGCAAAATACAGCTTGAGAATTTCTTCGTACATGCGCGCAGCAGGAATGTCTTTAAGTAGCGCGGCCAAAGTTGGAATTGGCGCCGCAGCTGCAGGCTCAATGTTCATATCAAGTTTGGTCGCAAAACGAACTGCTCGAAGCATGCGTACAGGATCTTCGCGATAGCGAGTCTCAGGGTCCCCAATTAGGCGAATGGTATGCGATTCTAAATCTTGTAATCCACCGCCATAACTATGAATAGAGAAATCACTGATATCGTAATAAAGAGCATTAATGGTAAAGTCACGACGTTCGGCGTCTTCATCAATACTGCCGTAAACGTTATCACGCAGCAGTCGACCAGATTCGTTCGTTTTAGATACGGTCTCTACGCTGTCAACATGGTGGCCACGCAAGGTCGCGACTTCGATAATATCGCGGCCAAAAACAATGTGTGCTAAACGAAAACGTCTGCCAACAAGGCGGCAGTTACGGAAAAGTTTTTTAATTTCTTCAGGGGTAGCGTTGGTTACCACGTCAAAATCTTTAGGTTGAAGCCCCAGCAAAATATCACGCACCCCGCCGCCAACTAAGTAGGCTTTAAAACCTGACCTATTGAGCCTGTACAGGACTTTGATCGCGTTATCGCTGATCTGTCTACGAGAAATCGAGTGCGCTTTTCGAGGCACAACTTCTAAACTCAGGCCAGCCTGAGTACTTTCTTCAGCTTTTGAACTATCGTCAAATAACTTTTTACAGAATTGGCTAATACGGCGAAAAATGGGACACCTCTAATATGGATCTTAAGCTTAACGTAAAAATAAGTTGGCTATGATAACTCAATTAAAGCTCAATGAGTATACGATTGAGCTTACGTCGCTAGGAGTATTTCAGTTTGGCTAGGCACTTTGCTTAAATCAAACTGACTTACTGCTTGTTCAAGCATTATACTGACTTGGGTTTCAGGTGTCACTTTAGCTTGCCCCAAAAATGCTAAAGCAGCATTAATACTTGCTTGAGGTTTGTCGACATTAATGGCGGTTGCATGGTTTTGTTTTGATAACTTGCGGCCTTTTTCTGTGCAAGCTAAAGGCAGGTGCAACCAATTAGGGCTTGGTTGATTTAATAATTTAAATAAACTTAACTGACGGCAAGTTGGTTCAAGCAAGTCTGAGCCGCGCACAACCTCGGTTATTTGCTGGTGAATATCATCAAGAACCACAGCTAATTGATACGCGTATAGGCCATCACTGCGCTTAATAATAAAATCTTCTGTGGCAAAGTCGTTGTCGACATTGATGCTGCCTTTTAGTTGGTCTTGAAATTGTGCAACACCATAGTGGTTCCGAATGCGTATAGCGCCCTCTTTATGGGGCTGAACCCGTGTACCGCAGCGGCCGTCATAGCTGCCACCCATGGCTTTAATTTGTTTTCGGGTACACTGGCAGTAATAAGCACTATCAGTGCTGAGTAGTTGCTCTATTTGTTGCTGATACACATTTAAGCGTTGGCTTTGATACAGCACCGACTGATCCCAGTGCAAGCCATAGGCTTCTAATGTTTTTAAAATCAGATGGCTAGCACCAGCGACTTCTCTTGGTGGATCAATGTCTTCGATACGCACAAGCCATTGGCCACCCATGGAGCGGGCACGCAAAAAACTGCCTAAGGCAGCAATCAATGAACCAAAATGAAGCGGACCAGAAGGGGACGGCGCAAAACGGCCAATGTAAGGGGGTGGGTTAATCATTTATGCAGCGCAAAATAAAAGCGCGGAGCCTAGAGCTCCGCACCTTAAGATAGCGGTTATCCCGCCATCTGCTTTTCTTTGATTTCAGCAAGCGTTTTACAATCGATACACTGATCGGCTGTTGGGCGAGCTTCTAGACGACGGATACCGATTTCGATACCGCAAGAATTACAGAAACCGAAATCTTCATCTTCGATAAACTGTAGTGTCTTTTCAATCTTCTTAATTAGTTTGCGTTCTCTATCGCGAGCACGAAGTTCTAAACTAAATTCTTCTTCTTGGGCAGCGCGATCGACAGGATCCGGGAAGTTAGCGGCTTCATCTTGCATGTGATTAAGAGTACGATCGACTTCTTCACGCAATTGGTTACGCCAAGCTTCAAGAATGGTCTTGAAGTGACCCGATTGGTCCTCGTTCATGTACTCCTCACCTGGTTTTTCCTGGTAAGGTTCTACACCTGCGATAGCGAGCACGCCGAGTTTTTTTGTGCCTTGAGGCATAACGCATCTCCTGTTAATCATTTGCGTTGTAGGGCGTCCGAATAATAATGGCCGCTATCTATACCAGAAACCTGATATAGAGGCAAATAATTTGTGTTGTCTGGACTTGATTCTTTGACTATCCCCGCTATTAAGTACAAATTCAACTCTATATCAAGATTTAAAGTTTAACCGGACAGGATTTAACCAAATTTACTGACGTCGCAGACAAAGAAGCACTATAGGCAATGATCTCTACGCCAGCTAAAAATGCTTCATTAAGTAACGCTGCGTAAGCCGGATCGATATGTGCAGCGGCTTGTACAGAGTCGATACCAGTATGCTGCACAACAAACAGTAATACGGCTCTATGGCCTTGTTGCACCATCTCTATTAATTCACGTAAATGCTTTTGCCCGCGTGTGGTAACTGCATCAGGAAAATAACCTTGCCCTTGCTCCAGTAACGTACAACTTTTAACTTCAACATAGCATCGACCCCGTTGCTGGTCTTCTAGTAATATATCTATACGGCTGTTTTCACTGCCATATTTAACTTCTCGTCGTAATGATGAGTAACCGCATAACTCAGTAATTATCTTGGCATTAATCGCCTCTTCAGCGAGGGCATTAGCTCGTCCTGTGTTAATACCAATCATATGCCCATCTGGCGTTTGTGCTAGCTCCCAAGTGCGGCTGTATTTGCGCTTGGGGTTATCTGATACCGAAAACCATATCTTAGATTGTGGAAATAAACAGTTGCGCATAGAGCCTGTGTTGGGGCAGTGGATGGTCACTTCAGTGCCATCGTCTAAAGTGATGTCGGTGAGAAAACGCTTGTAGCGTTGGATTAAAGTCGCGCTTTGAAATGCCGGGCTAAACTGCATCATTACCTTCATAAATGACGATTATATTGACGTTAGGTTAACAGAGTTGTTGGGTGAAGAAAGGCGGTTTTAGGTTTTTAATCTTAGATTAAGCTAATTAATTAAGCTGCTGTTTAAATGAGGTTATATGGTTGGCTAATTGAGCGCTGACTTTAGATATCGTAAGGGATCCAGTAAACTCAGTTGAAAATAATAAGTTAATCGAGAGTACTATTGCTGATCGATTCATATTTTAAGGACCGAAAATGACAGATTTAATGAAAGTGACCCTCACTCAAGATGCACCAGCTCCGCACTGGGGCACAGCCAGTGTTACTTTTCAAAATGACATGGCCATTGTGCATATCAAGGCGGGTGATGTTCAGCGCCAAGTTCAGCAAGCTGCTCGCAAACTTCAAAGCCAAGGCGTCAGTTCTGTTGCGTTAGAAGGGGGGTTATGGACGGTTGATCTACAGTGGGCATTTGCTCAAGGTTTTGCAACCGCCAAGGCGCAGCCACAAGTACAATGGACCGGTGATGCTGCGAGTCAGACAATATTAGCAAACCGACTTGCTAGCGCTAATTTTGCCCGGCACTTAATCAATGAAACTCCTGAAAACTTATCTCCGATGGTTTTAGCTACGCAGGCTGCTGAGTGGCTGAGCGAAATTGGCGGCGATAAAGTTAGTTACCGAATTATCGAAGGCGAAGCGTTATTAGAACATCAATGGATAGGGATCCATGCAGTCGGCCGCGGCAGCGAACGTCCACCTGCATTGTTGGAAGTTGACTATAACCCGCTTGCTAGTGATGCCGATGTTGCTGTGGCGCTAGTGGGTAAAGGGATTACTTTTGACTCAGGTGGCTACAGCATTAAAGGCTCTGAAGGAATGTTGGGCATGAAGTGTGATATGGGCGGCGCTGCAACCGTTACCGCTGCACTTGGCTTAGCCATTAAGTCAGGTCTAAATAAGCGCGTTAAACTGTTTTTATGCTGTGCTGAAAACCTCATTAGCGGTCACGCTTATAAGTTAGGCGACATTCTAACCTACAAAAATGGTGTCACTGTTGAAGTGGTCAACACCGATGCCGAAGGCCGTTTAGTTTTGGCTGATGGTTTGCAGGCCGCGTCTGAAACTGGAGCACCATTGGTTATCGACGCTGCGACGTTAACGGGCGCTGCGGTTATGGCTGTAGGTACTAACTACAACGCGATCTTCTCGCCTCAAGCAGAAGTACTGGCCCTAGCACAAGAAAAAGCATTAGCAGCAGGCGAGCGGGTGTGGCCATTACCACTTGATCCTTGGCATCGAGATAATTGCCCAAGCCCATACGCAGACACTGCGAATAGTCGCGCAATGAAAGGTGGTGGTGCGGGTGGTGCTTCAAATGCAGCGGGTTTCTTATGGCGCTTTGTAGCCCCTAACACAAACTGGTTACATATTGATTTAGCTTCGGCATTTTCTGATTCTGGTGATGCATTATGGGCTGCAGGTGCAACGACACATGGTGTGTTGACCATTGCAGGCTTATTAGAAGATTAATAAACAATATTAGTGTGAGTGAATATTTTATTGGGCACTTGCTCAGTATTTTATTTTTCTAAAAGCGCAGGTATGGCGACATATTTGCGCTCTTTTTAAAAGCTCGGTCAATATATTTAAAGCTGCCATTAATACATATTTACACTTTGAGTCACATTTATATTGTGCACTTTGTTAAAATCCGCTTTGCTATACCGTATTAATGTTGCAATATTGTTGTTTGTAGTCTTTTTTTTGCTTAAGTATTGGTTTGTCGTCTATGAAGCTTAGTTTTAGTGAATTCTGTATTGATAGTGAAACTGCAGAGTTATCAATCAATGGAAACAAAGTTCCGATTGATGAGCGTAATATTATGCTTATTCAATTGTTAGCCGACTCCTACCCTGATTACTGCTCAAAACAAACCTGTTTAGACACCATATGGGTAGGCACAATTGTGTCTGATATGTCTCTTTCTAAGTTAGTTTCCGATACCCGTAAAATATTTTGCAAAGCTGGCTATGACAACGCACTAATTCAAACCATTCATGGGCGGGGTTATCGCCTTGATCATTCTTTAGGTAAGCAACTTAGCCAGTCAAGCGTTACAGACAACCATGTCGTCGATCCCCCTGCAACAGTCACTGAACCTTCAAACCAGCGCGATACTTATGTTGAGCGCAGAAAAAATACCAACCCTATCTCTTGGTGGGAAATTTTCGCTAAGGTATTGATTGCTCTGTTGCTCGTGCTAGCCCTAGTGTTTCAATTTAGGCTGGGAGGCGTAAATAGTCAGTCGGCGGTCAATACTAACTACCTTAATGCAACTGAGTCGACACAGACACTTGGTAGAGTGCTTTGGATAGACGATCATCCTCAAAACAATTTGATGGAAAAAGCCTACTTCCAAGCCTTGAATATTGAGGTATACAGCACACTGACATCTGAAGAAGCGATGGTTTTGTTATCAAGGTACCAATATGAAGCTGTGATCTCTGATATGGAACGCCATGGCGACTCGCTTGCCGGACTTAAGCTGTTACAATCGATGAGGGCGGCCGGGCATCAAGTTGATTTTTATATTTATACTTTTGAAGATGAGGCAGGCTTAATTGACACGATTACTCGCAGTGGTGGCCAAGGGGTGCTAGTCGATAGCGAGTCTTTGTATGAGCAAGTACTAGCGCATTTTTAACTGGTAAACCCTTTCACTAAAATACCACTTTCATCATCAACATTTACTCCTGCTACTTAGTTTTATTTGAGCCAATGATGGCGCTCAAAAAGACGGAGCTAGCGGCTTTAATAGCAACTCTTTACGCAGTTAAAATGAAATACCATACCGCAATGCTCGGGCTTTCTGACGCAGCGAAAGTATTAAGTTATTCAATTGCTATTTTACCAACGTATAAATAGTGTTCGTGTTAGCGAATATGACGGCGTAAATGCATCTGCAGTGCTTATTTTGTTGATTAAGACTAAGTACTACTAACGTTAAAGAGGCTCATTATAATATTTGGTTGTGAGTGATGTGCTAAATTACGCTGCTGAGATTAGCATTAGTTTTTAGCGGCAAATATTCATACTGAGCTTTAACATTATATTTAAAGTAATTATGAGTAGTTATAAATATTAATAATCATTTGCATTTAGGTGTGTATTCGTATTTACTTAATAAGTTGTGGCTCGATAAATTTAATTAATGACTGTTTTTTAACGTTTAAATTTCAATTCAAGATTTTTCAAACAAATTCAAAGTTTCTCAATGGGTAGATCGCAACTCATATGGTATCTATTAGTTATCAAGTCACTAGCGCATTGAACACTAATCCTTTTGCTTTGTTCATGACTTTTAAATGGCTTGCTGGATAACCATCCAACCTTATTTACAGTTCTTCGATTCGCCACCTGAGCTTAGGTGGCATTTTTTTTGCAAAAATTAGCAAGTATATTAATGGCGCTAAAAATAACATCAAAGAACGATGAGTTAGACTTTCAATCTCAAAAAAAACGAATCTCAAAGCGGTTAAAATAGCTCATTTAACACAAATGTTGGCAGCTTAATTATGGAGTCAGCTGCTATTAAGTTGCGCTTGCATCAAACGCGTTGAGATTTGCTAACTAGATATTTAAAGTCAGTGTAAAGGCAAGGTCACAGTAAATTAGTCAGTAAAGCCATCTTGAATAAATAGATGCTTAGTTTGATTAAAATTAGCTTCGGTACAATTAACGAAATCGATAGCATACTGGGCATTGTCTAATCTGAACTTGGCTATTTTGGCTATCTCATACTCATTCATGACGATATTCATCGCTTCTTGAGTCCATTCAGCTTCGCCTTGTCCAATCACTACTTCTGGTGGATCGTAGTGTGTGATCATCCAGTTTTGTAACTCTTCAGCAGTGATTTTTCCTTGCTTCCAAGATGATAATAGCTCAGTAAGCTGTACTTTCGTAATTTGCGATGTAGTCATGGGTAAACCTGATCCTGTAAATAATGCGGCATAGATTAGCTTACTTTGCGATAGCTCAACAGTCTAATTAAGTTGCCAAGAATGTAGGATTGGATATTCAACGCCATTATTGCCGCTAAAAGATTCAAAAAGGTGCAATGCTGTCGGTTGCATTATTAGCGGTACATAGCTCAGGTTGTGTACCGCCATTTTGGCCTTTCTCGACAACGTGATGTGAGGAGTAAATTCATGCTCACTTTGATGAAGCCTTAATTGTTTGGCAAGTAGTTGCCCAGCATTAGCTAGGGAAATAAGGCTGGGGTCAGAAGCTTGACCTTTAAGGCAGAGTATTTTGGGTTGTTGCCAATGCTCAACTAAATCTAATGAAACCGCAAAACCAGGTTTTTCTAACGCGTCTACAGCCAAGATTAGAGCGTCAAGCGTGCTTGAATTTACTTGCCCTAAAAATGCCAGAGTTACATGTAAATTTCGTGCTGGTACTAACCTAACGCTTTTGGGGAGCTGTTGCTGAATAGCCTGCACTTGTGCAGTTTGTTGTGGCGTTAATGAAAAGCCTAGAAATACTCTTTTTACAGTATTATCTGTTTTCTTTGGCATCGTTTTTCCTGCATCGAGTGATAAAATCTGAGGAGTGCTTAGTCAGTAGAGGGTTTTAGAGTACACTGCTAGACACTTAATTTCTTTCAAATGGCGAGTTAATACTCGACATATTGAGCTGCAAACGAAAAGATACCTGTGACTTTATTACCCATTCATACGCTAATCAAACCGATACGAACAGCCTTTAACCAGTGTAATCAAATGATCCTTGAGGCGCCAACGGGTGCTGGTAAGTCAACCGCGTTACCACTGGCAATGTTAGATTGGGATGAGATCGACGGCAAGATTTTAATGCTTGAACCAAGGCGTGTAGCGGCACGTAACGTGGCCCAATTTATTGCGCGCCAACGCGGTAGTGCGCTGGGCGATGAAGTCGGTTATCGAGTACGCGGTGAGTCAAAAGTCAGCGCCAATACGCGGCTGGAGATCGTAACCGAAGGCGTACTGACCCGAATGATCCAGCGCGATCCGGAGTTAACAGGGATCGCTCTGGTTATTTTTGATGAGATCCATGAACGTCATCTCACTACCGATCTTGGTCTCGCGTTGGCGTTAGAGATCCAGTCAAGCTTTCGTGAAGATCTAAAGCTGCTTGCTATGTCTGCGACTTTAGCGGGTTTACCACTAGCCAAGTTAATGCCAAATGCAGCCATGCTCAGCAGTGAAGGGCGTAGCTTTCCGGTTGAGCAAGGCTATCGTGCAGCCCCCGTGCAAGCAAAATGGCTTGAGCATATGGCTAAAGTTATTCTCGAACAATTGGCAATTCACAGCGAAGGCTCCTTGTTAGCCTTTTTACCTGGTCAAGGTGAAATTCACAAATTACACAGTATGCTTGCCCCACGCTTAGCGGCAGATAAGTTTTCGCTTTGCCCGCTTTATGGTAGCTTGCCAGCCAAGGCGCAAGACATAGCAATTGCGCCTGCAGCAAAAGGTATACGTAAAGTTGTGCTTGCGACGAACGTGGCTGAGTCAAGCTTAACCATTGAAGGTATTACACAAGTTGTCGATAGCGGCTATAAACGCCAAGCCAGTTTTAATCCTAAAACCGGTGGTACCCGGCTATCACTTAAAAGGATTAGCCAGGCATCTGCTGCGCAACGTAGTGGTCGTGCTGGCCGCTTAATGGCAGGTTTTAGCACTCGATTGTGGAGCCAAGAAGAGCAGGGGCGACTCAATCAAGCTGACGAGCCAGAAGTGGTGCACACTGACCTTATTTCAATGGTGCTAGATGGCGCGTATTGGGGCGTTAAGGCATTAAATGAACTGCCTTTACTGACGCTGCCGTCACCAGCCAATGAAAATGTAGCTTGGCAATTACTGGCGTCGCTTGAAATGGTTGATACCAAGCGGGCGATAACCGCTCACGGCAGGGCTGCATACGAGTTAGGCTGTCAGCCGCGTTTAGCGCATATGTTATTAACGGCCAAAGAGTTATCGAAGCAAGATGGAAACGACAACCTTGCGGTACTTGCGTGCATCATCGCAGGCACGTTAGAGGCCAGAGGTCGCAGTCGTAAAGGTGCCGATATCAGCCATTATTTTGCCGAGACATTAGCGTCAGAGTCAGCAAAGCAAATCCGGCAATGGATTAATACCCTAAAACTTAATTGCAGCGCAGGCCAGGGGTTAGCGGCAGTTGCCCGCTCAGCAGCAAGTGATGATATTGCCATGCTGTTAGCATTTGCATACCCAGACAGAGTTGCCAAAATGCGTGGGGTGAGTGGTTACCAACTTGCAGGAGGAACAGGGGTTGAGTTACCCAGTGAAGACGCTCTAGCAGGGCAGCCGTGGTTAGTGATTGCTGACTTTCAAGAGACAGAAGGCCGAAGCAGCGGTAAGGTTTACCTTGCTACGCCGCTTAATGAACAATTATTTACTGAACAATTATCGGGTTTAGTTGATACCATTGAATACGGCGGCTGGGATGACGTAAAAGGGCGCTTTTTTGCTGAAAACCAACGCCGTATTGGACAAATATTGTTGTCAAAAACGCCAATTAAAACCCTAGATAAACAGTTAATAAAAAATGCTATTGTAGAGCAAGTTAAGCTGAAAGGTTTAGGGCTACTAAAGTTTGATGACCGTACTGAACAGTTGCGCTTTCGAGTTGCTATAGCGGCTAAATTCGACACGTCTCATGACTGGCCTGCACTTGATGATGCTGCATTAATCGCAAGTTTAGACGAATGGTTGAGCCCTTATTTAGATGATGTGCGAAATATCGGGCAGTTACAAAAGTTAGATTGTTATACGCTATTGCAAAATATCATGCCTTGGGCAACCCAGCAGCAGCTCGAACGTTTATTACCTACAAAGTGGTTAATGGCAACGGGCACTCACGCTAAAATTGAGTATGACGCAGAGCACCGAGGGCGGTTGAATGTAAGGTTGCAAGAAGCATTTGGCATGCAAGAAAGCCCTAAGTTGGCCAATGGTAAGTTAGTGGTCACTATGGAGCTACTGTCACCAGCAAGGCGACCACTCGCGCTAACCGCAGATTTAGCCAGTTTTTGGCAAGGTCCTTATGAGCACGTTAAAAAAGAGATGAAGGGTCGATACCCAAAGCATTTATGGCCTGATGATCCGGCGAATACACAACCGACCAAATTTACCAAAAAGAAGACTTTTAACTCTCAATAGTTAAAAACTAAGCTGCGGAAAAGTAATGACAGACAAAGTAACACCAAAACGAAAACCTAAAAAAGTCGCAAAGCGCGGTTCGGTAAAAAAAGTCTCTGCCGTTAAAAAGGCCAAAAACAAGGCTAGGGCAAACAAAACCAGCTTTGGCAGAAAGCTTTGGTCTGTAACTTGGAAGTTGGCCGTTATTGCGCTGGTCGTAGTCGCCGCCTATGGTATCTATTTAGATCAAATTATTGCCCGTAAATTTGAAGGGCAAAAGTGGCACTTACCCGCACAAGTTTTTAGCCGCTCGATGGCACTGTACCCAGATGCTGCGGTGAGCCATAGTCAATTAATGGCGGAGCTCAAATTGCTGGGTTATCGCAAGGTGGCTAATCCGCGGCAAGTGGGTGAGTTTTCAGCCTCTAAAACTAAAATTGATTTATGGCGTCGGCCTTTTTTACACCCGCAAGGCGACCAAGCTGAGCAACGCGTGATGATCACCTTTGATAGCAATGGTGTGAGCTCTGTGGCAAGGCATAACGATAGACGCCAACTGGCGGTATTTCATTTAGAGCCGGTATTGCTTGATAGAATTATTACTGGCAACGGTGAAGACCGACTGTTTGTCGATACCGATAAAATGCCGGCTGCGATTATTGACGCCCTTATCTTGGTTGAAGATAGAAGCTTTTATCAACATCACGGTGTTAACCCATTTGCGATAGTGCGCGCTGCTATGGTTAACATCAGTGCTGGTCGCACGGTGCAGGGCGGCTCAACTTTGACCCAGCAATTGGCTAAAAACTTTTTTCTATCCAGTGAGCGCTCAATCATTCGTAAACTGCGCGAAGCACTCATGGCAATTATTATTGATTTTCGCTATGAGAAAGATGAAATACTCGAAGCCTACCTAAATGAAGTTTACATGGGGCAAAACAAAGCTCGTGGCGTACATGGTATGGGGCTAGCATCGCAATTTTATTTTGGCCGACCAATCGGGGAGCTGACATTACCACAACAAGCATTCTTAGTGGCAGTGATTAAAGGGCCGTCATATTATAACCCTTGGCGCTATCCAGAGCGGGCGCAAAAGCGCCGTGACTTAGTGCTTCGATTGTTGATGGAAGCTGGCAACTTGAATGTGGCGCAATACGAAGCTGCTGTTGAGTCACCATTGGGTTTGCGAAAATCCGATAAACCAGTGCACCAAAAACTGCCGGCTTTTTTTGCAGTGGTAAAGCATGAGCTTGCCTCGCGCTATGGCGATGCGTTACTTCAGCAGTCAGGGATCAAGGTTTACACCACGTTGGATCCCATGGCGCAAGAAGCAGCCGAAAAAGCAGTCAAGCAAACTCTCACACAATTAGGTAAAAAAGATCCGTCATTACAAGTTGGTATGGTGCTTACCGACAAGTATTCGGCTGGTATTGCCGCCATGGTTGGCGATAAAGTGCCAAGCTATCATGGTTTCAATCGTGCAGTGGAGATCCGCCGACCGATCGGATCGTTAATCAAGCCGTTTGTGTACGCCACCGCTTTAGATCAAACGAATCAATATACGTTAGCAACGCCGCTCAAAGATGTGCCTATTACGCTTAAAAATGGCCAGGGTAAGACTTGGTCTCCGCAAAACTTCGATAAAAAGTTCCGCGGACAAGTGCCACTACTTACGGCATTTAAAAAATCGATGAATGTGCCTACGGTAAATTTAGGGATGGCGATTGGGGTCGACAGTGTGGCCACTACGTTGGATCGCGCAGGTTGGAAAGACACGATCCCTGAATATCCGTCCATGTTGCTCGGTGCCGTTAATGGCTCGCCATTAATGGTGGCGCAAGTATTTCAAACGATCGCTGATAATGGCCGTTATCGCCACTTGCACTCGGTAACAACGGTACTCAATGCTAATAATCAGCCATTGGCTGCGGCATCGCCGAAGGGCTCCCAAGCCATTAGTGCCGCGAGTAATTACTTAGTTAAATATGCCATGACCCAAGTGGTTGAGTCGGGCACGGCTAAGCGTTTAGGTCAGGCGTTTCCGCACGTAACGCTCGCGGGTAAAACAGGCACGAGTAATGATTCGCGTGATTCTTGGTTTGCCGGATTTGACGAACGTAATGTTGCTGCGGTTTGGGTGGGCAAAGATGACAACGGTAAAACCAGTCTTTACGGCAGTAGTGGCGCAATGGCGGTGTATCAGAATTTTTTAAATCATCGTCCGCCACTGAGCTTACGTATGGCACCGGTTGATGGCATAGTCCAGGGCTACTTTGAGCGTGATAGCGGGGTTGCGAAAGAAGCGGGCTGTAATAACATTATCGCGCTGCCTGCATTACGCGAAAGCTATCAGCCGGCGGTTAACTGCGGTGAGCCATTGCCGTGGTGGAAAAAACTGATGGGTGGCTAAATTGTAGTGCCTCCCTTTTGGTAAGGGAGGCATGACTGTTTAGGTAGCGGTAAGTTAATCTGACAAACAGTGATACTCAAATATGGTGTTCAAGTTGAGTTGAGCCGTTATACGCCTCTTCTGCCCCATGCGGTGACAATCGATTTACCGCGGCCTTTTTCGATCGTTTCATAGAAGAAAGTGATGTTACGGATCGCGCGTTTACCGCCGCGTAAATCCAGTAAACGGGTTTCTCCACCCGCGGCAATCACCGATCTGACTTTGAGCTCATCAAGGCTACCATTAGCGTACTGCACAATGATGCGTTTGATATTGACTGGGCTTCTTTTTACGGTGATCTTTATTTGTCTAAACCCGCCCTCTGCAATCGACACCTGCATGACGTCTTTATCAAGGTTACGTTTTACGGTGCGTGTGCCTAACATTTCCCATTGAGCCGCGCTAACGGGCATAGCAAAAACTAACATAACCGCCATAAGCAGGGTCGTTCTAAGAGTTTTATGGAGTGATAACATCTGGAAGCCTTTTGTTCTGAATTGTCGATAATCTAGGTTTTTACTCGCCTTTGACGCGTGTTAAAAACGGTTACTGTTGTTTAAAATTGTATGCACACCCACTGGTCTCATTTTGAGCTGGTGAACCTGGTGCTAAGGCATTAATCAGCTAGCTGACCCAGTTACCAATGGTTGCTATCAATGACGACGTATGAATACTGCAGTTGTTGACTTAAACGTAGGTTAAAGTGTGCGGAATTATTCTTAATCTGCCTGACTAAGCTAATATTACCTCTTTTAAACGCCCATAAAAGCACATTGTACTAATATAAACGATTTTTAATATTAGCTTGGACTTAAGCAAATTGGTTAGCAAACACATATGATCGCGATCATTTTCTATTACGTTTAGTACTAGTAGGTTTTTGTTTGAGCCAAATATAACAACCGCTCATGGCCATAATGAGCAGCGCTATGGCAATAAGATCCACGATCCAAACTCCGATAGATCCCCAAAAGCGACCGCTGTGCAAATCGAGCAGTACCCGTTCCCAATTAAGGTGGCTAGCGCGGATCTGAGTTGTGAGGGCTTCATGATCTGTGTTGGCTAACGCCGTCACCCACGAGATCGCAGTTAACGGTTGGGCTGGCGACCAGTTAATAAGATCGGGATCTGCCATATAATCACCAGGTTGCGTACGCAGCCACAGCCCATTTTGTAAGCCAACCTTTTGGATTGGTGTTGGTAATCCGGTGGCACTGTTTTGTGTTTCTAATAGCTCACCTTGTGGAGACATTAGGTATAAATGTTGGCTATCAACGGCAATAATCATCCGCTGATAGATCATAACTGCTAGCACTGAGTTATTAGCTTCAAGAATGAGTTGTCCATCGAGCCACACTTGTCTTCCTGCGCTAACAATTTGCTGTGGGGCTTGCTGAAAAAGATTGATGTTTGCGGGAGCTTTAATGCCGTAGTAGTCAAGTAGCCAGCGTTGCTCTACATGTGTGGTGTCGAATGACAACTGATTGCTGTGGTTAATCAAAATTCCTGAAACGGCCATAAAAATAACAAACACTGTTGACGATATACCAATTCGGCGGTGCCAAGGGCGTAATCGTCGTAATATTCTGACTGTTAAATTAGGGCGTTTTCGTGTCATTCAATTTTTATTTTCACGGTTATTGATAACATAATCGTCTAAATACAGGGCTATTCTAGCTAACTTAGTTAATGCCCTGACTGATAACGTTGCACCCGTTATACCATCGATATGGGTATCAAGCGTTAAGTCAGATTGCAGTTTGGCTGATTTAAATTGATCGGTAAAGAAATCGTGCCTTACCTCATCGCCACGACTTTCTCGGTACACCAGTACTTTAGTTTGGGCGATCGCTCGGTCTTTTACATGTATGCCGACGGTGATTGGCGATTCTTTACCGATCTCATCCATGATCCATATGCTTTCGTTGATCTGTTGCCAGTAGCGTAAGCGCATTTTTTTAAACCGGTGCGACAGGATCGACTCGATCACTTTCTTGGCTGGCTCATCAACCCAAAAAACCTTGGCTTTGGGGACTTCAGCATTAAAGGCTTGGCTGATAAAGGCTTGTGGTGTTTGGTAGGTCCCTCTAGCGTAGGCCGTTGCGCTCATCAATAAGCAGCCGATCAATATAGACACAATAACTAAAGGTAATTTCATTAAGTGCGATCTCGTATGATCAAATGAATTGAGTGCTCAATTTTGAGCACTCGTTTCTAGCAATGGGCTTGAGCCTAGTTCAAATTAGAACTGGTAGCCAACTCCCAGATTAAAGCCGTCAGCGTCTTTAGCGCCGCCGACTTTTTCGTAGTCAGCTTTAAAGACTACATCTTCGTGTAACCAATAGTTTATGCCCACATTAGTTTGCTCAATCTTGGTGTCATCACTGTTGCCAGCGTTGTTGTCATACTCGTTGTAGCGAGCAAACACGCCAATATTTTCGTTAAAGCGATAAGCCGGTTCAAAATACCAACCATTTTGCTCGTCACGGCCAAGTAGCTCGGCTTCTTTACCGTCGATATCCCACTGTGCGTACAGTGCTTTTAGCGTAAAACCTTTAATTGAGTATATTGCATGTGCTGACAACAATGTCGCCGAAGCTGTTTCAACGCCTGCTGCACTTTGGGTTAAGTCGGCCTGGTACTGCGCTGTGGCAGCCAGCTCTAAACCATTCACGGCAGTGTATTTTACTCGAGCCGTATAAGCTAAGTCGGACGCATCGGCTTTAGCCACTTTTTGGCGACCACCTCGAATGCTATATGTGTCATCGACTTTAAGTCCTGATGTAATGCTGCCATCGATAGCTAAACCTGGTGCAGCTTTAACGTTAAGCGCTGCACCGGCTTCCCACCATGTGGCTGGAATAATGTTTTTCTCAACTGGGTTACGCTCAACACCGTAAAAGGTTGGTGGCTCATGTGTTTCGTTGATAATACCTGCCGGTATTAAAAACAAGCCCGCTTTACCAGTGAAAGTGTCATTAAAATCATGCTCAATGTAAGCTTGTTCTAGCTCAACTTCACCGGGTTTATCGTCACCAGAGAGCGCATGTTCAATTTCTACTTCGGAGAAAAACCGAGTTTTTTCAGTAAACTCGTAACCGAAAAATAGTACAAAGCGATGAAAGTCGATTGCCTTCTTGTCATCACCCGACTGATTATCAGTAATGTTGTTGTAGTGAAGCTCACCATAACCACCAATCGTGGTTGCGCTTTTAGTCGTACTTTCGCTTGCGGACTCTTCAATCACATCGGCAGTTCTTTCAACCCGCTTTTCAGTTTCATCAAGGCGCTTTTCTAGCTCTTGTAGTACTTTTTGCTGCTGTTCAATAATTCGTCGCAGTTCTGCGGTTTCATCATTAGCGAATGCACCTTGAGCGGCGAACAAGCCAACTAGCGCAATAGCAAGTAACGTTTTCTTCATGATTCTAATCCCTTTGTAGTCGCGGGTGATAAAGAGTGTTGTGATGGCTTGAGTGATTAACACAATACGAATCATTTTTATTTAACTTTAACCTAAGGTCAACCTTTGTGTATCATATGTATCAATTGACGTGTTAAGGGTTTATTATTTTTGGTGGTGACTTTTGTTTGTCAAAGGTTTGTTTTTTGGCCGTTTGTTGATGCCGCGTTTGCATTTTTTTACCCTGCAGATGTTGCGACAAATAGTAAGCAAAATTAACCGCAAAACGCGCAGCTATGGCATCACAGAAGTTTTTAGTTAGGTTGAACAAGGGAAGGGTCAATAAATTGTTTTAACACAATGTTAAGTGAATCGTGAATAAGTCATCGGGTGAGTTAAAATTTAATCATGGTATACAATGCCCATCTACATGGAAAAATAACAATAAAATGAGTGGATTATGTTTCTAAATTCTTTCTTTAAAAAGGCTAATCAGTCTATTTCTATTGCTCCAGAGCAAGCAAGTGAGTTTGCAAAAGGTATCGCCCAAGATTTTAATCCCATTCATAACGTGGCAGCAAAACGCTTTTGTGTACCAGGGGACTTATTGTTTTCGTTGGTGCTTAATGAATATGGTCTGAGCCAGAAAATGACCTTTGATTTTTCAGGGATGGTCGGAGAAGGAGTGCAATTGCAGTTCCCTATCGAGGTTGCTGAAGACTTTGATATTCGAGACGACAATGACAAATGCTACCTCACTGTACATCGCAGTGGAGACGTTAGGCATTGCGATGTGCAAATCGAATCGTTTATCCGTAAATATGTTGCGTTTTCGGGGCTCAATTTTATACATATTCTTATCCCTATGATGAAACAACATCAGGTAATGATTAACCCTGCAAGACCGTTAGTGATCTACGAAAGCATGTCTGTCGACTTAACCACTCTGGACTTTATCGACGTTGAACTTACCTTAGTTAAGCAAGACCTGCAGATTAATGGCAAACGGGGTGATGTTACCTTAACGTTTGAGTTGCATAGCGGTGACACCTTAGTTGGTACAGGTATTAAAACATTGGTGATGAGTGGCTTACGCCCTTATGTTGCCGAACAAGCACAGCAGATGTGTAATACTTACGAAGGTTATCGAGCCGAATATTGCAATGAAGCTGTGGCGGTTTAAGGCTTGATTCCTGCTTAGAAGTTTATCATTTAACTATTTTAAACCGATTAATCACTGGCGGGTTAATCGGTTTTTTGCTGTTTATGTTGATAAAAGCGGCAGCCGATCGAGTTGGTGTGATTGCAATGACTAAACTGTGATTTAGCTCGCTTGAGAGCACTATCAAGATCCCGCATGCTACTAAATCCAAGCTATCACTAACATTGTGACTGCTTGGGGATCCGTTCGGATGAAGGTAACAGGAGAGCAGGGGTTAACCCTGCACCGACGAGGCAACTTTGTGTTGAGTACTGTTTCACACCATTTTTGAGTAGTGAAACATGCATAGCCAAAGCACTCTTTCAGGTGCCACTTATGTGGTGAGGACTGTTATTGGACGAACCTCTGGAGAGACTGTGAGCAAATAAGTGCGCGTTGCTTAATTGTCACACAGCGCCGAAGGCGAAAGTGTTAACCGCTAATGGTTAACGCGAAACGCTCAGGCAAAAGGACAGAGGAGAGGATGACTGTGTTAGCTAACTATTCCAAATACGTTAACGTGCTCACTTGATTGCCTTGTTAAGGCTATCAGGCACATGTTTCGGGTGCTATATTTTGTCACCTCTAGCATGCAAACTTGGCACCTTAAGCGTTGTTTGGTGATATAGCACTATTTAGTGACTAGCGTTTGCCGCTGCGCTTGTTCTGACTGCTCTAGGTCTTAATTAATCGCCTGCTGCTTGCGTTAGCGATCAACATCAGCCATTTCTTTTCTCCTCCGATTATTAATAACTTTATCACGAGTTACGTAGTTTAATATTCGAGGAATACCATGAATTTTCAATCACTGTTAGCCGATCTAAACGCCATTGTCTGGGGTCCTATAACCCTGTGTTTATTGGTCGGAACCGGTCTTTATCTCACTATCAGGCTTAAGCTTATTCAAGTATTTAAGCTGCCACTCGCCCTGAGTTTATTGTTTAAGCCTGCCACCGGAAAAGGTGATTTATCGTCGTTTGCAGCGCTCTGTACGGCGCTGTCTGCCACTATTGGAACTGGTAATATTGTTGGGGTGGCTACCGCGATTAAAATTGGTGGCCCAGGCGCATTATTTTGGATGTGGTTAGCTGCCTTTTTTGGTATGGCCACTAAATATGCCGAGTGTATGCTCGCAGTTAAGTACCGCACTACCGACGCCCGCGGCAATATTGCTGGTGGGCCAATGTATTACATCGAACGTGGGCTTGGGCTTAAATGGTTAGCCAACATATTTGCCGTGTTTGGCGTGGGAGTGGCCTTTTTTGGTATTGGTACTTTTGCACAGGTTAATGCTATAAGCGATGCAATGACCATTGCTTTTAACGTACCAACTTGGGTGACTGCGCTAGTACTCACGCTTATGGTGGCTGCAGTGACTTTAGGCGGCGTTAAACGTATTGCTAATGTGGCCCAAAAGTTAGTGCCGACGATGGCGTTGGGTTATGTGTTGGCCTGTTTGTGGATTCTAGTGATGTTTGCCGACCAAATTGTGCCAGCGTTGCAATTAGTGGTTCACTCGGCCTTTACCCCAATATCAGCTGCAGGTGGCTTTTTAGGTGCTACGGTGGCCCAAGCACTGCAAATTGGTATCGCGCGCGGTGTATTTTCAAATGAGTCAGGTTTGGGGAGTGCGCCTATTGCCGCCGCAGCTGCCAAAACCAACGAGCCCGTTGAGCAAGGTATGGTAAGCATGACAGGCACCTTTTTTGACACCATTTTGATCTGCACCATGACCGGACTCGTGTTAATTATGACAGGCGTATGGAGCGGTGATACTGCAGGTGCTGCCATGACCAGTGCTGCCTTTTCTACCGGTGGTTCAGCTATTATTGGCCAATACGTGGTAACCATTGCACTAGTGTGTTTTGCGTTTACCACTATTTTAGGTTGGCACTATTACGGTGAGCGATGCTGGTACTACCTAACGGGTGCTCGATTGGGCGAGCAAGGCATTAAGATCTACCAAATGATCTTTTTAAGCTTAATTGCAGGAGGCGCGTTTATTCAGCTTGATCTGATCTGGATGCTTGCCGACACAGTTAACGGATTAATGGCCATCCCCAACTTAATCGCCTTAATTGGTTTACGGCATATCATTATTGCTGAAACCGACAAGTACTTTGCCAAGCGCCGCGCAGCAGTGCTCAACGAGTTACGTACGCAGTAGTATTTAGCACCACTTTGCTGCGGTATTGCTGACGCAGCAAAGTGAGTGGGTTTAATCAGTCTCTTTTATTACAACGGGTACTAATTGCTGTTTGATTGCACAACTTATCTGCAAAAATTGGCGTATGATCGCGCTTCTTAAATTCAGTCACTAAACGCAGCAAAATAGCCGCCTAGGCATGATTGCCAAGCGCGTTGCTTTCCTTTAATTTAGTGGCTATCAAATTATATAACCTCTTTTATATGAGTCTGACTTAATCTGTCTTTAGGCTCATTTGTCCAATACTAAATGATATTGGACGCTGTTTGGATTAAGGAATGGAATGCCAAGCTTAAATCGCATCGTACTGATTGATACACATCTGCCCGGCGTCGTCGAGCTCGCACTTGACGGTCACACCAATATTTGTGGTACCAACGCATCGGGTAAAACCACGCTACAACGTTTAGTACCTGTTTTTTATGGTGAGTACCCAAGTCGAGTCGTCCCCTCTACACGTGATAGTTTTGAGCGTTGGTATTTACCACACGAATCAAGTTTTATCATATATGAATACATTAAGTCTGACGGGTTAGCCTATCAAGCTGTGCTGGCATCTGCCGGCGACGGTAAAGGCGTTAACTACCGCTTTATTGGCAAAGCATTTGAGCTTAATGATTACATCAAAACCCAGCATGGCGATAATATTCAATGTTTCACCATGGCCGAACTTGGCCGTGAAATGAAACGCGCCAACGTTGCTGTGACTAACTTGCTGAACACGCGTGAGTTTAGGGCTATTATCCAAAACGACAGAGCGCTATTAAGTACCGGCAGTAACCGCACTGAGCTACGCAACTACGCGCGTCAATTCTCGCTAAGTGACAGTGAATACTCACTGCGCCACATTGAAAAACTGGCTAAAGCGGTGCACTCCAAAGAGGGCAAAATGGAGACGATCAAATCAATGATCGCCGCTATTTTAGAAGAAGACGGCGTTAACCCGCCAAGCTCACGCATTAATCCACAGCATGTTGAAGCGTGGATCAAAGAGAGCCAGTTGATCCAAGGCTTTGAAAGTATTCGTCCAGAGTTTGAAAAATTAGAGCAAGAATTTGATCAACTACTCAGCACTGAACAACGCTTAGCGAGTTTACGCCGTGGTTACACTAAAGATGAAACTGTTGAGGTCGAACGGCAAGAGCATCACCAAGACTTATCTAAAGCCCTTAACGCCAAATTAAGAGAAATAGATGAGCTGTGGAAAGAGCAGCGCGACGAACTCAGCCTCGATCTGTCTGCCGCCAAAGGTGACGTCGCGAAGTGTGAATCAGAGCTCGACTCGATTGAAGATCAGCATGCCGCTTTTCAAGACGCCGAGATCGAACAAGCCAAACTGGATCTTGAGCAGCTACCAAGCTGGCGTGGCAGCTTAGAAAACCTAACCGAGCGCCATAAACTACAAACAGAAAAACACCAAGATATTGAAGCGGCTTATAATGCTCGACGTAGTAAAATTGGCGAAGGGCTTAACCGAGAGCTTGAAAACTTGCATCAAGAGCAAGACAGCTTGCGTGAAGCGCGTGACAAGCAACGTGAACAAGGCCGAACCGAGTTAGCGGCATTAGAAGGCCAATGGCGTGATGCCACCGAGCAAGGTCAGGCTAAATTTAACGAGCAAGCCTACCAGCTACAACTGTCAGCGGCAGAGCTGAAAGTGCGCGTTAATAGCGTAACTTACTCCGAAGAGGAAAAGCTCGCCCTTGCAGTATTTGATGAGCGTATAACCCGCGCCGACGAAAACCAAGAAGCCTGCAATGCCAAAGTTGATCGCTTAAGCGTTGAAGAGCGCAAGCTAAGATCAAAACGCGATCAAGCCAATGAAAGCCTACGTGTTGCCGGCATTCGAGTCACAGAGCGCCAAAGCGATCTTGAAGAGTTACACCATATTCTGTTTCCACAGTCACACACATTATTAGAATTTTTACGCAAAGAAGCCACCGGCTGGGAAAACACCCTCGGTAAAGTGATCAATGCAGAGCTGTTACACCGCAGCGATCTTCACCCTGTATTGAATGGTGAAAATCTTGATGCGCTGTACGGCATTGCGTTAGATCTCAAAGCGATCGACTCGCCAGAATATGCCGCGTCGGAGCAAGAGCTGCGTATCAAGCATGCGAACGCCGAAGAGTTGTTAGTCAGTGCCAAAGAGTTACAAACTGCCGCCGAAGCGAATTTGGTGGCCGTTAATGCCGAGCTTGATGGCATGATGCGGGAGCTCACTTTTGCCCGCACCGCCTACAAAAATAGCCGCGACGATCTACGCCGCCTATTTGATGACAAGCGCGCAGAGCAGGAAAAAATTAATCAGGCTTTAAACGACCGTAAAGCAGCTTCGCAAAAGCAACTGGCGCGACTGGACAACGAATTAAAGCAATTAAAACTGCAGCAACAAGACTGGCTAGCCACCCAAAAAGAGCAAGCGCTTGAAGCGCGCATGGAAAAAAATGCCTATTGGCAAGAAGTGGTTGGCGCATTAGATAACCAGCTTGGCCAAGTTAAAGCCAATATTCAGCAACGTAGTGAGCACGCTAAAAGCGAGCAAAAAGCATGTGAGCAATGGTATAAAAACGAGCTTAAATCTCGTGGCATTGACGAAGCTAAAATCGTGGCGCTAAAAACCGATATTCGCACACTCGAAAGCAATATTAGTAAAGCGGAGCAGCGTCGTAGTGAAGTATTACGTTATGACGACTGGTATCAACATACTTGGCTTAAACGTAAGCCTAAGCTGCAAACTGAACTCAGCACTGTTAAGCAAGCCGAGTTAAATTTAGAACAACAACTTAAGTCTAAATCGAATGAAGTGAAGGCACAGCGCAGCGAAATTGATACCCAGCGCAAGCAATCTGATGCAATACAGGTTGAGGCGTCAGAGAATTTAACCAAATTACGCAGCGTAATGCGTAAGCTAGCCGAGTTAAAACTGCCAGCCAATAATGAAGACGCCCAAGGCGGGCTCAGCGAACGCCTTCGCCAAGGTGAAGATCAACTATTAAAACGTGACTCTCTACTTGGCGCCGTTAAACAGTACGTTGAACACTTTGATTCAGTGATCGCCAGTAAGTCGGGCTCTAGCCTGTCAGAAACCTGGGAGCGAGCACGTGAAGAGTCGAGCTTTATTAATGATAAAGGCATTCGCATACTAGATTACCGCAAATTGGTGCCACAGCTTGAACAGCTACTCAATGTAATGGTGCCGCAATCGATGATGGCACTGCGAGAGCAAGGGCGTATTTTTGGGGTCGACTTAACCGCATTTTACGACGTTTTGGCCGATATCGATCGCCGCATTGCGACCCAAAGTGCCCGCATTACCCGCGAAGTGAGTGAAGAGCTATTTCTTGATGGCGTGTCAGAGTCTGCTGTTAAAATTCGCTCCCGTATCAGCGAGCTAGAGTTCTGGCCTGAGCTAGAAGCTTTTGTTAAAGCATTTAAACAATGGAAAGCAGACGGCTTTAGCGACCTACCAGGTGAAGATTACACCAACAGTATGCGCCGCGCGTTAGATATTATTGGTCGCGCCGCATTAGCTGGTGGCATATCAAAACTGCTCGAAATTGAACTGCGATTAAAAGAGGGCAATAGCGACTTGATCATCCGCACTGACAGACAGTTAAATGAATCATCAAGCCACGGTATGGCATACCTTATTTTATGTAAGTTCTTATTGGCATTTACTCGCCTATTGCGTGGCCGTGCTGATGTGACCATTCATTGGCCAATTGATGAGCTCGGAACACTGCATCACGCCAACGTGAAAAAGATCTTTGACGCCTGTGAAAACAATAACATTTCAGTGTTGGGCGCGTTCCCTAACCCAGAGTCTGAGGTGCTTAGCCTGTTTGCTAATCGTTATATTATTAATAAGCAGACCAAAAAACTGCAGGTTGTTAAACCAAAAATTAACCCCATTGCCGAAAAACTTAGTCAGCGACGCACTCAGGAGGCTGTGTAATGAGCCAAGATAACGCCACCACCTTAGTGGGGACTAGCGCCCTTATAGAACGCTTACTTAAAGGCCAGTTTGTTTGCCGTACCACCGATGAAGATGGCTGGCGAGCACTAAAAAACCCTGATACCCGCGAACGGGTTGAAGTTTACCTTAATCAGATTAACCGCACGATTGGCTCGGCAGGTGACGGTGAAGTGTTTTTTTGCGGCTATCAACAACTCGGTGACAATGAGCGCAAAGTCATTTCGTCGCAGTTTAAAGATATCTGTAATGCGCTTATTCCGCTGGTGGAATGGCTAGTATTGGTGCAAGAGGGCAGTGGTAATGACGCGCCACTGTCTGAAGGTGC
Organism: Shewanella youngdeokensis; assembly: GCF_033180165.1. Lineage (GTDB taxonomy): Bacteria > Pseudomonadota > Gammaproteobacteria > Enterobacterales > Shewanellaceae > Shewanella > Shewanella youngdeokensis. The sequence goes on from NZ_CP136522.1 coordinate 518,401, forward strand.
AGCAGTGCGACTAACAGAGTTACAAACCCGCATTGAAGACACGCCCGCTTTTCGTGAGCAGTTGGCCAAAATTAGCCATTACCGCCTTTTTGGGTCAACCAGTAGTCATGTTGATGCGCAAATCAAACTGGTCTTTAAACGTTTAGTCGAGCTGGGCTATTTAACTAAGCCCAATGCCGATAAGCAGATTTTCATCGCGACCGGTAAGCTGGATTATTTATATGAAGTAATCCGCTTTATTGATGAGACCGAAGGATTAAGTTTAGAAGCGCAAGCTGAAACTGCGACTCAAAGGGACTTGGTCTAATATGAGCAGCAATTTACATCAAGCAGGAGTTAAGCTGCTGCGGCAGCTTGGTCGCCATGCAGAGCTGGTGATGGATGTTTATTTATCGGGCTCGGTATCAGAAAGCGAAACGAACACAGCAGATATTGAAAAACTGCGTAAAAGCGACATCTTGTGGCGTCCAGCTCCCGAACAAGCCTTAAGGCTAAAACGGTCGGTGCGGGCGTTATTAGAAGAGGCTTTGAGCGATGAACGTAACCGCCAAATTGACTCTAACGTTGGTAGTTCGCTGGCCAGCATTAAAACGTTGGCTGAGCACTATAAAGAAGCGCGTCACAACGTTGATTATGCAGCCTCAGAGGCTTATCTAGCCGACTTAAACGAGCACGTGTACAGTTTTGCCGACAGTTTGCGTTACTCCATCCGTGTGCTTTGGAGCCGCATTAATAACGAGTTTGGTTATGTGGGCACCATCAATGCCAAAATTCGTGAAAACGAGCTAGCACAGCAGCAAGTTACAGAGTTACTAAATGGCTTAGAGATGTTCCAGTTTAGCGAGTTAGGCGAAATAGCCGGTGATATTCGCGAGTTAAGAAAACTGCTCGTCACTTCGTTACAAGATGTGCTTAGTGAGTGTACTCAAGAGCTCAGTGTGGTGCAGGGACGCTTGTTAGAGCTGTTAGGTCGCTTCCGCCAAATACGTGGTCGTACTCGTTTGCTAAAAGGTTGGTTACTTTACACTGACCTGCACCCTGATTACAGCCCAAGCGACCATGTGAGCCATAAGCAACTGCCGGCGTTATTCAACTGCGCCGAGGCATTATTAGCCCCAGCCGCAGTTGATGTACACAGTACTTTATACGAGCCTGAATTGTTTGACATTGTGGCGAATATTAAGCGCATTGATCGCCTGAGCTCAGGGGCAGCACACGCAGAGCAAGATGTCAGTGTGGCGCTGAGTCAGGCAGAAGACTTTGCCATTCCTGATAACCCACTTAAATTGGCCGTTGATGAGTATTTTTGTAGTGTAATCGACTCTGGTAAGAGTCAGTCGGCACTAGAATACTTAGATGAAAAAGCACTCGAGTGGGACCGAGAAAGTTGGCTTTACCAAGTTATTTGCGGCTACGAAGGGCTACCAGAGGAGCATCGGCAGTATTTTGAGCTAGAGGCGATTGGCGAGCCAGATGCAGTGTTTAACGGTAACTTTATTATTCAAGATGTTGAGCTGTGGCTCGCTTAACCAAGGTCCATGTTCGTTTAATTGCTGAGGCGCTGAAAAAGCGCACCGCCAAGGTACGCTATAGTGCCAACTGGCAAAAAATTCATGCCGAACTTGAAGTCGGTAGCGTGGATGAGTCTGAGCGGTACTTAATGTTTAATGCCGCTCAATTACAGCAACTTGATCAGATGGCGAGCCACTACTTTGGTAGCTCGCTATTAAGTGCTCAATTTGACGGAGAGCGAAGTGAGGTGGCAAAGCACAGCCGCTATGAAAAGCTCGCCACAATCAAACCTGATGAACAATATGTACTGCTAAAACCGCAACCGCTGTTTACAGGCATAAATACTGACTGTGCACTTAGGGCGCCGGTTGAGCTGATTATTCACCAACTAAAGTCGCATAGTATTCGGCATGTGGTCATTGTTGAAAACCTCGACGCCTTTGACCGCTGGCAGCAGTTTGCTGTTGCGGTTGATTTAACGCAGGCATTAGTGGTTTATCGTGGTCATGACGCATTAGCCAAAGGCGTGAAAGCACTGCTTCAGCAATTACCCGCAACGATTAGCGTGGTGGCGTGTGTCGATATTGATCCAAGCGGACTCAAAATTGCCTTAACCCTGCCAAGCTGTAGTCAAATTTTAGCGCCATCAATAGACGCTATATCAACGATTATGGCCACCTCCAACTCGAGTGAAGATTTTGATCAACAGCACTCAGCGACTAAGTTTATTGCGCAGCATGAGTCTGACTGGCCAACGTTACAGCGCTTTGTTATCGCTCACCGTATTAGCATTAAACAGCAGCACCTCTTAGCTTTTCAGTTACCGCTAATGTTGCACGTAAAATAGTCTATTTTTCGATGCTAGCGTTATTTTTAAGCTAAATAGTGTTTATATTAAACTGCTAAAAAACTTGCTCTAGCATAAGTCACTATCAACCTTCTTGGTTGCGGTGCTTTCTGCTGGTTATGGTGCGCCGAATGGTTTGTTTAACTGTCTGTTTGTTAGGTACTAATTACGGTATGTTTGCCAATTGTTGTTGATGTAAAAGTTTGGTGTGGTGGTATTTTTTGTTTCTTAATGTATATGTATAAAATTCAATGACTTATTGTTTTATTGGCTGCATTGTTAAGAGTAATTTACCGCTCGCTAAAAACCTTTTTGATTGAAATTCTTGCCAGCATGTTTCACTATCTTTGCCACTCAATAGGCGCTTACAGCTATTACCTCAACAAAGGCATGCGATAAGACATGTCATATATAAGGCAGCTCAATGACTAAATCACTTTCAACGCGGATCTTTATCGGTCTGTTTAGCGGCTTGATCTTCGGGTCAATCATTCAATATGGCCTAGCAGACGTCAGCTTCTTTACTGGTACCATGGTTGATATTGCCGCCGGCGCTGGCACCATGTTTGTCAACATGATCATGATGTTGGTTGTGCCACTGGTGTTTGTTTCAATTGTTTGTGGTGTGTGCGAGCTTAAAGATCTCAACAGTTTTGGCCGTTTAGGCGGTAAAACCTTTGGCTTTTATATTATCAATACCTTAATCGCCATTTTTGCAGCGCTAGGCGTGGCATTATTATTAGCGCCAGGCAAAGGCGTTGATATGTCGAACGGTGGTGGCGTTGATATTGTTGCGACTGAGCTGCCTAATTTAGTACAACTTATTGTCGGTATTGTACCAAACAACCCTGTAGCGGCATTTACCTCAGGCAACATGCTACAAGTTATCTTTATGGCGTTACTGCTCGGTGGCGTGATTAAGTCGCTAGGTGAAAGCGTTAAAAGTGCAGTGGACGGCTTTAAAGTTGCCAACAAAATCATGATGAAGCTGATTAGCGTTGTTATGCAGTTAGCACCAATTGGTGTGTTTGCCTTAATGCTAAAACTGGGCGCCACACTCGAAGCCGCCATTTTTGGTAGCGTATTAGAATACCTCGTGCTGATTTTAGGTTTATTACTGTTATGGATATTTGTGGTTTACCCAACTGCGGTAAGTGTATTTACTCCGATTTCAGCGAAAGAGTTTCGTAGTAAAACTCGCGAGCAGGTGTTGTTTTCATTGTCGACTGCCAGCTCAAATGCCACAATTCCAGTAACCATGCGTACCTTAACTGAAAAGCTAGGCGTAAGCCGTGCTGTAGCCGGTTTTGGTGTACCGCTTGGCGCAACCATGAACATGGGCGGCGTATCGATTTACATCACTATTGCTATTTTCTTTGTGGCGAATGCATTTGGTGCGCCAATCACGGCCGACCAATTGCCAGCGCTATTATTTAGCATCTTTTTATTATCGGTTGGCGCAGGTGGCGTACCGGGCGGCGGCATGGTAATGATTGGTGTGCTTATTCATCAAATGGGTTTACCTGTTGAAGCCTTTGCGATTGTGGCAGCATTAGACCGCCTGATTGATATGGTACTAACGTCATGCAACGTGGTTGGCGACGCTGCGGTGTTGACCATTGTTGATGAAACCGAAAAGCGTGCTGAAGCGAAGTCAGCCGCCGTGTAATGTAAGTTTAAGCTGCGAGTGGCTCGCAGCTTAACTGATTCAGGCCCGCCTATTCGGCGGGCTTTTTTGTGGGTGTATGTTGGTGATTGCTATGGGGCGGTGTCTACAGTTTGGGTCTATTCAATTTGTTAGTTGTTAAGTCTGGTGCTGTTAATTTACAAACACCAATGCCAAAAGTTTAGCGTATCTAACCCAGGGCTGGTGCAGTCGTGACCGTCCATAACATGGACGTTATGGCCGAGCTTTCATGGCCGAGCTCTCATGGATGGACTTGCAGTGTGTCACTGGCGCTGCTGCACATACGGTCATTCTTTCACATCCTTGTGATCACGACATTCGGACTTCCTGTCTAGCATCTGCTGCAGGCAATTGGAGCCTAGGTGCTATTTGTTGTTATTTAGCTTCCAAGTAAACAATTAAAGTCAAAGTCAAAATCAAAGTCGTGGCGCTTCGCCCACGCCCGAGCCAAAAGGGGGAAGCGCTTGTCCCCTTTTGGAAATCCCGCAGCGCCCCGACGAAATTTTCTGAGAAGCGAAAGATCCCGAGGGGAAGTTGCTGTTCTCTGCAAGTCTGAATTGATAGTTATGTTTTGATGAGCTAAATAAAAGCTCAAATGCCAATAGTTTGCGCTTTTCTAACCCAGGGCTGGTGCAGTCGTGACCGTCCATGACATGGATGTCATGGCCGAGCTCTCATGGCCGGACTTGCAGAGTGCTTCTTTTTAGCCAAGTTTTTTCGGATTATTCTTAGCCAAACCAACATCAAAATGGCAAACATTGTTCTGCAATAAGCAAAAAGACACTAGAGCGTTTCTGTCAGTTTTAAATAAAGTTATGCTGTTGATTTGTAACAACTAGATATATTTTTTTGTGCTATATTTTTATTGTGCACTACTTACGTGCCGCGTTCGTTGTGGTCTGGAGACCGTGCCTTAAGTTAGATTGATACCGGCTAAAGAAAAAGGGCACCATTTCATTAAGGAACTATGTTATTTCAACGGCCTATGCTGTTGATAAAGCAAGGTGATAAGGGCGATGAAAATAAAGGTAATTATATTACTGCTAGTGACGCATTTGTCTGTGGGGGCGCTCGGGGTTGGTTTAGGGCTATATTTATTGCCGATCCTCATAGCACCAACATCACCAACTGAATCTGAAGTTGCTCAATTATCTTCCGAAGCACAGTTTTTCGCGACGTTCCAAAAAGACCTCAAAGATAGTGACTATTTTCATTGGGGCGAAGGTCTGGTATCAGTTGGTCCGCAGTACGTCACATTAACAGGCAGTCTTGCTCCCGGCCCTGATTATAAGCTTTATTTGTCACCTGAGTTTGTTGAAACTGAATCTGATTTCAATCGATTAAAAGGCAGTATGCTCAGTATTGGTAATGTTAAGACATTTAAAAATTTTTCGGTGAAAATACCTCAAGGTGTCAACGTTTCTCAATTTAATACCGTTATTGTTTGGTGCGAAACGTTTGGTGAATTTATCACGTCAGCTAAATACCAATAATGCTCCACACCATAACACCAGCTCAACAAACCAAGCAGCAATTAAAATGTATGCTGCTTGGCATTTATATCACTCTAGAAAATAAAACTGTACAAGTAACCTGCGCTAACAGCCATGCCTAAAATGACCACTAAAAAAGCCGCAATGAGTTGGTTTTTGAAAATAGACTTGAGCAGTACGAGCTCGGTCAAACTGGCGCCAGCACTGCCAATAATCAAGGCCATAACTGCCCCTAGGCCCATACCTTTAGCGGCTAAAGCGGCACTTAATGGAATGACTGCTTCAGCCCGAATATAAAGCGGAATGCCAATAACTGCTGCAACAGGAATAGCAAAAGGGTTGTCGTCGCTAGCAACACTTGCAACAAACTCTGTTGGCATAAAACCATAGATCATCGAGCCAATTGCGATACCACCAAACAAGTAGGGTAATACCGTTTTAAAATCAGACCATGTAGAGCGCCATATTTGCTTCCAAATGCTGGTGGGTTTTGCTGTTTGCCCGCATCCACTATTACACCCTGTTGATTCGGGCTCTTCATATGACTGTGGTTTGACATATTGCTCAAAGCCTAATTTTTCTAAGGTGATCCCTGCCAGTACTGATACTGCCATGGCAATGATGAAATAGAACAAGGTCACTTGCAGGCCGAAGGTAACTGCAAATAGTCCAATAATAATAGGGTTTAGCAGAGGGCTTGCAAACAAGAAGACCATCATGGTTCCAAAGCCGGCTTTTGCTCTAAGTAACCCTTTCAAAAACGGAATGGTTGAGCATGAACAAAAAGGAGTAATGGCTCCAAGAAGACCTGCTGCAATGTATCCTCGGCCGTGTTTGTCACTAAGTATTTTCTGAATTCGTTGGGGCGGTATCTTGGTCTGTAGATAGCCTACAGCGTAACTAATGGCCAGAAACAACACTGTGAGTTCAACAGCAAGAAATAAAAACATGTTGATGGTTTCGGCCATCATTTCGGTTGTGATAGTCATTTAATTACCTGAAACTATATTACTAGATTTATCGAAATATAATTTTAAGCACTGCCTTTGTCAATATATTTCTGGTAATATCGAAATATAAAGGTTGCAGGAGTAATAACGTGGATTTAGAGATTGCGGCAAAAGCACTGAAGGAATTGGGTCACCCAACCCGTTTAGCCATTTTTAAACGTTTGGTGAAAGCTGGGCCTGAAGGGCTAGCGGTAGGTGCATTACAAGATGAACTGACTATTCCCAATTCAACGCTATCGCACCATATTTCAAGCTTGGTATCTGCGAGCTTGATTTCACAAAATCGAGAAGGAAGAACGCTTTATTGCCAGCCAGATTATGATCACCTCCAAGCGGTCATTAACTTCTTGCAAGATGAGTGTTGTGTCGATCAAAAGTGAGTTGTGATTACGAGCCCCCTACAGTAAATGCACCAGTTACAACGTTTATAAGTTAGCAGCGATTACGCGGCGATTTAACTCAGGCGAGCCTTGAATCATTATTGTGACATTGTGCAGCGCAAGTTCAGGTTTTATTGCCATTGTTGTCGCGCTGCTTTGGCTAGGGCTGTGTGTCAATGTATGTAGGTAGTAAACGTTAAGCTACAAAAGTCAGCTACAAAAAAGCGCAATACCTAAAGGGTATTGCGCTGTTTTAATTTACTGCGGCAGTACTAATACAACGGCAGTTTAGATTGTTGGCTCTTGGCTGTAATCAACTTGATGGTACTCAAGACAAGTATCAACTTCGTTGGCTGAGCCTAGGATCACAGCGACTCGTTGATGAATTTCAGTTGGCTGAATGTCCATAATGGTTTCATAACCGGTAGACGCTTTACCGCCGGCTTGTTCAACCAGAAAAGACATTGGGTTAGCTTCGTACATCAAACGTAATTTAAATGGTTTGTTCGGGTTTTTGTTGTCGGTTGGGTAAGTAAAAATACCGCCGCGACAAAGTACGCGGTGAACATCGCCAACCATGGCCGCTATCCAGCGCATATTAAAGGCTTTTTCGCGTGGTCCAATGGCGCCTAACAACAAGTCGTTGATGTAGGTCTGCATTGGTGCTTCCCAGAAACGTTGGTTAGACATGTTAATCGCAAATTCGCCGGTGTCTTTGCTGATGCTCATCGCCGGGTCTGTTAACAGGTACTCGTTGGTTTCTGGGTTGAGGGTAAATAATTGCACCCCTTTACCTGTTGTTAGTGCCAACATGGTTGATGGGCCATACAGTACATAACCGGCGGCAACTTGGTTGCGGCCAGGTTGTAAAAAGCTGCGCTCTGAAAACTCACCCGCTGGGGCTGGAAGTACTGAAAAAATAGTGCCGACTAATGAGTTGATATCGATATTTGACGAGCCATCTAGTGGGTCAAAACAAACCAAAAACTCGCCGTTTGCATCTGCATCAACAACGTAGTCTTCCTCTTCCGATGCGATTCCGCGCACTGTACCGTCAGCTTTTAACGCATCTTTGAGCATATCATTGGTGATGATGTCGAGTTTCTTTTGGGTTTCACCTTGAACGTTCTCTTGTTCGGTAGCACCTAAAATACCGGCTAAAGCACCGTGGCGAACGGCATGGCTGATCTCGATTGAGGTGTCAGCTAGCGTTAGGATCAGTTTTTCTAGAGCGGGAGAAATTGCTTGTGATGTCAGGTTTTCAGCCAAAGTCTGCATGTTGTTTCCTATGACAATTTAATAGCACTAAATGGTGTTAGCGGTCGGGATTCGAGATTTTAAATTTGTTATTAGCGGCGATGATACCTGAGAATGGCAGTTTTTTCAGCCATATCGGCAAATGGAATTTGTATATTATCTGCAATATTTTGGTTTTAGAGTTGTTTAAGGCACAATGAAGTAGAATTTTCAATCAAAGCACGCTTTAACTGTGTGTTATCCAAGGAATAATAATGAAAAAAAATTGGATGAGTTTGCTTCTGGCCTCAATTCCTATGGCAATACTGCCAAGCTCAATCGCGCTGGCTGCGTCGACAACAGTTGGTGGTAACACGCCGTTATCTATTGAACGGATGTATGCGTCGCCTGCATTGGCAGGAACAAGCCCGCGAGGTCTTAAATTATCACCAAACGGTAAGCTAGTGACCTATTTGGCAGGCCGTAAGGACGATCAGCACTTATACGATTTGTGGCAAATGGACGTCGCTAGCGGTAAACAAAGTGTGCTACTGAGCGCTGACAAGTTAGTGGCTGGTGAGTTGTCGGACGAAGAAAAAGCTCGCCGTGAACGCCAGCGCATTTATGGCCAAGGGATCATGGAGTATTTTTGGGCTGATGACAGCGAAGCCATGTTGATCCCGGCCTCCGGTCAATTGTATTACTTTTCGGTAAAAACTAATCAAGTCAAACTACTTAACACTGGTGAGGGATTTGTTACCGATGCAAGATTGTCACCTAAAGGGCATTTGGTGTCTTTTGTTCGTGAGCAAAACTTATATGTATTGGATCTAAAAACAGAACGCATTACTGCGCTCACCACCGATGGCGGTGGAGCCATTAAAAATGCGATGGCAGAGTTTGTTGCGCAAGAAGAGATGGGCCGCATGACGGGCTACTGGTGGGCACCTGACGAAAGCGCCATTGCCTATACCCGTATTGATGAGTCGGGTGTAGAGCAGGTTACCCGTAACGAAATCTATGCCGATGGCATTAAACTGACTGAGCAGCGTTATCCATACGCTGGGAAAAATAACGTTAAGATTGCGTTGGGCGTCGTGACGCTCAATGATAAAAACGTAGCTTGGGTCGATTTGGGCGACAATACCGACATATACCTGCCGCGAGTAAAATGGTTACCGGACAGTCAGCATTTGTCTTATCAGTGGCAAACACGTGATCAGCAGTCGCTTGATCTGCGAGTTGTGGCGATTGATGACATTAAGCACAGCCAAAACGTAGTGCAAGAGCGTAGCCAAGCGTGGGTCAATTTGAACGACGACTTACACTTCTTAAAGCAGCAAGAAGCCTTTATTTGGGCGTCTGAGCGTGATGGTTTTAATCACCTTTACTTAATGGGTCTTAATGGCAAGGTCATTCGTCAGTTAACTAAAGGCGAATGGGCGGTTGATAGCGTTGAGTTTGTCGACGAAAAAGCAGGCCAAGTTTACTTTACGGGTCGCAAAACAACGGTCACCGAAAAGCAGCTATACCGAGTGGCCTTAGCGGGTGGCAAGGTTGAGCCTGTTAGTTCACGCGCGGGTATGCACTCAACGGTATTTGCCGACAATCAACCTGTGTACTTAGATTACTTTAGCAGCTTGTCACAGCCACCACAGGTAAGTCTACATAACGAGTCGGGTAAGCGATTGGCTTGGGTTGAGCAAAACGAAGTTAAAAAAGGTCACCCGCTGTATGACTACTTTGGCTTATGGCAGCTGCCTGAGTTTGGTGAGCTAGCGGCTGAAGATGGTCAAGCGTTACAGTATCGACTCTTTAAACCGACTAATTTCGATGCCAGCAAGAAATACCCGGTAGTTGTGCGCGTTTACGGTGGCCCTCATGCCCAGTTAGTGGTCAATAGTTGGAGTCATCAAGATTACTTTACCCAGCACTTGCTACAGCAAGGTTTTATCGTGTACCAACTTGATAACCGTGGCTCTGCACATCGCGGTACCAAGTTTGAGTACGTTATTTACAAACAGCTGGGCGAAGCTGAAGTGAATGACCAAAAGGTGGGCGTAGATTACCTCCGTAGCTTACCGTTTGTGGATGGTGACAACATTGCTATTTATGGTCACAGTTATGGTGGTTATATGGCGCTGATGAGTTTGTTTAAAGCACCTGACTACTTTAAGGCGGCGATCTCTGGTGCCCCAGTAACAGACTGGTCTTTGTACGACACTCACTATACTGAACGCTACCTAAGCCACCCAGAAACCAATGCCAAAGGTTACGAGGCTAGCAGTGTGTTACCGTATGTTAAAGGTTATCAGTCTGGTTTGTTGATGTACCACGGTATGGCCGACGATAATGTACTATTTGAAAACAGCACCCGTGTTTATAAAGCCCTTCAAGACGAGGGTAAACTATTCCAGATGATTGACTATCCTGGGTCAAAGCATTCTATGCGTGGTGAAAAAGTCAGGGTGCATTTATATCGCTCTCTAGCAGACTTTTTAGTACGAGAGCTAAAATAGGTACGCTAATTACTGATAATAGGCACAGCGTTAGACAAAAGCGCTTTGCCTTTTATTAATTGAAAATTAAATAGCGTTAACCTTACGGGTTCTATATTCCAAAAATGAAGGTTAAATAGGAATAAACATAGCAAAGATGTTTAAAGATACTTTATGTAAGCTTTGACAAATAAAAAATATCTGCTAGCGATATTTAACTTGAGGGGGAGAAACAAAAGGGATTTATTAAGCTTAATTAGATTTGAAACTAGTAGTTTTACTAATTAAATGAGTTTCTAAATTTTAAAATAAAAAAAACCAGTAAAATTACTGGTTTTTTATTAATTCAGATATTTAGAATCTAGTCTTCTAAATTACCGCAAAAACGGTAACCTTCACCGTGAATAGTCGCAATGATTTCTGGCGTATCAGGTAGGCTTTCGAAATGCTTACGGATACGACGAATCGTTACATCTACTGTACGGTCATGTGGCTTAAGCTCACGGCCAGTCATTTTCATCAATAAGTCAGCACGACTTAAGATTTTGCCTGGGTTTTCTACAAAGTGCAGCATCGCGCGGAACTCGCTACGTGGCAGCTTGTATGACTCGCCCTGTGGGCTAACAAGAGAACGGCTATTGATTTCTAAGCTCCAACCGTTGAAACGGTAGAACTCAACTGCGCTTTTCTCTTCAGACTCAACACCAGTGCTGTTTACACGGCTAAGTAGGTTGCGAGCGCGGATAGTCAACTCACGCGGGTTGAATGGTTTAGTGATGTAATCATCAGCACCAATTTCAAGACCAAGAATTTTATCTACTTCGTTATCACGGCCAGTCAAAAAGATAAGGCCAATGTTATTAATTTCACGAAGTTCACGGGCTAATAAAAGTCCATTTTTACCTGGTAGATTAATATCCATAACTACCAAGTTAACTTTGTTGTCTTGCATAGCTTTATGCATTTCAGCGCCGTCATTGGCTTCAGATACCACATATCCTTCTGCTTCAAAAATACTTCTAAGTGTGTTTCTTGTTACTGCTTCATCTTCAACAATCAGAATGTGCGGGTTTTGCATATTAATTACCTAATTTCTGTCAATTCTAACCATGAGTATAAATTGTTTATACTCGATCTAGTCATGCTGATAATTCACTGGCACACGTTAGTGTTTTCAAAAATAAATCTGAAACAACAACACACTTCAAAATAAGTAAAGTTTTGAGAATCTCACTTATGGAAAACGTGAACTGCAATATCTTCGATAAACAATTACTGCAGGAGTTCCTGTCATATAAATTTATTTAAGAAGTTTAAATGTTAAATCAAACATAGATCACATTTGATACAGCCGTGTGGATTACTCTTATATCTGATCCAGATAAATGTAACGAAATATGTCGTTACGTGGTTCATGTGAGCTATCAACCCGACTATTGTACTCGTTTTAGGCATTTGTTAACAAATGAAATGTTAACAAAATTACAGAAAGGTATGATTTAGATCACGTTAATATAGTTAACCCTTTGAAATGTATGAATTGACCATTTTACGAGGAGTGTGATCCATATCACGCAATTGGGCAGTGTTCACTAATTGGCTATAATAAAATGACTTCAATTGGAGAAATTGTTAGCAATGAATCAATCAATCGCCCGTCTTTGGCAACATTATCAAGAAGCCGAGTTTCTGTTTACGCAGTGCCTTTCATCGCGAATATCGTTTGCAATAATTACCGCCCATAACCCAAAAGGCCAAGTGTTGAATACTTGCCAAAATCGATTGCTAGACCGAAAACTACAGCAAGAGATCCTTAAGTTAAGTCGACCATATCGGTCTATTGTTGGTGTATCCCATGATCGGCTCCATATGGAAAAAAGCTGGGCGGTGTGGACCGATAAAGCCTCAGCTATTGAGTTAGGCTGCCAGTTTAATCAATATGCGATTTATTACGTTGAGGCTGATAAATTGCATCTTATTCCGTGTTTGTTGACTGAGCACGAAACCTCGCTCGGTACATTTTCTTCTCGGGTAAATGTGGTAAGCGAATTACCAGATGGTGTATAGCACAATAGTTGTACAAATTTTGTTTGACTTGATCGTATTATTTATATACTTTTTACGTTCTTGATTTGTATATAAATTGAGTGCAGAAGAGGAGCGTTAACTAGGTAGTGAATGTAAGGAGGCCAACTCCAATGACCATTCATGATGGAGATTAGCGCCGAGGTACGCATGACCAATTGGATGAGTCTGTTGTATCGGTCGTTCAGGCTGAATCCTGACGATTGTCACCTATTATTATGGTGGAGAGCTTCTGGTGACGATCGCTGTTTCCCTCCTTTGGGCTGCATATCTTAGCGCCAGGCTCTTCGAACTAAGTCAGTTCGGAGCTTAATCATGTTTTGTCTCAAGTCTTGTTCAATATTGTTGTTCACTCAACGTTCCTTGTTGCCTGCATTACTTACAATGTTGAGCTTAAAAAATCGCTGTAGCTGTTTGCCTCTGCAAAATAGGGAGAGCGTATTATGCCTATAATGCCGGGTTTAACCGTTGCAAAATTCGGTGGCACTTCTGTTGCCGACTACAGTGCTATGCAGCGCTGCGCCAATATTATTATCAATAATCCGGCCACCAAAGTGGTAGTAGTTAGTGCCTCTAGCGGTGTTACCAATAAACTGGTTGCGCTTACGCAAGCTACAACGACCGATGAGCAAAGTCGGTTATTGATAGAGCAAATCGCTGAAATTCAATATCAAATCCTCAACAAGCTCGGCAATCCTAGTGATGTAGTTGCACAAATTAATGCGGTGCTGAGCCATATTAAGGTGCTAGTCGAGCGATTAGTACTTAGTCGCAGTAAAGCCGTTATGGACGAACTGTTGTCGCAAGGTGAGTTGTGCTCCTCAATCTGTTTTGCTGCCGTATTACGAAACAAAGGCGCTAGTGCTAATGCATTTGATGTTAGGCAAGTACTGCGTACCGACAGTCACCATGGGCGAGCAGAACCTCAAATTGCCTTGATTGCGCAATTAGCAGAGATGCATTTAATGCCGCTAATTACATCGCAAGTCATCGTCACTCAAGGGTTTATTGGTGCCGATGCCCAAGGTGCGACAACGACTTTAGGCCGTGGCGGTAGTGATTATTCTGCGGCATTATTAGCGGAAGCGTTACGCGCTGAAGCTGTTGAAATTTGGACTGATGTTGCCGGTATTTATACAACAGACCCAAGGCTTGCGCCCAATGCTAAACCTATCCCTGAAATTAGTTTTAACGAAGCGGCAGAAATGGCCACTTTTGGTGCCAAGGTGTTGCATCCAGCAACGATTTTGCCCGCGGTAAGACAAAAAATTCAAGTGTTTGTGGGTTCTAGTTGGGCTCCTGAAAAAGGCGGCACCTGGATCCGACATCAAGTCAGCGACGAGCCGGTTTACCGCGCGGTAGCTGTTAGGCGTGACCAAACGCTACTGAACTTACACAGCTTACAAATGCTACATGCGCAAGGCTTTTTAGCAGAAACATTTGCCACCTTAGCTAAGCATAAAATTAGTGTCGACTTAATTACTACATCTGAAGTGAACGTGTCGTTAACGCTCGATAAAACGGGTTCAGACTCAAGTGGCCAAGGCTTGTTAAGCGAAGCGCTATTACAAGAACTGTCGCAACACTGCCGCGTGCGGGTTGAGGATGGCTTAGCGTTGGTCGCTGTGATCGGTAATAAAATAGCTTCTACAGCTGGGGTGTGTCGCCGCGTATTTGAAGTACTTGAACCGCATAATGTTCGCATGATCTGCCAAGGTGCAAGCCCACACAACTTGTGTGTGTTAGTGGCTGAAACTGAAGCCGCAGAAGTGATCCGAGCACTGCATGAAAATTTATTTGAGTTATAAGGTGTTGAGCATTTATCAGTGGTTATTAGGAGCAATAAGTCGATGATGCGATTTACCCAATCGAGCCTGATTGTGGGCGAGCTTGCCACTGGGCAAGAGTTGAGTATTCCGGTGTACCGTTTACCGGCACAAGATCTAGGCGCGCCTAAGGTGTTTATTCAAGCGAATGTTCACGGCGCCGAGGTACAGGGTAACGCCGTTATTTTTCAGTTGATGAAGCAACTTGAAACGATGGATGTGCAAGGCGAGGTGACTTTGCTACCGCTCGCTAACCCATTAGGGATCAATCAAAAAAGTGGTGAATTTACTTTAGGTCGTTTTGACCCGATTACGGGCGTGAATTGGAACCGAGAATACTTGGAGCATCATTGTGATATCCCCGCTTGGTACCAGCAGCACAGCCATTTAAGTGATACTGAGCTATACCATGACTTTAGGTTGATGTTACTTGCGGGCTGTGACGCACATTTAGCACAGTCTTGGGGAGTAACTACCGGCAAACGTTTAGCGGTGAGCTTGCAAAAATTGGCGCATCAAGCCGATATCGTTATTGATCTGCATACTGGCCCTAAGTCTTGTAAGCACCTTTATTGCCCTGAGTATGATCAGCACGCAGCTAGTTATTTTTCAATTCCTTACAGCCTTATTATGCCGAATCAGTTTGGTGGTGCGATGGATGAAGCGGCTTTTTGTCCTTGGTGGCAATTAGTTGAGTATGCCGCCAGTCAAGGGCGTGAGATGACGGTTCCAGTGTCAGCATTTACACTGGAGCTGGCCAGCCAAGAACGGATTGATATGAAAGATGCGTTAGTGGATGCTATGGGGATTTTGGCATACTTAAGTCACCGTGGGGTTGTTGCAGATAAAGTTGAGCCGGTGGCAATGGCGCGTTACGGCTGTTTACTGGCAGACTATAAAAAGTACCATGCACCTAAAGGCGGTTTAGTGGAGTATTTAGCTGCGCCAGGTGTGCTATTGAAAGCGGGGCAACCGCTGGCTAATATTTTGCGACTTGATTGTTATGGTACACAAGAGGAGCTTACCTCTGTGCAACTGGCACAAGATTGCGTACCTATTTTGCACTTTGCTTCTGCTTCTGTGTATCAAGGCACCGAACTATACAAAATGATGACCAATATTTTTGAGCTGTGATTGACTCTTAATAGTTAGAGACATCACTTTGTCACAAGTGTTACGATTATGTGTATATTTTCGTGGTTAGATAGGCTAGTTATGACAAAGTTTATGTTAGCAACATTGCTACTTTTTGCTGCGGGTTGCTCAAGTGATAATGCGGAACCAGCAAAAGTCGTTATGGATGCAACACCGCCAAATGTCACCGCTTCTGCAACTTTGCCACCAGCCCAAATGAGTAGAGTCAAACCGATTGTCACTATTGAAGATGGACCCACTCGCGGAAAAATATATAGTTATCAATTGAATCAGCAAAAATTCGTCTCAAATAGTGCCCCGTTAGTGAAAGGCAGCCTCGTGACTAATTCATATATGTCGAGTTCAGGCGTGTTAAAAGGCAGTTTTGTGGTTGTATCAAGTGCTCAAGTTGAGTCCTTGTCTACTGATTACCATATAGAAAAAATAGCCGAAGATACTTTTCGGTTGGTTCCAATAACAGCAAATGCGAACTTGTACTCTTTATACACTGCGTTACTAAAAAGTCAGGCTCTGTCATTAGTAGAAATTGAAATTGATTATAGCGCTCCTTTAGCGTCACAAATCAAATAGTATCAATGTAGTTGTCACGATACTTTTATCGCGATTGTTAGGTTGATGCGCTAGCGGTATCAAGGTGTTTTGAGCCTTTTGGTTATTCTTTAGTGACTTCATTTTTGCTTGATGGATTATGAACTGGGTTAGAAGTACGTCAGTCGTGGCCAAAAATCAGCTTGTAAGTTGGGTATTAAGCGTAAAAAAATGAGCCATAACCGTTTGGTTATGGCTCATTTTTAATGGTGTTTACACATTACTTACGACGACGAATTAATGCCAATGGCAGTAATAACAAAGTCAGCAAACCTGTAGCGCCACCCGCAGACCTTTTTGCCACTGGTGTTGGCGTAACGACGGGTGCCGGAATGTCCGTTACGATAACCGTCACATTCGATACCACATCACCACTGCCATCATTAACCGTTACTGTAAATTCAAGCGCTTCATCTGCAGTCACTTGCGGTGCAACAAAGCTAACTGTCGCTGCGTCTACAGAAGTTAAAGTCGCTGCAGTACCTGAGGTCTGTGCCCAGAGGTAAGTCAATGTATCGGTAGCATTTGGATCAATTGCTGTTGCGGTTAGAGATATATCTTCTCCCTCTTTTACAGTATCAGCATTAGCGCTTGCCATAACATTGGGTAAGCGATTTTCACAAGCGTAGATATCGCCTGCTATGACGTCTGAAAATATACTGGTTTGTGTATTTGTAAAAGTAATGTCATCGATATACCAACCGGCATTAAAGCCAAATTCAGGCTCTGGAACAACCGCAGAATCGGTTGCTATGCGGAAACGGAACTGAACCTGGTTACCATTTAAGGTTTCACCAAAATTAATGGTCTCAATGCCGTAGTTTAAGCCTGAGAACGTCATCCTCGAGGCAATGGCAGCTTCGGTATCTTCGAGTGCCATGTCCGTATAACCGTCACCTTCAAAGATAGCCCCAACGTCAGTGACATCAACCCAGTCACCACCATTAAGGCTAACTTCAACTACCGCACCATCGTAACCGGACTCTAAGTTGTAAAGGTGCCAGAAACTAATCGTGAACTCACCGTTAAAGCCAACAGAAACAGGGCGTGTTGCGTATGTAACATCAGAAGTGAAGCTATTACCTGTTGCTGATATAAAGCCGTCAGCAGCATCCCATTGGTCTAAACCAAATGTGCCTTGAGCCATATCGCCACCGACTATTACGGTTTCTGTAAAATCGTTTAATCTAGAGAGGGTGTCTAGGTTTTCATATTGAGAGTTACCACTTAATTCTCGAGTGACAAAGTCTAAGTTCACCGTGGTCGACAGCATGTACTCATCGGCTTCAACGTCATCAATGGCGTCAGGAACAAACTTTAGGACTAACTCATCACCAGTCTCGGCTCCATTTAGAGTAAACTCAAGGGGAGCGCTTGTCGCGGTACCGAATATTTCAACATCATCGAAAGTCACTTTGCCTTCGTTGGCAAAGGTAACATCGTGTTCGCTTTCTACAACCACAGTGCCACTAAGCCCTGTGAGCGAACTGTTACTGCTGTTTTGAATGGTAAACGCTACTGTTCCGGTTTCACCTTTATCCAAAATATTGTCACTTGAACAGTAACCTAGTGTTAACCCTTCATAGTTGGTGTCTAACTCATGTTCTGCAACAGAATAAGCTGATAACTCAGTTTTGTAGGATTCGACGACACCGGTATGATCTGTTGAAAAGCGACTCGGTGATTGAGCGCCTAGCCCCATACCGCGGCGAGCGAATGCTGCTAATATCAGTTTGTAATCTTCCTCATCATGGGCATAAGCGGCAGCCAGAAGTGCATCGCGACCTTCTGTAAACGTCGGTGCCATCGGCATCATTTTATAGCTAGCGACTAAATATGTTTTCATTAGGCTCTTAGCTTCATCAAACGTATGACGATCGTCATTGACCATCGCAATGAATGAGTCCCACAGCATTGCGGCATAAACCGAGCCAGAAGCATGCACTTGAGGGTCGGTTTCAACATCGGCAAAAGTCGATGGATTGATGTCCATGTTGGTTGAATATGGGTATTGACGAATGCCATTAACAAAACTGCTTACATAAGTTGTATCGCCATATTTACCTGCATAATCGGTGTTACCCGCAACGGCATTATCAGTCGCGTCAGAGCCAAATAGTAGGGCATGGAAATCGCCAAAACCTTCACCCATTGACCTAGCTTGATTACTGCTAAGGCCAGAACCGTTACCGACTAGGCGGTTACTGATGTAGTGTCCCCATTCATGCGCGACAATGGCGTTATCCCAAGCGCTGCCTTTAAAATTTCTAGAAAGATCATTTTTGAACATCTCAATAGATATTGTTTCGCTGGCATCTAGCAGGGCATAAATAGCAGCTCCTGCGTTTTCAGATACCATCATGCTTGGGATCATAACGGCCTCGTCTTCACCTCCCATGCTAATGACTTCGTCGCCATCTTTATTGTTAGCGATCACTACAGCGACAGCGCCAGCGTTTTGCGCATTGATCACTTTCTGAGTAAAGTTACAAACACCGCGATCTATGATGGCAATTTTTCCTACTAAATCGGCGCTATTGGTCGGAGCTTCACAGCCATCATTAATCGGATCCGTATCATCTATAAGGCGGACTAAATCCCCTGATGCATCAAAGATATCGGGTCCAAAAGTTGAGAAACCAACGTTTTCAAACAGGCCTAGGCTGCCATGTGATGTCGCGGTTAAACCATAATCGACTCCGTTTACAGCTTGAGTAGTTTCCCATAAGAACATTTGCATTCGTGGTGAGCTACCATCAGCAGGGGTACTCATATTGGCATTGTTAAAGCCTTGATAATCTTGCACCTCTACGTTCAGCGCATCGCCTTCTACCCCACCGCGATCGTAGTTTAGTGCTTGTGCATTACCAGCTGCTTCATCAAAACCATGTGCATAATAGTCATCATGCAGGTAGTTGTTCATTAAGAACAAGTTAACAATGGCGGCTTTTCGGTTGTTGACAGAGTATTCAGCTTCGCTCTCGTCGTATGAATAATCGAAGGTGTAACTGCTGGTGGTTTCTGCAAGGTAGTCACCGTTACTAAAGCCTTGCGGCGCAATTGCATCAACATAAGCGGTAACGTTATTCCCCATGGTGGTGGTCGCGTCATCAGCTAACCATGGATCCATCGTGCTTATTGGGCCGTGGCTTAAACTGACTAGCGGTGCTTCTAAATACGGTGCAGTTAGGTATGCATCAACATCGCTCCCCTCTGGAGCTGGCATGACATTACCATGGGGACTGTCCCAGGGCTTGCCATCGGCATCGGCATAAATACGGTATGTAAACTCAGCTGAGTGGCTTGTAAGATTTTTTTTAAACAGGATCTCGCCTGTTTCTGCGGCAATGACATAGCTAAAATATTCTGATTCATGACTATCAAATTCACCCGTTTCAATTTCAACGTAGTGAGCTGCAATTAATTTATTTTTATGTTCAAAAAATACTTTTTTAGCGCGGGGCTCACTTACAAGTACGGTATTTTTAGATAGATTAGCTACAGCAAAATGTTCATATTTATCTGAAGTAGGTTTGGCTTGTAACTGTAAGGAACCACTTTCGCCACCCATGGCAGCATAGGCAACATTGATCGCTTTTGAAGCTTCACCAAATTGGCCTTCAATATCTTTAATTGCCGATAAGACAGTTTTTGCTGCTCTTTGAGACGTAAGATAGCCCGAACTAGCGACGAGCTTAAGGTCTCTATTCATCATGATATTCAATTCACGATTGAATACTTCAATACCAGAAACCTCTTGTTTATATTTAGCAATAATAGGGCCATTGCCTAAATCATGAGTGTTGATTAATACAGGTTGCGCAATGCTATTTTTAGCTGCAGAACCTACTAATTGAGATAAATAATAGTCCGCTGCATAGGCTGTCCGGTTTTCAACCGTTAAGGCTCCCACCCCTGGAACCGCTTGGTTTTTGCTGGCCCATTTAAAGGTTGTTTTGCCGAGTTTAGCGTCGTACTGATTGGGCATGCCACTGGCTGTGGCTGCCGAAATTGCTTTACGCTGTTGGTTAGTGGCTTGCGTTTTATCAAATGATTTATATGTAGGTGCTTCCATAGCATCATTGCTTGCTATTGCTGCATTAGATACTAGCGCAGCGGCTATCGCTATTGATAGTTGGGTTTTCATAACGTCTTCCTTGTCAACTGAATGTATGGCAGTCGTGTGCCATAAAAATTTATAGTTATGCTTATTATTTTTTTATGTAAATAGTTACGCCTATGTGTTTTATCACAAAGGTGTAACATAGTTAACAGTTCCAGATGAAAAGACGTGTTTATAGCAGGAGGGGGTTTTTGTTTGTTCTATGGTTTTACGGCTCTTACAATAGGGTTTTGTAAGCTAATGAGCGTTTCTGTTGATTGTATCTCATCGATTGACTGAATTCGATTTATTAGCACGTGCTGTAATCCATCAATTGATTGGCACATAACTTTAACAAATACACTGTAGTTTCCGGTGGTGTAATACGCTTCTACGACTTCCTCAAGAGCATTTAATTTCGCGATGGCGGCAGGGTAGTCGCCGGCACTTTTTAAATTAATCCCGATAAAGCAGCAAACATCGTAACCTAATGCTTTGGGATTTACGGTAATTTGCGCCCCTGTGATAATGCCAGCTTGTTTCATTTTTTCGACGCGGACATGAATTGTCCCTGCGCTTACACCAAACCGTTTGGCCAACTCTGCAAACGGTGTGCGCGCTTCTTGCATTAATGCAGACAGGATTTGATTGTCGAGTGAATCTCTTTGAAATGCAGTTTCCATTATAAATACGTCTATTACTTAAGGGACTTATCAGTAATCTACGTATTTTAATGGTGATAATCTAGCTGTAATGTGTTTTAAGTAGAAATTACTGTTCTTGCTCGGCATCCATAAATGGAGTGTCGCAGCTAAAGGTGATTCTTTCTTTGGTATATGGATGGGTAATTGTAATCGACTGTGCATGCAATAATAAACGCGGTGCTAGACGTTTTGCCAGTGGATCAGCATAAAAGTTATCACCTAAAATAGGGTGCCCTAACGCCATCATGTGTACACGTAATTGGTGCGAGCGGCCTGTAATTGGTGTGAGTTTCACTAAAGTTGAACGCTTAGCGCGGCTCACAACATCATAATGGGTTTGGGATGCTTTACCTATTTGATGGTCAACCTTTTGTTTGGGGCGGTTTGGCCAATCACAGATTAACGGCAGGTTGACGGTACCACTGTCGGCTTTTACATGGCCAGCAACACGGGCGTAATAAGTCTTTTCGGTTTCTCGGTCTCTAAATTGACGCTTTAATTCCGATTCTGCAGTGCGTAGCAGAGCCACAATAATCACCCCTGAGGTGGCCATATCGAGGCGATGTACAATTTTTGCCTCTGGGTATTGGGCTAATACGCGGCTGTAAATACTATCATTATGAGCTGGGGCGCGACCTGGAACAGACAGCAAGCCAGAGGGCTTGTTTAGCACCATGATATCGTTGTCTTGGTGTAAAACATCGAGCCAAGGTGTGGTCGGTGGTGAGTATACGAAGTCAGTCATAATAAAGCCTTAAGTAAAATGCGCGGCAAAGATACCTCTTTGGTTGTTCTTCATGCAAGTAGATTCTAGTAATTTTGACCACTCACGCTGTATTTCTCAACACACAATCGTTGTTTTAGCTTACTTTACCAATGATATTGAGTATGGCTTATCACATCAGTTTAGCTTTGTTGTTGGGTGACAGATGGGTTTGTGGTAGCGGTATTAAACAATACCGCTCTGGCAATGTGGCTAAGAGGGTCGCTATGGTTACGAAAAGCCTCGCCCGTTGACATGCATGATACAGAAAGTCCAAACCACAAACGCTAGCGCGCCATGTATAAGCGCATAAAAGGCATGATCGAGCCTGCCGATGCTTTTACCTTCCCAAATGAGCATAAAGTGGATAAATAACACCAAGGGAAACAGCGTCAATAATGGATAAAGACTAAAGCTGCTGGCATCTCCAAATACTAAACGACTTAATAAAGACCATACCACCATGGAGGCGGTGATTATCGGTGGTGCGGCAACGCGATAGTGCTCTGGGTATGGAAACATAGATAACGACTAATCCTTTAGCTGTTGTTTACTGGGGCTTTTGAGCAATCATTTGCGCCTTGTAACTTGCATTGGGTAATTCACCCTGCAGGCCTTCAGAATAATGTAGGCAGTGCCAGTTAGCAAATATCGCTTTTAACTCGCCGTCGGTTAATAAAAAATCAGGGTTGCTTGGCCGGCCTATTGTGGCCTGCTGGTGGGTAAACGTTTCGTAAATTATCAAGCCACCGGGTTTGATCGCTTTGATTATTTGAGAGAATAATGGTCGGTGTAAGTAATGAAACACCAACACCACATCATATTGGTTTTCAGGCAATGTTGGTGGGTTTGAGGTTTCTAGATCCCACTGTAACAGCTCGGCATTGGCGGGGTTTGGGCAGAGATCAAGTCGGCTTAGATCGCGATCTAAATAGGTGACATGGCAACCTTGCTGCGCAAACCAATGACCATTACGGCCGGTTCCGCAGGCCAGATCGAGCACCTTGCTCGACGCTGAAATATGATCTTTTAATGCTGAAAACTGACTAATGAGTGGTGAGGTATTAGCCTTTAACTTCTTTTTTTCCATCAATTCGGCGTCCATGTACAATTGAAAAGTGTCTAAGGCCTGATGGCCCGTGTGAAACCACTACTGACAATATCACCACTGTGATCAGTAATTCAGGCTTGTAAGCTGCTAAAGGAATAAACAGGCACAAAATGGCCAGTTTTACGAGCGTTAATACGCCTTTTAACTGAATCAGCCAGCGCCAATCTCTAGTGACTTCCCATAGCATTAACGTTGCACCAGTAGTCATGGCCATAATCCAATATACAAGCCATTGCTCTTGTGGAACGTGCATTAAAATACCGCCACCCGCACCAGTGATGCCTAAAATGTGGATCGCGCGTAATGCGGTTTTGGTTAGCCGTTGGGCCCAAAACTGTTTCTCGGTAAGTGCTTTTTTAGCCATAGTGAATTACGTGTTCCTAACTGAATGGGCAAATCTTATCAGTAATTTCTTAAAAGGTAAGCTTAGATTTACCACAGCGTATTCATTAAAACGTGAAGCGCATACCATGTTGTTGTATTTGTGCAGTAAAAATCACTATAGCGTTAATAAATGTGATCGGGCGAGCAATACTCCTTTAGGGATAGTGATAACGTATTGTTACTAGCGTTAATCAATAGGATAAACCACATTGATATGGGTTTATTTAAGCTAATTATTTGTCGTGGCGTTGTCCTCAGTCAGCGATTAAATATGATTATGCCGGTAAGCGAGCTGTCAGGGGCTCGCTTTTATTTTGCCTACGATTTAGCGCCAACCAAGACAAACCTCCCAATATCTCATAAACTCATCTGTATAATATGTACTTATTTCGGATAAGGTTCAGCAATGAAAATCGGTTTTTTTAGCGCCAAGCATTACGATATGCAGCATTTTGATCGTACCAATAAAGCGTTTGGTGCTGACATTGAATATTTTGATTATCGCTTATGCATGCAAACAGTAAAGCTGGCGGTAGGTTTTGAAGTTATTTGCGCATTTGTTAATGACTCACTGTGTGAAGAGGTGCTGGTTGAGCTGGCCAAAGGCGGTACTAAGATTATTGCAATGCGCTGCGCTGGTTTTAACAATGTCGGACTCGAAGCGGCCGAACGTCTTGGGATGAAAGTGGTAAACGTACCTGCTTATTCACCAGAGTCAGTCGCTGAGCATACGGTTGCGTTAATGCTTACGCTAAACCGTAAAGTGCATAAAGCTTACCAGCGTACCCGCGATGCTAACTTTTCACTTGAAGGCTTAGTGGGTTTTAATATGCACGGGCGTACCGTTGGGGTTATTGGTACCGGTAAAATCGGTTTTGCAACCATAAAAATACTGCAAGGTTTTGGTTGTAAAGTTATTGCTCACGACCCATACCCAAGCCAGGCGGTGAGAGATTTAGGCGTTGAATACTTGACGCTCGATGAGCTATACCCTCGCTGTGATGTCATTAGTCTACACTGCCCTTTAATGGCTGATAATCATCACTTATTGAGCCAAAACAGCTTTGCAAAAATGAAACCGGGCGTAATGGTTATTAACACTAGTCGCGGTGGCCTGCTAAATGCCATTGACGCCATGGAAGCGCTAAAAACTGGCCAGTTAGGCTCATTAGGTTTAGATGTTTACGAAAACGAAAAAGAGCTATTTTTTGAAGATAAGTCGAGCGAGATGATCCAAGATGACGTGTTTAGACGCTTATCTGCCTGCCACAATGTTATTTTCACCGGTCACCAAGCTTTTTTAACTGAAGAGGCACTAAACGCGATTGCTAGCACCACATTAACCAATATTAAGCAGTTAGTTGCGGGCGAAAAATGCCCGAATGAACTGTTCTAAATAGCCGTTTTAACACCCTTGTAGGCTTGGTATATTTTTTAGTGCTCACTTTTGCCAAGTCTGCTCGTGGTGGTTTATTGCCGGCAGTTGTTCTAATCTAACTCTTGAATAAGTGAAAAAGTAAAGTTAAGTGCAGCGATCGCTGCTAGGTTTACCTCTGCATCTAAGGAAAGATACGCCGATGGTCATCACTCAAGAAACTCACGACATTCCAACCAAATCTGGCACGATGCGCACTTACCTGTATCGCCCCGATACCGAAGGCCAGTACGCAACCATTATCTTTTATTCTGAAATATTTCAGCAAACCGCCCCAATTGCTCGCGCTGCCGCGATTTTGGCTGGCCATGGCTTTGTGGTGCTTGTGCCTGAAGTGTTTCATGAGCTCAACCCGCCGGGTACTGTGTTAGCCTACGATGATGTCGGTAAAGATAAGGGCAATAGCGACAAGTTTACTAAGCCGTTAGAACACCATGATAGTGACACCGAAGCCTTAGTCGATTTTGCCCGTAGCCTTAGCTTTTGCACCAGTCAACTCGGTAGTATGGGAGTGTGTATTGGTGGGCATTTAGCTTATCGCGCTGCGCTTAACCCAGATATTTTAGGGGCTTTTTGTTTATACCCCACCGATATCCACTCTAATACATTACCTTGCCAGCCTGGTAATGACTCGCTTAGCCGTACGGCCGATATTACCGCTGAGCTGATGCTGGTATTTGGCAAGCAAGATCCACACGTATCGAGTGAAGGACGTAAACTTATTTACGCAAAATTGGAAGCCTCTGCACGTAATTTTAGCTGGCTTGAGGTGAATGCGCAGCACGCCTTTATGCGTGATGAAGGTGAGCGCTACGATCCTGCGATCGCATTACAAATGTATTTAAAAGCCGTTGCTTTTTTTCAGCAAGCGTTAAAGTGAATTTAGCTTTTTTGAGTCACACGACGATACAATACGCAAGAGGCGACCAAGCTCGCCTCTGGTTTATGCCCTAAAAATAGCGGCAACATATTATCCCGCTTGATAATCCGCTAGCTCATCTAGGCTGACTCGAGCAATAAATACTGCATCTAAATAAAAATCGACATGTTTACCTTGTTTATTGCCCGACATAATTTGCTGAGTACCGTCGGCAAAAGACAGGGTCATTAGCACAGTATTGCTATCTTGCGCTTCAATGGTAGCTTGGGTCAGCTTAATCTCAGGCAGTGGCGCTTTAGTTAACTCTTTGTCTAGATGTGGGTTAACTTTAAAAATAGCCTCAACAGGCATATCTACTACGGCGGGAGACTTACCCGTAACTGGGTTAGTGCCGGTCCAAAACTCAATACTATTGATGATAAATAGATCTGCAGTGCTGGCAACACCATAAACCGGACTCATCAAAGCAAATAGGCCGGCACGAGCGTAGCGATTGTCTACGGCCGTTAAATTGGCTTTAGTGACCATGGCGCTGAGCCCCATTTGCCCCATACAACCGCTCAGTTGGCTCGAGAGTAGTGCGGTTAACGCGAGTGTTGAAATTTTCTTTTTCATTATGTGATTTATGTGATTAAAGCTGGCTGACGATTGTATTGATCGCAGCGAGTCTTAATGCGATCGCGATCCCATAGTGGAGTTGGTTTTTTGGCGTCAATGTTGTGTATTCATGGTGGTTTGCAAGCAAGCTTCTATCAATGTACGGCTTGGTGGGTGGCTGTCGTGAGGGTGTAACGAGGCTGTTGTAATTATAATGGGCTTACACCGACTGCAAACTCGGCACTGACAGCTGTGGCAGGGCATATTATTAGCGATGAATTTAACGCATAATAGCGCGCTTATTGAAGGGGAACGCATGTCAGACTACCAAGTATTACACCAAACAGAAGATGAATATGGGCCGCTTATTGTCTTAGATGATAAAGAGTCGCGAATTTTAGCCTTTGCCGAAAACGACGAGCAAAGTAAGTTACTTAAAGCTGAGCCGCATATTCCGCAGCACACATACGTACAGGCAATGTTATTGGTGTTGTTGTATAGCCAGCCAAAAAGCGCAATTGTGCTTGGCTTAGGTGGTGGGGGCCTTATCCATGCGTTACGTCACTTCGATGCTGGTATCAAGCTCACCGCGGTAGAGCTTAGATCTGAGGTGATCGCAATTGCTAAGCGGTACTTTCAATTGCCCCTGAGTAAAAAACTTAAAGTGATCAATCAAGACGCGACTCATTTTCTGGCCAGTGGCGATCACAAGCGTGTTGATGTGATTTTTACCGACATATACAGTGCCGATGGTGTCGATGCCGCGCAAGTGAGTGAAACCTTCATTGCTCAATGCGCTGCAATGATCAAAGCCGATGGTTATTTAGTGCTAAATTGCTGGAAAGAGCACAGCAAGAACCGTGAGCTGTTGGCATATCTAGAGCAGTACTTTGTTGAGGTTAGAGCGTGCCTTACAGGTAGTGCTAACTGGGTTGTCGTTGCTGGCAAGTCCCGCCGTGATATTAGTGCTAGTGCGTTAAAAAATCACGCCCAAACGTTGTCGCAAAAGCTGGATTTTCAGCTGGGGCGCTCGCTAACACGTTTCGATATTTGGCAGTAACGAGTCTGCGGTTACCCGCCACTGTGGCGTTACTTTAACGCTGTGGCTGTTAATGCTATCGAATAACCTTTGCTCGGAAGTCAGTGTTAGCGAGCAACTGTGGGTTTGGTAATACTGTTGCTCGGAAAAGCTGGCCCAAGTACTGATCACCAACAACTGTTCGGATCGTTTATTAGACTGCATCAGTTGCCAGCCCAAAAAGCCGGTAAAATTAGCCGCAACATGCTGCCAATGGCGTTGTTGCTGGCTGACCCATTGTGCTTGATTTATTACCGGCACTGAGTATTGAAAGGTTTGAAACGCTATAGCTTGGGTTATCGCATTGGCCAAGTGAGTCACGCTGACAGCGGGCGAAGTGTTGCTAACTTGTCTTCCTGCCACGTACTCAAGAGGGTTAAAATACTCAACCCGCAACTGCAGGTAATGATCTTGTTGGCTGGCTTGTGCTGCTATCGGATCGTGCGCCCCTTGCATAAACGCCTGCACAGAATCCATGTTATCCCATAGCGCTAAAATTACCGCTTGTGTCTTGTCCCAGCCTCCAGTTTGTACCATAAAGCCATCGCTTAATGCGGTTTGTTGCCAGCACTCTTGCCCCTTGCTGAACCAATCCATTGCAGTAGCTTTTACGTCGCACTTTATATATTTAACTATCACATCATATCCTTATTAAAGCATCACTGGGCTTTACTGAATGTGGCAAACTCACTTGAATCACACCTAACGAAAAAACCATGTCGATCTTAGCAGGTTTTTCCACCGCTTTAACGCCATTAATCTATACACCGTCAGCCCAATACATTTTGGGGATCTCAAGCTTGAATCTAATCGAAAATCTATCGGCAGCAGTTAATCCCAAAACTGTACAGCAATGAATCATTGCTTTGTTGTGAAAATTTAAATGTTAAAAGCGGTATTTCTTATAGCTGTTTTTATTGTCGTTTGTAAATACTTGAATGTTGCGCTTTGGTGTTGTGCTTAACATGTTGGTGTTGGCGATCACTCCTTGAACTAAGTTGTAGTGTTTTAGTGTTGCGGCTTTTGTGCTCGCTTTATTGCGCTAAAGTGGCGGCTAACATTAAGTCAAGTCAGGGCGTTGTTTTACTTGTGCGCACTGGTGGTAGGAGTTTGCGTTGGTTTGTAGCTAATGCATTGCTAAATTTATGGCTATGAGTGTGAGTGGTTTTTAGGCGACTAATCGTTTGTGAATAGGAGGTAATTTGACCTGTAAACGAATCTTAATTAGAGGTGTTGCAATTGCTGGGTATTTAACGAATTTAACCTTGTTAAAGTTGTTAATAAAGTTTGTGCTTGTTACAAATTTTACATTCGGGGTTGGTGGCGCTATTTATTCGCAAAGTTTCCTAGTGACTTAAGTTGATAGTGGCTTATTAAAGTGGCAGGGTTTTACTGTGGTTATAACCGAATTTTTATTGAGTTAAGCGGCGTTGTTCGTTATGGCTGTATTTGCTAATTGTCTGCGCCGCGGCTGAAGCTAAGTTACAGTGAGAGATTGAGTATTAGATACTGGCATCAACTAAGTCTTTATGGTTTGCTGTAATTAAATGCTCGGAAATTGGTCTGTTCGGAAAAATAGATTAGGATGATAGGTTTTATCCGTTATCATAAATTTAGCGGCTTCGTTAATATTGCTCCATCGAAAACAAACTAGCGCTACAGAGCCTCACCCTCTCTCATCTCAGTTTGTTGAATATAAAATTAAATCTTAATTTTTTGAATGGAGCTTCACATGAATCAGTCAATTATCAACTCTACAATCAAGCCATTTTCAGCAACTGCGTTTCACAACGGTGATTTCCACCCTGTGACTGAGCAAGATCTATTAGGTAAGTGGTCAGTGGTTTTCTTCTACCCAGCAGATTTCACCTTTGTTTGTCCAACAGAGCTTGGCGATATGGCTGACCATTACGAGCAATTACAAGCAATGGGCGTTGAAGTTTACTCAGTATCAACTGACACCCACTTCACCCATAAAGCATGGCATGCAAGCTCAGACACTATTGGTAAAATTCAATACCCAATGATTGGTGACCCAACAGGCGCTATTACACGTAACTTTGGTGTGATGATTGAAGAAGACGGCCTAGCGTTACGCGGCACATTTGTTATCAACCCAGAAGGCGAAATCAAAGTTGCTGAAGTACATGACCTAGGTATTGGTCGTAGCGCTGCTGAATTAGTACGTAAAATTCAAGCTGCTCAGTATGTTGCTACTCATGACGGCGAAGTTTGCCCAGCTGCATGGCAACCAGGTGCAGACACGCTAGCGCCATCAATTGACCTAGTTGGTAAAATTTAACTTACCAAGAGAGTAACACTCTAGATAGCCGCATTTTTATGAGTGCCGAGACTCAAGCAGGTTATCTAGCGCAGTACCGTTAACATCATCTGTATTACTACACCTTGGTCGGCGCTGGCTCCCAGAATCCACGCTGACCATTTTTTACAAACAAGCGTGCCGTTACATTTTCTTTTTATCATCACTATTTATTTTTGTAGCAATAGCCTCTATGACAGAGTGCTTTTTTGATGCGTAACGCTTTGAAAAATTAGGAGTCACCATGTTAGATAGCAACGTAAAGAATCAACTGAATACTTATTTGCAGAATCTCAAACACCCAGTTGAGCTTGTTGTGTCTGCAGATGACAGCGCCAAGTCGCAAGAGCTAAAATCGCTTGCTGCCGACATTAATGGTTTATCAGCACTTATTTCGGTTGTCGAAACCCGTGGTGAGCGTACCCCGTCAATGTCGGTAATTAATCCGCAATTGGCGAGTAACATTACCTTTGCAGGTTTACCAATGGGGCATGAATTTACCTCACTAGTATTGGCATTGCTGCACAGTGGTGGCCACCCAATTAAGCTCGACGCTGAGGTGATAGAGCAAATTCGTCAGTTACCGGGTCAATACCGTTTCGAAACCTATGTTTCACTGAGCTGCCAAACCTGCCCAGAAGTCGTGCAAGCCATTAATATGATGGCGGCAATTAATCCTAATATTACTAACGTGATGATAGATGGCTCATTATTCCAAGATGAGGTGAATGAGCGTAATGTTATGGCTGTGCCGTCGGTGTACCTCAATGGTGAGCAGTTCTCTATGGGCGCGATCAGTACCGTTGAAATTCTTAATAAACTCGACGTTAACGCAGCGGGCAGAAAAGCCGAGCAACTTAATGAAAAGGAAGCCTTTGATGTACTCGTAGTTGGGGGTGGGCCTGCTGGCGCATCGGCCGCAGTTTATGCAGCGCGCAAAGGGCTACGCACCGGTATTGTGGCAGACAAGTTTGGTGGGCAAGTTGCCGAAACCGTCGGGATTGAAAACTTTATCTCTGTTAAAGCCACTGAAGGGCCCAAATTGGTGGCTAACCTAGAAGCGCATGTACATGAATATGACGTTGATATTATGGATAATCAGCGCGCATTAAGCCTTAAATCTGGTGAGTTATTTGAATTAAGCCTTGAAAGCGGCGCAGTGCTACGTAGTAAAACTATACTACTCGCAACTGGGGCGCGCTGGCGTGAAATGAACGTACCCGGTGAGCAGCAATACCGTGGTAGCGGCGTTGCTTATTGCCCACATTGCGACGGCCCACTGTTTAAAGGTAAGCGAGTCGCAGTGATTGGCGGCGGTAACTCGGGGATTGAAGCCGCAATTGATTTAGCCAATATTGTTGAACATGTCACTGTGCTTGAGTTTGATAGCTCATTGCGGGCTGATGAGGTGTTGCAACGTAAAGCTAAATCGATGGCCAATATTGAGATCATCACACAAGCAATGACGACCGAAGTCACCGGTGATGGCAAAAAAGTAACTGGCCTTAATTATACCAATCGAGCCACGGGCGACAGCCACCATGTTGAGCTAGCCGGAATTTTTGTACAAATTGGTTTAGTGCCCAATTCAGAGTGGCTAACAGATACAATCGATATGACAGCGCGGGGTGAAATTATTGTCGACGCTAAAGGCGAAACCTCGGTTGCAGGTGTATTTGCGGCGGGCGATGTGACCAACTCAGCTTATAAACAAATTATTATTGCCATGGGCAGTGGCGCAACAGCATCACTTGGCGCGTTTGATTACCTCATTCGTCATAACGTAGATGAGTCAGAAGCTGCCTAAGTGTCTAGCTTTAAAGCAAAAAAAAAGCCAGTTGATTCTGGCTTTTTTTATGGCTGTAAATCGCAGCCTTTATGTAATGGCTTAAGCTTTGGTGCAAATAATATGTCCAGCGTTACCCGTCGGCAACGGTGCAGGCATAGCAGACTCTATTAGCTTCAGTGCTATTTCGCCCTCAAGTTTTTGCTGGTCTTTTGACATTTGCGCCACTTTTACGCCAACGCTGCCATGACTCATATTAGGCTCTAGGTTGGGTGTTGATAATGTTACAGACATAAATTGCCTCGGCATTGGGTTGAATTATGCGTATTAACGACTGAGCATTGAGTACTGTATCGGCGCAACTGAGCATGACTTTAGTGCGATTTTTGCATTATTGTTACTTTTGTTGCGCCGAGTTTTATGTATGTAAGTTTTTTATTTGGCTTTGTTTTTTTCTATCGCTTTACGGACTAGCGTGATAATAAACGTTAGTGTAATAGAGCTTAAAATTAACCCAATCGCCAGTACCACATTTTGCAATGCGGTGGGGTCAATAGCTAACATACCGCCGAGCCCAACCATCATAATGCCCGACATCAATTTTAAGGTTTGCCCCTCTTTTTCTGTTAACTTACGTTTGCCCAGTGACACGCTAAAGGCGATTACAATCATTGCCAGTGGGATCACGTAAACCACATTATAAAACGCTAAATACAGGTAACGCTCCATTGTTGGTAACTCGTGCATAGCAAGTACACTGGTGTAAATCATCGGAAAGCCCGCTGTACAAAGTAGCTCATAAGCATTTGCCAAAATAGACAACACGACGGTGCCGGCAATCATTGCTGTCATACTACTGGCACTGGTGAGTTTACCCATGCGCTTGATAAGCCCGGTACGGTTTTCGGCTGACATCGACAACGTAACCTCTCCTTTAGTAAAGAAGTAGTCTTTAATATTTACAGCTCCGGCCAATAGCGCCAGTATTCCCGCACCAAGAATAATCCAGCCGCCATCACTGCCTGCGCCAAGCAGTTGAAAAATGTTTAACCAAGCGCTCATAAAGATGAAGTAAATCAGGCCGGAGAAGAACACAAAAATGCCGCCCACTATCAGCATTCGAGTGCGGCTTTTAGCGTTAACCATAATTGATAATAAAAACAACAACACAAAAAAGGCACAGGGATTAAAGGCATCCACACCCGCTAGCACTATGGTTAGCAGCGGCAGCGACATTTCCTCTGGGTGCACAATGCCAATTAAGGGTAATTCAACCGGTTGTACATCTGACGTGGTGGTGCTGATGCTTCCAAGGTCAATATCACAGGTACCAGCGCTACTTGACTTGCTACAGGTTTCAAAAAATGCCCCGGGCTTAGCGCTAGTTTTTGTGGGGTAATCATCGTGATTGTCGGCTGATAATGTGCCTCCAACAGAGCGGTAGTAGGCTTTTAATCGACTCACTAAAAACTCACCTGTCACTGCTTGGCTGCTGTAACCCATTACCGTTTTGTTGCCGCTGGCAAAGTAGGGCACGGTGCCCGCCTCTGTACCCGTTTGTTTGGCCACGTTTAGCCAAATTGCCATGGTACCTGGGTCGGTAATTAAGTGGGTTTCTAGCTCTATCCAAGGGTAACGTTTTGGCAAGCTGTCAATAAACGGGTGGGCTTCTTTACAGTGGGGGCAGGTTTTAGACCAAAAGAAGTATAACTTAACTTTAAGCTCGCCTTGTTCATTAGTGTAATGCCACGTAATGGGTTGCCCTGCTGTGGCGCTGGTTACGGGCGGAGTAGACGCTGGCGTGGCAAGAGTTGGCAGCGAAAAGCTGGAAAACACCAGGGTAACTAAGAGTAAAATATAGTGAGTCATATGAACTCCTTATGGAGTAATCATGGATCAATTTAGTTGTTATCACTGTACTAAAATGGCTACAAATTAATAAATTAATCTGTCAAATATGTTGGCGGGTTATCGAATCAATCACTTCTGAGATCTGCTGCAAATTTCTACTATTTTGTTGGATTAATATTTCTACCCTTGATGGGCAAAATGTTCTGAAGAGTGTTTGTTTTTGAGGGGAGGTTACTGCTAGTTAAGTTGCAGCGTAAAAATGAGGTGGTGCATGACACCGGACTATAGCTTGTAATGACAATAGGGTCACCAGCTATACGCCAGTGACCCTATTGTTGCTACCGTTATAGTGGCAGGTTATTTACTGTCAGTTGTACGTCAATGTTGTTACGCACTGCATTTGAATATGGGCAAACTTGGTGCGCCGTATTAACTAACGCCACAGCGTCCTCTTGTGGTAAATCGAGTTCAATCGCCAATGCTGCTGATAATGCAAATCCGCCTGCAGAGTTAGCACCTATACCAATGGTTGCACTAACAGGAGCTGTTTTGATGGCAATCTTTTTTTCACGGGCGACATGTAAAATAGCATTTGAAAAGCATGCAGCGTAACCGGCTGCAAAAAGTTGTTCAGGGTTGGTGGCTGTACCTGCACCGCCCATCTCTTTTGGGTAACCAAGATTGACGTTCAGTAGCCCATCTTCTGTTTTTGCCACACCGTTACGTCCGGCAGTTGCGTTTGCAGTGGTTTGGTAAATAGCTTTCATCGGTTATCCCTTTAATTTAAGTTGTGCGCAATCTAATTGCGTTAAAGTTTAACTCGATATTTGTGTTTAACGCAAGTATATTGTGCGCAATTAAGTTTAAAAAGGTTTCAACCATGTCTAACGAGAAAAACCCCGACTTATTGTGTCTTGATAATCAGGTGTGCTTTTCGCTGTATAGCGCCACCAATGCAATGATTAGAGCCTACAGGCCGTTGTTAGAAAGATTAGATCTAACCTACCCACAATATTTAGCCATGATGGTGTTATGGCAAAATGATGGTATTAACGTTAAAGATATTGGGGCTGCATTGCACCTCGATTCAGGCACGCTCACGCCACTGCTTAAACGTTTAGAAACTAAAGGCTTAGTAATGAGAGGTCGCAGTGATTTAGATGAAAGAGTGCGAGTGATTAACCTCACCGAGGCGGCAATAACACTAAAGCAGGAAGCGGAAAAAGTGCCTGAGCAAATGCTGTGTCAATTGCGTAGCTCGGCGGCAAAATTGCAGCAGTTAAAAATGCTTTGCGACGATATTTACGCAGACCTTTCGCAATCAAAGTAATTAAAATTAAAACTAAACATTAGCCGTTAGTCACTATCATTAAGTTAAATATGGCTGAGCTGTATCACTAAGCAGTACCAATATACAGGGCGGCGCCACAGTGTGGCGAAGGGGGCAGCATGACAACGATGGATTTGGTTATCGTGGGTGGCGGTATTAACGGCATTGGTATTGCGCAATGCGCGGCTGCTGCGGGTTACAGCGTTATGTTATTGGAAAAAGGAGTTGTCGCTGGCCAAACGTCGGCAAACTCCAGCAAGCTGATTCATGGTGGGTTACGTTACCTTGAAACAGGGCAGTTGTCGTTAGTTAAGCAGTCACTTGCCGAGCGCCGTATCTTATTAAAACTGGCTCCTTCGCTGGTTAAGCCTGTGCCGTTTTATATACCGGTTTATGCCGATAGTCGCCGCTGCGCCATCACTATTAGAGCAGGGTTAAGCTTGTATGCCCTATTGAGTGCGGGAGATACTTTGGGGCAATTTCGCGCAGTGCCGGCAGTGTATTGGAGCAAAATTAAAGGCCTTAAGCTTAAGGGGTTAAAGGCGCTATACCAATATTGGGATGCGCAAACCGACGACCAACTACTGACCAAAGCCGTGGCTAACAGCGCTCGCAGTCTGGGTGCTAAGATTGTTGAACAAGCCAGCTGCACGCAAATAGAGCATCAACCCCAGCACTGTATTGTGCGCTACCAACAGCAAGGTCAACCGCATGCGGTTAAGGCGCTAGCTGTGGTTAATGCTGCTGGGCCTTGGGTTAATCAGGTATTAGAATGCGTGACTCCCGCCATTGAGCCTGTACCCATTGAGTGGGTGCAGGGCAGTCATTTATTGCTCGATATTGCCAACAATGATGGCATTTTATACCTAGAGTCACATGTTGATCAGCGGGTGATTTTTGTTATGCCGTGGCAAGGTAAAACTTTGATTGGCACCACCGAAGTTGTACTCAAAAGCCTTGGGGAGCAGCCCAGCCCCACGGCGGCGGAAGTCGATTATTTACTGGGTATTTATGCCCATTACTTTCCGGTTTTAGGTGGCGTTGACGCATTGCGGTCACGCCTTCTTGATACCTTTTGTGGCGTTAGAGTATTACCTAAACAGCAAGGTAATGCATTTGATCGCCCGCGCGACACCTTGCAGCAAATTTGCCCTACTCACCCGCACCTGCTCACGCTTTACGGTGGTAAGTTAACCACTTACCGCACCACTGCAGTTGACGCAACCCGCTGGCTTGAAGCGCAGCTTGGCAGTCGAATAAAACGGGCCGACTTTAATCAACTACGGCTCGACTAACCTAGTGGAATAACGACTGCCGTTAGGCTGACATGGCAGCGTCTTATTGGTGTTATAACATTGAACAACATTTACTACAGGAAGTAGGCCATGTTACAGATATTTATTCGTTTTCTGGCGTTGGGTTTAGTGTCATTTGGTGGGCCTGCTGCCCATATTGGTTACTTTAGACAAGTTTTTGTGCAAGAGCTGCAATGGCTCGATGATAAACATTATGCCAGCCTTGTTGCGTTAAGCCAGTTTTTGCCCGGCCCAGGTTCCAGTCAGGTAGGGTTTGCGATTGGTTACCACCGGGGCGGTTTATTGGGGGGATTACTGCGTTTATTGGTTTTACGTCTCCTTCATTTGTTTTACTATTTTTATTAGCGGTAACCAGCAGCCAATGGCTAAATTATCCGCTTGCTCAAGGTGTGATCCACGGCTTTAAGTTGCTCGCGGTGGTTGTGGTTGCCGATGCGATACAAATCATGTTTAAGCAATTTTGCCAACGAAAACCAGCCCAATTATTAATGGTGTTTAGCTGCGTGGTGATGTTGCTACAACCATTAATGGCGCTGCAATTTTTACTCCTTATTATAGCGGCCATGGTGGGGCGCTTGTACTTGAACACGGCTGAAGAATCGACTGAGCAGCATGGCCGCGAGCAAGAGCAGGCTATTTCTAGCCACAAACGAGAGCCCATTGCAGTTAACTTTTTTGGGTTGTGTGTGTTTGCAGGCTTACTTACCGCTTCGTTGGTGGCCATTGGGATGTCAGAGCCTGTCGGCATAAACACCTTAACTCAGTTATTTAGTCAGTTTTATCAGGTCGGTAGCATGGTGTTTGGCGGCGGGCATGTGGTACTGCCTTTGTTGCAATCGAGTGTGGGCGATGCCATTAACCACGACCAGTTTTTAACAGGTTACGCCTTGGCGCAGGCGGTGCCCGGGCCGATGTTTGCACTTGCGGCCTTTCTTGGGGCTGAGGTCTGGTTAGTCCAACCGCTAATTGGCGCGTTGGTGGCAACGTTGGCGATATTTCTCCCGGGGTTGTTGTTGATGTTAGTCGCGCTTAAAAGTTGGCATATGATCAGTAGCCAGCCTAAAGTGACCGCCGCGATCGCGGGGGTGAATGCGTGTGTGGTGGGCTTATTGTTAGCGGCGTTTTATCAGCCTATTTTTACCCATGCGGTATTGTCCTCAATAGATATGGCGCTGGTGGTACTTGGTTTTGCACTGTTTAAAATATTTAAGCCGAATCTGTTTATTTTAGTGGCAAGTTTTGGGGTAACCGGCGCGCTTTTGTCGCTTATTGTTGGTTAACAAAACCTTAGCTACAAAAAAGCCGCAGTGGTTAGCTGCGGCTAGTTAATTACTATCAAGCGCCTTATTCAAGGTGATTGATTGCATAGTTAAGGCGTTAGGCGGGCTCTGTAGCCTGCACTTTTTCTACTTTTACGGCGCAGACTTTAAATTCTGGAATTTTAGCCACCGGATCTAGCACATTGTTGGTCAGCTTATTAGCGGCAGACTCAGCAAAATGGAACGGTAAGAATATCACTCCAGCTTGTGCTCTTTTTGTCACAAAGGCGGTCATTTCTATTTCACCACGGCGGGTCGATAGCCTAATCATATCGCCATTATTAATTTGCAGCTGCTCAGCATCAAATACCGAGATCATAACTTTTGCCGCGCCCAGCTCATTAAGCCCAGGGGTTTTACGCGTTAGCGTGCCGGTATGGAACTGTTCTAACAATCGGCCAGTTGATAGCGTTAGCGGGTATTGTGCACACGGCATTTCAGCGGGCAGTCTGTATTGCACTGGGCGCATATAACCCTTGCCATGCGTAAACTGCTTGCTGTGTAATATTGGCGTACCAGGATGGTCTTCTGTTGGGCAAGGCCATTGTATCCCTTGGCGACCATTAATGGTTTGGCTGTCTATTACCTCCCAAGTAATTCCACGGTACTGCGGCGTAACTTGAGTTATTTCATGCCAGATCTGTTTTTCAGACTCATATTGCCAGTTATCACCCATTTGATTAGCAATGAGTTGAATAATTTGCCAATCATTTTTTGCCTGCCCCGGTGGGGTCACTGCCGGTAGTAACTGCTGCACTCGGCGCTCAGTATTGGTAAAGTGGCCCAGCTTTTCTGCCGAGGTTGCCGCTGGAAGGACTACGTCAGCCAGTGCGGCGGTTTCGGTTAAAAAGATATCTTGCACCACAACAAATTCAGCTGAGTTTAAACCGGTTAGAACATGCTTTTGATCCGGATCGCTCAGCACTGGGTTTTCGCCCATAATGTACATGGCTTTTAGCTCGCCGTGGGTTAGTGCATGCATCATTTCGGTGGCTGCAAGGCCAGTTTCTGCTGATAAGTCTGCTTTGCCCCACGCTTCTCTAAAGCGCATTTGAACCAAGGGATCGTCGAGTTGCTGATAGCCCGGGAAGTAATTAGGCAGCGCCGCCATATCACAAGCGCCCTGTACATTACTTTGGCCACGTAGCGGATTGATGCCCGCACCTTTTACGCCCAAGTTGCCACACAATAGCTGCAAGTTTGAAATCGCCGTTACGTTGTCGTGACCTGAGGTATGCTGCGTGATCCCCATGGCATAATAGACCGCAGTCTTGTTAGCGGTGCCAATCAGGCGAGCAAGCTCAATAATGTCAGCTGCGGCTACGCCAGTAATGGCTGCAGCATTGTCTGGGTTGTAATTGTCGCTCATGACCTCATCAAACAGCTGGCTGTAACCTTCAACACGTTGTTGAATGTAGTCTAAGTCATGCCAATCATTTTTAATGATCTGCTGCATAATGGCGTTTAATAGCATTACATCGGTGCCGGGTCGCTGTGCCACATAAAGCTGGGCTTTATCGGCAATAGAGACCTTTTTAGGGTCGGCAACAATGAGCCTTGCGCCATGTTGGCTGATGGCTTGTTTGATGTGCGATGCAATAATCGGGTGTGCATTTTCGGTGTCGGATCCCAGAATAAAGATAAGATCGGAATCTTTAATGCTCGGAATATCGCCACTCATGGCGCCGCTGCCTAAACTTTCGCGTAGAGCGGTTACCGTTGAGGCATGACACAACCGTGCACAGTGGTCGACATTGTTATTGCCTATCACGCTGCGGAACAGTTTTTGGAAAACGTAGTTGTCTTCGTTAGTGGTTTTAGCCGATGACAAACCCGCAATGGATTTAGCGCCATACGCCGCTTTAATGTGATTAAATTTGTCGCCAATTAGCGTGATGGCTTCATCCCAACTTGCTGGCGTTAGCACACCGTTTTTTCGGATCAGTGGTGTGGTTAAGCGCTTGTCGCTGTTAACAAAGTCAAAACCAAAACGTCCTTTAACACACAACATACCTTGGTTAACTGGCGAGTTTTTATCGCCGCTAATATGGCGAATTTGATTTTTGTCTTTATCGACATGCATTTCAATACGACAACCAATACCACAGTAGGTACAAATGCTCGATACCGTAGTCAGCGGCTGTTTTTGAACTGCAGTTAAGCCTTGGGTTTTATCGCGTGCATCAACCAATGCGCCGGTTGGACAAACTTGTACACAGTTACCACACTGCACACAATCGCTGTCGCTCATGCTGGCGCTAAAGCCAACGCGTGGTGCATTACGTTTTGCTGTTGCGTTTACCTGTGGTTGCGCTGAGTAATGGTCTTTGCCAAAACTGATCGCATTATGGCCACTAGCACCTTGGCAGGTGTCAACACAGCTACCACAGCTAATGCAGCGGTTGGCATCAAAGGTAATAAACGGGGCGCTGGTATCGACACTAAAGCGCTGCGCATTATCGGTGTTTAGCTCGGCGGGTTTGACTTTATACTCGGTAGCGTAATCGCGCAGTTTACAGTCGGTATTTGCCTGACAAGCACACTCAAGGCAGCGTGCCGCCTCTTTCATGGCTTCATCTGGGGCAAAACCTAGCTCAACTTCGCTGAAGTTAAGTGCCCGTTGTAGCGTGGTGAGCTCTGGCATTTTACTGCGCGGTTGTTGTTCTACATTAGGGTAAAGCGTGTTGCTACCAACAGCGGCTAATTGACTGGTCTTTTTAGCTTTAGAAGCATTAAATTGCAGCGGTTCAAGTTCGCAAGTTAGCCCTTGTGTTAGTAGTTTTTCAATGGCATCGGCAGCTTTGCGGCCATCGGCAACGGCGGCAACAGCCGTAGCTGGGCCAGTACGAGAGTCACCAATTACAAACAGTTTATCAAGTCCGGCAGATAACCCTGCAGACATGGTGTGTTCACAGCCTTCAAAGGTATTCCAGCGCGTAAGCGCTACAGCGCCAGTTGATAATTGGCTGTCTGGGTGGTTCAAAAATTCCATGTCAGGGGTTTGCGAAACCGCTGGGATCACGGTATCAAACGCTTCAATAAAGGTTTCACCTGTTGGTTTAGGTGAACGGCGACCAGAGGCGTCGGGCTCACCAAGCGCCATTCTTTCAAAGGTCACTTGGTTGACACGGCCGGCAGCATCGCTGTGGTTTTCAATGGGGTTAGTTAAAAAGTGAAACTTAACGCCCTCTTGTTCTGCTTCGTGGATCTCAAATGGCTCAGCAGGCATCGCATCGCGGGTGCGGCGATAAATTAAGGTGACATCGGCACCATCGCGCTTGGCAGTTCGGGCACAATCGATAGCGGTATTACCACCGCCAATAACTGCGACTTTTTTACCTGTGATATAGGTTTTATCTGTGCAGTAATCTTTTAGGTAATCAACACCTAAAAAGCAGCCGTCAAGTTCAATACCTGGGTAGTTCATTGGAACGGCTTTTTGTGCGCCAATGGCTAAGCAGACGGCGTCAAAATCGCTTAACAAACCATTTAAGTGAATATCTCTACCCAGTTTGGTATTGGTTTGTATATCGAGTCCGTTTTCACATAATAGCGCGATCTCTTTATCAAGGATCGCTTTGGGTAAACGGTACTCGGGGATCCCGTATCTTAGCCACCCACCGGCTTGCGGCATTGACTCAAAAATAGTGACGTCATGACCATTATTTGACAGGTAATAACCAGCAGACACTCCTGCAGGACCACTACCTATAATGGCCACTTTTTTATGTGTCGCGGGCTTTTTAGCTGGAACGTAGGGCGTTTCACCTTCAAGGTCAAGGTCCGCAGCATGGCGTTTTAATTGGCGAATCGCCACGGGTTCGTCAACTAGACCACGGCGACATTCTGACTCGCAAAACGCTGGGCAAACACGGCCAATAGACAGCGGTAGCGGCAAGGTTTGCTTAATCACTTTTACCGCTTCGGTGTGATTACCTTGGCTGATATGGAACAGGTAAGACTGCACATCAACGCCGGCTGGACAGGCGGTTTGGCAGGGGGCTTCGCAATCAGCAAAGTGATCCGACAATATTGTATTTAACGCTGCTTTACGCTGTTTGCTTAGCGCCGCCGACTGAGTAATGACCTCAATGTTTTGTGAGTCAATATCGGCGATTTTAGTGTCGCAGGCTCGCACTGAATGGCATTCGCCGTCAGCATTTTTAAGCTCAACATGGCATAAATTACAATGTTGCTTGGTGTTGATGACTAAAGAGCCTGCAGCACTTTTACATAAATTCGGGATCGCGATGTCGGCAGTTAACGCTGCATCGAGTAGGGTGTCATGTTGATTGGCAGTTAGGGTTTTGCCATCAATGCGTATTTGTTTCATCGCAAGGGCCTTTAGTTATTTTAGTGTCACAAAAACGGCAACAAGTTAAAGCGTTTAGGCTTAGCTGGTCGGAGGTGTGCACTCTGAGTATGGACTCGGCGAAATTGATTTTTTTGAGTATACCCTTGTGTCATTTGACGCCGAAATTGCAGCTCAGGTTTCTGCTCGAAATGTCGGTTGTTTCACAAATGCTAATAGAAGTGTGCGCTAGCTAGGTTGGGGTTGTTCGTTAATGTGAGGTGGGTAGCGTTTGTGTTTCAATAGGGTATTTGCCCATACGCCTTTTGCCCATATTCAAGTAATGGAGCTTTTAATTGAGCGCTCCAATGCCAAAGTTTGCGCATTTCTAACCCAGCTTAGATGCGGTTGAGGCCTTTGGTTTCAAGGATGAAACCGCAGAGCAGTCATGGATGACGAACAGCGTGTCACTGGCGCTGCTGCACATATAGCTGCCGCAGGTAATTGGAACCTAGGTGCTATTTTTTGTAATTTAGCTTCCAAGTAAACAATCAAAGTCAAAGTCGTGGCGCTTCGC
This sequence comes from Shewanella youngdeokensis, assembly GCF_033180165.1. Taxonomy (GTDB): domain Bacteria; phylum Pseudomonadota; class Gammaproteobacteria; order Enterobacterales; family Shewanellaceae; genus Shewanella; species Shewanella youngdeokensis. The sequence goes on from NZ_CP136522.1 coordinate 560,562, forward strand.
CCACACCCGATCAAAAAGGGGGAAAGCGCTTGTCCCCCTTTTGGAAATCCCGCAGCGCCCCGACGAAATTTTCTGAGAAGCGAAAGATCCCGAGGGGAAGTTGGTGTTTTCTGCAAGCCTGAATTAATCGTTACGTTTGATGCTCTAAAAAAACTCAAATGCTAAAAGTTCGGCTTTTCTAACCCAGTGTAGATGCGGTCGAGGCCTTTGGTTTCAAGGATGAAACCGCAGAGCGGTCATGGATGACGAACAGCGTGCCTCAGCAGTATCTGCACATATACTGCCGCAGGCAATTGTAACCTAGGTGCTATTTTTTGTAATTTAGCTTCCAAGTAAACAATCAAAGTCAAAGTCCAAATCAAAATCAAAGTCGTGGCGCTTCGCCCACACCCGACCAAAAAGGGGGAAAGCGCTTGTCCCCCTTTTGGAAATCCCGCAGCGCCCCGACGAAATTTTCTGAAAAGCGAAAGATTCCGAGGGGAAGTGGTGTTTTCTGCAAGCCTGAATTAATCGTTACGTTTTGATGCTCTAAATAAAAACTCAACTGCTAAAAGTTCCGCTTTTCTTACCCTGTGCAGCTGCGGCCGTGACCGTCCATAACATGGAGGTTATGCCCGAGCTTCCATGGTTGAGCTCTCATGGCCGAGCTCTCATGGATGGACTTGCAGCGTGTCACTGGCGCTGCTACACATACGCCTGCCGCAGGCAATTGGAACCACCATTGTGGGGGGTAAACTAATTATCGAAAGTTACCTTCAATAGCTCCTTCTGGGCTGCTCCCTCCCTTAACGAGTCATCTTCTTCACAAACACCACCACAAATAACGCAATTGTAAAACTGCCAGTAAAAGCTTCAAATGCGGCGATGGCACGGGCTATTCCTACGGGAGTAAAGTCGCCATAGCCGAGTGTGGTAAAGGTAACAACGGAATAGTAAATACAGTTTAAAAACACAATGATATTGTCGGTAAAGCTATGGTTTAAATTAAATTGATGTAGCTCGCCGCTAAAGTTTAGCCCGGTAAAAAAATACAAAATGGCACTGAATAATATTAGCGCCAATGAAAAACCAATAACGCGTAATGGTGCTTCGCCATAGCCACAAAATAGGTCAATGGCTTTAGAGGTTAAACGCTTTAGACAGCGTTTTGGCATTTGGTGGCGGCGCATGGTGAGCTCTTTACGAATGTAGTCGCCCGATATGGCAAATAATCCCTCTCGCTCGGCGGCTTTTCGCAGGTCGCGATAGATCTCTTCGGCTTGCTCAAAGTAGTCCATGGCGGTGTCGATATTACCTTGTTTTTCGGCCATTATTGCGAGCTTTTCTTGCCGTAAAACGTTGCCAGTCAACATGTTTTCTATTTTTGATTCCGTCCACTTAACGCCTAGTAAGTTGCAGTCGATAAGGTTGGCGCAATGCAGGTTGGCGTCACGTAGGTTGGCTTTCATCAAACTGGCATGACTGAAATTTATATTAAACAGGTGAGCGCCGCTTAAGTCGGCTCGGTAGAGTTCGGCATGGCTGAGGTCGTACCCCTGTTTTTTGTGGTGACGCACAAGGTCGACACCTGCCAGTTTTGCGTGGTTTAAGCTAATACCTCTTAACTGGCCGCCACGCCGCGCATATTGTTCAAGTCGTTGAATGTCTTCGGGGTTATTTTTAATTATTTTGGGGTCGTGCCAGTAACATAAACCGGAATCGCCAGCGGGCTCGTGGCAGGTATGGCTGTGGCCTTCATGGTAGCGGCATGTTTGCGCGGTATTGGGTGAATGCGGCATTAACGGTTTAGCGCCTTTGTGCATAATGGTTTTTTGAGTATAGAAGTTGTTGTTCTGCTGAGCTTGATTTTTATGCTGTGCTTTGCCATAAACTATCTACCGCTGATTTGATATTGCAGTTGAGAATGATTTTTTGTTGAGCTGCTTTTAGAGCGTTTAATGGTAGATTGTGGGCCTAGGATTACAGCAAAAAGTGATTTTTTAGTCGTTAAAGCCGCATAGTTGAATAAAATTGCTGTTTTGAACAGCTTTGTGGCTAGGTTTCACCCCATGCATGGGTTAAAATGCTGGGTTATTCGATCTGTATATCATTTAGACGGCTGCGCGGGTTATGCCTGTGGTTATGCATTGTCAGTAAACTTATTAAAAGTAGACCAATCATGTTTGAAGTAAATCCAGTTAAATTCAAAATCAAGGAGCTCGCTGACCGTACCGACCTTCTTCGGGGGTATCTTTGACTACGATGCTAAGAGTGAGCGTCTAGAGGAAGTTAGCCGAGAGCTTGAGAGTGCGGAAGTTTGGAATAATCCAGAAAATGCCCAAGCATTAGGTAAAGAGCGTGCGTCACTTGAAGCGATAGTAAAAACTATCGACGATATGGACACAGGCCTTGAAGACATTGAGGGTTTGCTAGAGCTTGCCATTGAAGAAGAAGATGAAGATACCTTCAATGATGCCAGTGCTGAGTTACAAGGTCTTGAGAAACGGTTAGAGGAACTCGAATTCCGCCGCATGTTCTCGGGCCCACATGATATATCAAATTGTTACTTAGACATTCAGTCTGGTTCAGGCGGAACCGAAGCGCAGGATTGGGCCAATATGGTGCTGCGTATGTTCTTACGTTGGGGCGATGCTCACGACTATAAGCCTGAATTGATTGAAGTGACAGATGGTGATGTGGCCGGTATTAAAGGCGCAACCATTAAGTTTACGGGTGAATATGCCTTTGGCTCATTGCGGACTGAAACTGGTGTTCACCGTTTGGTGCGTAAGTCACCGTTTGATTCGTCAGGTAAGCGCCATACTTCATTTTGTTCAGTGTTTGTGTACCCTGAGCTGGATGACTCGATTGAGATTGATATTAATCCGTCGGATCTTAGAATCGATACCTACCGCGCCTCGGGTGCAGGTGGGCAGCATGTGAACAAGACTGAATCTGCAATTCGTATTACTCACGTGCCAACAAACACCGTCGTGCAATGTCAAAATGATCGTTCGCAACATAAGAACCGTGACGCTGCGATGAAACAATTAAAAGCGAAACTGTATGAGTTAGAAATGCTCAGACAGAACGCGGATAAGCAAGCCGCCGAAGAAGCTAAGTCTGATATCGGTTGGGGTAGCCAAATCCGGTCATACGTGCTCGATGATGCACGTATTAAAGATTTACGTACCGGTGTTGAAAACCGAAATACTCAGAGCGTTTTAGATGGCGATCTGGACAAGTTTATAGAAGCTAGCCTTAAATCTGGCCTTTAACGAGAGAAGAAGATGACTGAACAAACACAAGATGAAAACAAGTTAATTGCGGAACGCCGTGCCAAGTTAGATCACATTCGCGCGAACTGCCCTGCAAACGGTCACCCGAACAACTTCGATCGTAAACACAAGGCTGCTGATGTTCAAGCGCAATACGGTCACTTCACTAAAGAAGAGCTTGAAGGCATGGATATCCAGCGTTCAATTGCTGGTCGTGTAATGGCAAAGCGTGGTCCTTTCTTGGTGATCCAAGATGTATCAGGTCGCATTCAAGCCTATGCAGGTAAAGATGTTCAAAAAGATCTTAAAGCTAACTTTCATGGTTTAGATATTGGCGACATTATCGGGGTGACAGGTAAGCTGCACCTTTCTGGTAAAGGCGACTTATACGTGAACATGGAACAATACCAGTTGCTGACCAAAGCACTGCGTCCATTGCCTGAAAAGTTCCACGGTTTGTCAGATCAAGAAACACGTTACCGCCAGCGTTACGTTGACTTAATCGTTAACGAAGAGTCGCGTAATGCTTTTGTTATGCGTTCTAAAGTGATTGGCGCTATCCGTAACTTCATGATCAAAAAAGAGTTCATGGAAGTTGAAACGCCAATGATGCACAGCATTCCAGGTGGCGCAAGTGCGCGTCCGTTTGAAACTCACCATAACGCACTTGATATGGCGATGTACCTGCGTATTGCACCTGAGCTATACCTTAAGCGTTTAGTGGTTGGTGGTTTTGAGCGTGTATTCGAAATCAACCGTAGCTTCCGTAACGAAGGCTTGTCTCCGCGTCATAACCCAGAATTCACTATGATGGAATTCTACATGGCTTACGCTGATTACAACGTGCTAATGGATCTTACCGAAGAGTTGTTACAGTCTATGGCGATTGAGCTTTGTGGTTCAACGCAACTGCCATACGGCGAAAACACTGTTGATTTGGGCGGCCCATACGCACGCTTGAGCATGCTAGATGCGATTAAACAGTACAACCCAGACAACGCCTTGATTCAGTCTATGACTTACGAAGAAGTTAAAGACATTGAGTTTATGCGTGACTTGGCTAAGAGCCTTGGTATGACTATCGAGAAGTTTTGGACTTGTGGCCAACTACTTGAAGAGATCTTTGGTGAAACAGCTGAGCCACAGTTGATGCAACCAACGTTTATTACCGGTTACCCAGCGGACATTTCTCCACTGGCACGTCGTAACGACGACAACCATTTCATCACTGACCGTTTTGAGTTCTTCATTTGCGGCCGTGAAGTTGCCAATGGTTTCTCTGAGCTTAACGATGCTGAAGATCAAGACAGTCGTTTTAAAGCACAAGTTGATGCTAAAGATGCAGGTGATGACGAAGCGATGTTCTACGACGCTGACTACATTCGCGCACTAGAGCACGGTTTACCACCAACTGCAGGCCAAGGTATTGGTATTGACCGTTTGGCAATGCTATTTACTAACACGCATACTATTCGTGACGTGATTTTGTTCCCAGCGATGCGCCCACAACAGGGTTAATTGCTAGCCATAAAGCGGTAGTCATGGGTAACTAGCCCAGAGATTAATTGCTAAAGGCCTAGGTTAGTTAGAAAGCAGTTAAGCGTTAGCTTAGCTGCTTTTTTTGTGTCTGTTAAATGCCTGCTTGTCGGGTTTTTATATTACGCTGTAGAACCCTAACTAGGCCTTACTTATCTCTTCTAAAAACCAATCCTACGTATTTTTTTAAACACAGATTACTTAGCTAACCCTATAAAATAAAACTTAAAAAAATAGTTATTTGCCGATGTTGCACGCGAGGCTTGGTTGTTTTGTGTTTGATGATTAATGGGCAAGGTTCAAGCTTTTAACATAAACATCAGTTGCACACATGCCTTTACAATCGGCTGTGACCATTATCACTATTTCATTTTTTGCAAAGAGCTATATTGAAAAGTGAATATTACCTATAAAGTAGTATTTAAAATAATGCTTAATCAAAAATAAGTATAAAAATAATTTGGAGTGATGATGAAAAATTTAACAAAGTGCAAGTTAGCATTTGTTATCGCAGCAGCTATGGGGATAGCAGGCTGTGGCAGCGATGGTAAAGATGGCGAAGACGGCGAGCCGGGTCTACCGGGTACCAGCCCTGCTGCGCCAGTAACCAGTGTTTCCGAAGTGACCAATGTTGAATACATTGCACATATGGTTGAAGAAGGCCAAGTGACAGTTGAATTTAACTTAACTAATGAAGATGGCGCGGCAATCACCGGTTTAGAAGAAGCTGCAATTTACCTTGCAGCCATGACTGAAAACGGTATTCAACGTAGCCGTGATGGCAGTGTTGGCGGTAATGCTACTTTTGGTGGTGATTCACCAACGGAAGGCGCAACCATTACTGAAGTTGAAGATGGTCAGTACACGTTAGTTGCCCCTATGGCGGCGGTACAAGCGGACACTGAAGGCTTGATTCGTTTGCAAGTCGGTGGTGGTGATATTGCTGATTCACCGTATATCATTATTGATAAGCCTGAAAACACACATACTACCACTACTGAAACATGTTACTCATGTCACGTTGATTATGCTAAGTCAGATATTAAGCATTCAGGTTATGTTGCATTAAATACTAACGGCGAAGTTGATTTCGTTGGCGGTTGTATGGTGTGTCATAACAACGTAGCCCGAGATGTTGATGAAGATGGTAACTCTTTAAACACAGGTGGTTACGCTAAAAACACTCTACAAAAAATTGGTCATATCAATCACCAAAACTTTGAAAAAGATTTTACACCAGCTAACTGTTATACCTGTCACGCCGAGCCTGTGATGAATACTGACATTACTGGTAATGGTTGTTCTGACTGTCACGCTACAGACAGTGCTGAAATTGCGACTATCCTCGCGGATGACGGATTTGACGCACGCGAGTTCCATTTCAACTCAGCTAATATTGGTTTAGGTGAGCGTGAAACGATTCGTGCTAATCACAGTACTACGACTAGTGCTCCTTACTTTAACGCTACTATGGACGAGTGGATCGACCATAAAGATGTTGCTTGGACTTCAGGTTACTGTGTTGATATTGCCTTGTTTGATAACTCAGGTGAAACCCCTGTGCAGTTAAACATTGGTGAAATGTATGAGGCTGGTGAAGTGGTTTATGGTGGTGCTTACATCAACAACTACCACAATGAATCAATTGTTGCCCGCGTTATTGGTCATGGTTCTGAAGGTTACATTGAAAATGCCGATGGCTCTCGTTCAGTTTGTTACGGTGAATTAACCGAAGGCTATGAGCTGGCAAATCTATCAGCTAGCTCACGTATCACCATTGCTGATACTAACTGGGAAGATAACGATAATGAGTTTGGTGTATCGTTCACTGGCTACAGTAGCGTTGTTGATCCAGTAAACTTTGAGAAAGTGCAGGATTGGGGACGTCGTCATACTATCGACGCAGCTAGCTGTACTACTTGTCACAACAACGACACTAACTACCATAAAAGTGGTAGCTACGGTGAAGGCGGCTTAGATTGTGTTGCTTGTCATAACAATGGTCAAGACCGTAAAGGCGCGTTATCTGCACCTGGCTTTGGACCATTAGTTCACAGCATGCATTGGGGTAACGGTAATACGCTTTCTGGCCATAAAACGGATGAAGACGGCAATAACATTGCTAACTCAGCGGCAAGCTTAAAAGGCGATAACTGTGTGTCTTGTCATGCTGATGGCGTTAGCCTAGCCGACATCCCTAATCAATATATGCTGTCAAAAGCATATAATGGTGGTGTTGATGGTGTAATGACTAGCCCGATTATGGCTAACTGTTTTGCTTGTCATAATGACGCGTCAGCGCAAAACCATATGGAACAAAATGGTGGCGAGCTAAACGTTGCAACTGATGCTGAAACAGCTTGGTTTGAAAACGGTACTGCTGAAGCGTGTGTAACGTGTCACGATACTGGTCGTTCATTTGATATCGATTTATTCCATAACTTCGAGCGTTAATACTAAGTCTTGGTACTTGCATTAACACGACTATTGCAGTCATTGTTGCCATAAAATGACGGTTATGGATTAATCAAAAGGGTCGCTATTGTTATAGCGGCCCTTTTTTATGCGCGTGTTACAACAAAGGCTTATTGCGGCTGTTGGTAGCTAATGCGGTAAATGGCATTGGCTGCATCGTCCGACACCAGCAATGCGCCATCAGGCATGGTGAGTACCGCTACTGGGCGGCCCCAGCTTGTTTGCCCTTGCAACCAACCGGTAGCAAACGGTTTATACTCACTGACCTTATTACCGTCCAAAGTTACCTGCATAATGCGATATCCCACCTTACTGCTGCGGTTCCAAGAGCCGTGTTGAGCAATAAAAATGCTGCCTTGATACTGCGCTGGAAACTGCTGTCCTTGGTAAAACTCCATTCCCAGTGCCGCCACGTGAGCGCCTAAATTAAGTGCCGGAGCTCGGTTATGAATGTGACTGGCTTTGTGGCCAAACTCGGGGTCAATAATGTCGGCATTATGTACGTAAGGAAACCCAAAGTGCTGGCCCGCTTGGCTGACATGGTTAAGCTCATCGTCGGGTAAATCATCGCCCATCATGTCGCGGCCATTATCGGTAAACCACAGCTCGCCGGTGACGGGGTGAAAGTCAAATCCCACACTATTGCGCGCGCCTTTAGCAATAATGCTGGTGGCTTTGGTTTTTATATCGAGTGCTAATATGCTGGCAAATGGCAGGTCACTTTCACACACATTACAAGGTGCCCCAACGGGAATATACAGTTTTCCGCCGGGGCCAAATGCAATAAATTTCCAGCCATGGTGAGATTTATTCGGCAGTTTATCAAACACTAATTGCGGTTGTGGGATCGCTGGCAGCGTAGCTTCAATGTTGGGGTAACGCCAAATTTTGTCAACCTCCGCCACGAATAAGTCACCTTGATGAAAAGCGATGCCTGACGGTAAAAACAGATCGCTGGCGACTTCAATCATGTTATTTGCATGACCATCATTGTTGCTGTCAATCAGTGCATGTACTTTACCGGCTTTGCGACTGCCGACAAACACGGTGCCATTGTCACCCAGAGCCATTTGTCTGGCATTGGGGACGTTGTCTGCGTAGATGTCGATACTAAATCCTGGCGGTAAACGGATGCTGTCGATGGGGAGGCTGGTAGCGTTGAGCATGGAAGTAAAGAGCATACTGGTGACAATAGTGAGTGGCTTGAACACGGGCTTCATCCTTGTGGCTAGCGTATGGTAATCATACGAGTTACAGCCTAAAAATGACACAATCGTTTACAAATACGGGGTGATTTTTTACTCAATTCAGGTTGATTTTTGGCGGTAATGATTAGAGTGACATACTGCGAGTTTGCACTAGGAGACTGAAGTGTGAACTCGGTTGGAGTTATTGACTTATTCGTAAGTTAATTGAGTGTTATTGTTTGTAAATGCCTGCTTTTGCAGGATATTATGAATAAATAGCTTAGGTTTAATGTGTATGAGGTTGCCTTGATAAAGTGGAGAGCGAGATGGTAGTGTTAGAAGTCGAAATTACTGCTGCTCAGCAAGCTTTATGGCAGGCCGCTATTGATGTGCTCGCCACCATTTCAGGCTCTGGGGTTGGCTTATTAAAAGTTAACCAATATTCGCAGTTAGAAGTTTGTGCAGCCCAGGGCGTTGGTGACGACAGCTTAACAAAGCTTTGTCAGTTGTACGCCCCTGCAAATCATTACTTAGATCTGGCTGACTCTGCCAATCCATCAGTGTTTGTCGGTTGCCATCGCGATGACAATAACGCTCCTGCAGGGCTTTATTGTGAGCTACCTATCTATTGGCCTTCGAAGACACTTTTTGGTTACATCTGCTTGCTTAAAGGGGGTGGGAATAGCGCTTTAAATCACGCGCAATTAACGATTCTGTTTCAGCAATGTGTCAGTAGTATTGAGCGCGACTTAATCCGTCTTTCCCGTGAATATCATCAATGTATTGAGCACGAAACAAATCCAAAACCCAAAGTGAGCCTGCAGCAGTTTATTGACTCGATGGACGAGTATGTGTGGATAAAAGATCGACACGGGCGCTACAGTGCGGTTAACCAAAGTACGGAGTTAGCTTGGGGCTTGGATCGCAAGCAGATCCTTGATAGCACCGATAAAGAATTATTTCCCCCTGAACTGGCGAAGCAGTTTTCAGATAGTGATAAAGAGTCCATTGCCCGTGGGGTTAAAGTTACTGCAGATGAGCTGCAAGGCTTAAACATGGGCCCTTGGATAGAAACACGTAAAGTTTCACTCGTGAACGATGAGGGAGATTTCGACGGTATTGTTGCTATATCGCGCAATATATCTTCTTTAAAAGCGGCTCAAGATCAATTAGAACTCGCTGCGCAGGTGTTTAAAAATTCTGTTGAAGGCATTGTTATCACTGATGTTGATGGCACCATTATAGATGCGCATGGCGCATTTAGTGACATTACCGGCTATGAAAAAAGCGAAGTGCTAGGGAAAAACCCTAGGGTATTTAATTCTGGTCGCCATGAAAAAGCCTTTTTTACCAATATGTGGCAAAAGCTGCTTAGCGTAGGTAAGTGGCAAGGCGAGATTTGGAACCGCCGAAAAAGCGGTGCTATTTTTCCTCAGCAATTAACCATCATTGCAGTTTACGGTGATCAACGGAAGATCCGCTACTTTGTGGCTGTATTTGCTGATTTATCGACCCAGAAAAAAAATGAAGCCGAATTAGCGAGTTTGGCCTTCCACGATCCGCTAACTAAGTTACCCAACCGAATGTCGATCACCTCTCGTTTAGAGCAAGAGATCCAGCTGACAAGCTATAATGAAGGTCAGTTAGCAGTGGTTTATATTGACGTTGATCTGTTTAAACAAGTCAATGAGAGTTTTGGTTATATTTCCGGAGATAAAGTACTCGTGGAGCTAGCTAACCGCTTTCGCGATACGCTATGTGATTTTGCCTCTGTTGCACGACTGAGCGGCGATGAGTTTGCCGTAATCTTACCTAATATCGCTAGCAGTGAAATGCTGTCACTGCGGATAAGCCAATTACAACAAGCGTTTGAGACTCCATTTATAGCTGAAGGCTGCGCACCGATCCGTTTAACAGGCAGTATAGGGGTGGCTATTTACCCGGACGATGGTCTCGATTCTAGTACGTTACTGGTTAATGCAGATGCCGCAATGCACCGAGCCAAATGTAATGGCCGCAATGATTATGCTTTTTATACCCAATCATTAACTTATGAGTCGATGGAGCACTTAAAATTACAAAGTGCACTACATGATGCTGTAAAACAAGAATCATTTTATTTGGAGTATCAACCAAAAGTAGATTGCCACAGCCAAAATCTCAGTGGGTTTGAAGCTTTATTACGTTGGAACGATCCAGTGTTAGGTTTGATCTCGCCGGCAGTATTTATTCCGGTCGCAGAGAAAATTGGCGTTATCCAAGAAATTGGGCGTTGGGTGTTGCAACAAGCTTGTGAGCAAGGGGTTAAGTGGCTCAGTGAAGGGAAAGACTTTGTGCGTATTGCCGTTAACGTGGCCAGCCCACAACTGCAACGACGTAGCTTTGTTACCGAAGTCGCCGACATTCTGGAGCTGACAGGTTTGCCGGCTCATCGCTTAGAATTGGAAGTGACAGAAAGTTGCATGATGTTTGACACTCAGGCGGTTGCCCGGGATCTGGTTAAGCTTAGCGACATGGGGATCACACTGTCGATAGATGACTTTGGTACCGGTTATTCATCATTGAATTACCTGAAAAAATTACCGATCAATAAGCTTAAAATAGACCAAAGCTTTGTGAGGGATATTCCCATTGACGCTAACAACACCGCCATTGCTAAAGCGGTTATTGCATTAGGACATTCGCTTAATTTAAAAGTCATCGCCGAAGGTGTTGAAACGGCAGGGCAGGCATATTTTTTAGCGACTCATGGTTGCGATGAAGCCCAAGGCTATTTGTACAGTAAGCCAAAGGCTGCCTCAGAGTTCGATGAGTTTTTTATAAAGCAGGCCGTTGCTCCGTCATTGGCTTAGTACCGCGCTAAAGTCGGCTAAGGGCGTGACATCACCCGCTTGCATTGATTCGATATTGATGTTGCCAATCCGTACTCGAACTAACCTTAATGTGGCAAAGCCGACTGCAGCTGTCATTTTTCTGATCTGGCGATTTTTGCCTTCGCATAAAGTAATCGATACCCAGCTTGTTGGTCCATGTCTGGGATCGCGGATCTTACGTCCCCTAAGCGGAAGCAGCGGCTCTTGTTCGAGCTTAAAAGCTTTACAAGGTAAGGTCTGATACTTTTCACCATTGATCCCAATTTCAACCCCATTTTGCAGCGCCAATACCGCTTCGGCTGTGATGTCGCCATCGAGCTGTACGTAATACTCTTTTTCAACTTTTTTACTGCGGATTAAATGGCTCATCATACCGTCGGTGGTGAGTAGTAATAAGCCTTCAGAGTCATGATCTAAGCGGCCTATTGCCATAGTTTTGTCTGGAAAACTAAATAACTCACCCAGCAACTTTTTGCTTTTACGGGTTTCAGGTACAAACTGGCTTAAATAACCGTAAGGCTTAAATATTTTAAAGTGCTGATTGGCTGTGGCAGTGAGATTATTTTCGGTGCTATCTAGATTACTTGCGGGCATTTATCCTGCTCTTAGTGGGTAACAAACCTTCATTTTGAGGTGATTATACTGAAACTGTGTTCAATGCGCATGGCAATGTTAATTGGAGCTGCTTTGGCGGTAACATCACTATTGTTTGCGACCGTTATCGTTATAAGTAAGCAAACATACCTCAGTGCAACAGACATAAGCGATGTTAGCCATAGCGGGTCATTTGTACCTGCGCGCTACTGGTCAGGCACTTAGGTTAAGCACCTAGAGCAAACACCCGCAGCTTGGCGCAAACAGGCCGAACCTGACTATATTAGCTAACGCCAAATCGGAGTCTTTGCTATAATCTTCGCCCAAAATGATCGTGTTTTCTTATTTGAGTGATTTATATGAGCAATGTTGGCACCTTTAGACCTAATGACAAATCCGATAGCGCGCAATTGCCGCCCTTAGCGACCCACTCTAATCGTCTTGAGTTGTTAGCGCCGGCTAAAAATGCCGACTTTGGTATTGAAGCTATTCGTCATGGTGCCGATGCGGTCTATATTGGTGGACCCTCTTTTGGTGCTCGCGCTAGCGCAGGCAACAGCGTTGAAGACATTGCTCGATTATGTACCTTTGCCCACCAGTATCATGCGCAAGTGTTTGTGGCAGTTAATACCATTTTAATGGATGACGAACTAGAGGCGGCGCAGCAGCTTATTTGGCAAGTTTATGAAGCCGGAGCCGATGCGCTAATTGTGCAAGATATGGGAGTGTTGCAGTTAGACCTGCCGCCAATTGCTTTGCATGCCAGCACGCAAATGGATAACCGTAACCCTGAAAAAGTGGCTTTTTTAGAGCAGGTAGGCTTCTCGCAAGTGGTACTTGCTCGCGAGCTGGGCTTAAGCCAAATTCGCGATGTTGCCAGTAAAACGAACATGCAAATAGAGTTCTTTATTCATGGTGCATTGTGCGTAGCGTATAGCGGCTTATGTAACTTAAGCCACTCATTTAGTAACCGCAGTGCTAACCGTGGCGAATGCTCGCAGTTATGTCGTTTGCCGGGAGATTTAAAAACGCGTCAAGGCGAAGTGCTGGCACAAAATGAACACTTATTATCATTAAAAGATAACAATCAAACCGACAATCTCGAAGCCTTAATCGATGCTGGCGTGCGTTCATTTAAAATTGAAGGCCGTCTTAAAGATCTCAGTTATGTTAAGAACGTAACTGCGCATTATCGCCAAGCGCTTGATAAGATTATTGCCCAACGTCCAGAATTTACTGCGTCATCCCATGGTCGTTGTGAGCACAGCTTTAGTCCCGATCCTGAAAAAACATTTAACCGCGGTAAAACCGACTACTTTGTGCATGAGCGCAGCCAAGGTATGAATGACTTTCGGTCGCCTAAATATATCGGTGAAGAAGTTGCTGTAGTAACGCGCATTGGCAACGACTTTATTGAAGTTAGCTCAACAGAGAGTTTTAATAATGGCGATGGTTTGTGCTTTTTCCCGAGTGATTTTGCCGAGGCTAAACAGTCTGACGATAAAATTAAAGGCATGCGAGTTAACCGTGCCGACGGTCTGAAGTTGTTTGTGTTGCGAATGCCAAAAGAGCTCAAAGTGGGCATGACCATTTACCGCAACCATAACCAAGCATTTGAAACAGTATTAGCCAAAGAATCAGCCAAGCGCGTTATTGACGTGGATATTGTATTGGCTGATACAGCTGATGGTATATCACTAACCATGACCGACGTTCATGGTCATAGCGCGGTGCAATCGCTAGTTGTTGAAAAAACGCCGGCAACGGATGTCGACAAAGCCGTAAAAGGCTTGCGCAAACAACTGGGTAAACTTGGCAGCACTGACTTTAGCGCCCGCAGTATTAGTATTGAAACGGCGCAAACTTGGTTTATTCCTACCTCGGTGCTAAACGGTTTGCGCCGCGATACCGTTGCGGCATTACAGCAGGCTCGAGTGAATGACTACCAACGACCTAAAGCGTGGAAGTACAATCAAGAAGCCGTGTACCCGGTTAAACACTTGAGTTATTTAGGTAACGTAGCAAACGATAAAGCTAAAGATTTTTATCAGCGCCACGGGGTAATTGAAATTCAAGATACCTACGAAAAAAATGGCGTTACAGAAGATGTCCCGTTAATGGTGACCAAACATTGTTTGCGGTTTAATTTTAATTTGTGTCCTAAAGAAGTACCCGGTATTAAGGCCGAACCAATGGTATTAGAAATAGGCAAAGATGTATTAAAACTGGTTTTCGATTGCCCTAAATGTGAAATGCTAGTGGTTGGTGAAAACAGACAAGTCCGTGCTGAATGATACAGTGAATGACATTAGCACCATAACAAAGCGCCTTATTTGGCGCTTTTTTTGTGGCGGTTGTTAGCATTTTATAAGCTTGCCAATGGCTTAGCAGTTAAAATTTTATTACGGCATGTTTAACATAAGCCTAAAACATGCTTGAATTATATCGGTACTTTGTATTGGATTTTGGCGCTGATTATGCTGTAGTCAATGTCTGCCTGTGACCATAGTGGGCAACTAAAGTGCAATCAAAGCTAAGTGACATCATTATTAAGGATAATAAAAATGGGATTGTTAGATTCATTAATGGGTAACGCCTCTGAAGTTGATCTTGAAGAGTTGGCGCAAGAACTTGCCCCAATTATGGCCGATAACGAATCATTGAATTTGGCGTACAAAGTGGTACGCGACATGTTTGTGTTTACCAATAAGCGACTTATTTTAATCGACAAACAAGGGGTAACGGGTAAGAAAGTGAGCTATCACTCAGTGCCTTATAAAGCGATTACCCATTTTGAAGTTGAAACCGCTGGCACCTTTGATATGGATGCTGAACTAAAGCTTTGGATCTCTGGGCAAAAAGAGCCGTTAGTTAAAGAGCTAAAAAGAGGCACTGATGTGGTGGGGATCCAAAAAACGATTGCTAACTTATCGTTGTAATTGGTTGCGCAGCAAGACCGAATATCGGCCTTGCTAACATATTGAGTTGTTGGCGAAGACGATTATTGGCTATGGCTTTTAATCGCGGTTGCTAACGCTAGCAAGCCATTGGTGCGAGAGGGGCTTAGTTGGCCCTCTAGACCTAACATTTTAAAATAACTGTTGGGGTCAAAACGGGCGATATCGGCGCTACTTTTACCATTACAGGCCATCAATAACAGTGTAGTTAGCCCTTTTACAACACGGGCGTCGCTGTCTGCCAGAAAATAGTTTAGCCCGTCTATTTGGCTATGATACAGCCAAGCATTACTTTCACAGCCACGCACTTGCGCCGTTTCTACTTTGAAATGCTCATCAAGCTTAGGTAACGCTTTACCCAATAACATAATTTGTCGGTATCGCTCTTGCCAATTACTGGCCTGTTCAAACAGCGCCAGCGTGCTGGATGCGTCGAGCGTTAACGCTAAAAATTGCGCTGATGTTGGCTGGGATTGCGGATTCATAAATAACCTAATTGTTCTATATGTGTGATGGCTACCTGTGGTAACCATACTGGTAAAGCTTAGAG
Source organism: Shewanella youngdeokensis (assembly GCF_033180165.1). GTDB lineage: Bacteria > Pseudomonadota > Gammaproteobacteria > Enterobacterales > Shewanellaceae > Shewanella > Shewanella youngdeokensis. The sequence continues at coordinate 575,991 of NZ_CP136522.1, forward strand.
TGATTTAAACAGTGCAGCGATAAATATTACAAGAGTAACTCTTTAACTGACTGCATTGCGGCGATAAAGCGATCAATATCGGCTTTATGGGTATAAACCCCAATCGAGGCGCGGCAACAGCCTTTGAGCTGTAGGCTTTGCATTAGTGGCATGGCGCAGTGATGGCCACAGCGCACCGCAATTCCTTGCTGATCTAATAAAATGCCTACATCTTGGTGATGCTCACCGGTAAGGTTAAAAGCGACTGCGCCGAGGTTATCAGCATGGGCACCATAGAGTTCGATATCGCCTAAGGCTGTGAGTGACTGCTGTAGATAAACCATTAATGCTTGCTCGTTATTGTGGGTTTGGGCACTTGGTAAGTCGTTAATAAAGTCAATGGCTGCGCCAAGGCCGATCACTTCTGCTATGGGTGGCGTGCCAGCTTCAAGGCGGTTAGGTAACGGATTAAATACGGTGTTTTCAAAGCTCACTGTTTTGATCATTTCGCCGCCGGTGATTAGCGGGCTCAGGCTGTCGAGTGATTTATAGCGGCCGTAAAGTACGCCAATGCCTGTTGGACCGTACATCTTATGGCCCGAAAAAACGTAAAAATCGCAATCAATACTCTGTACATCAACGTGCATATGCGCAATGGCTTGAGCACCGTCGACCAAGGTGATGGCGCCGGCTTGCTTGGCTTTAGCAACGAGTTCTGTGACCGGGTTTACCGTGCCCAGCACATTGGACACATGGCTCAAGGCTACGATGGCTGGCTGCATACGCAGCAGAGCGTCATAAGCGGCAGTGTCGAGGCGGCAGTCTGCGGTCAGTGGTATGGGTTTGATTAGTGCGCCAGTGCGTTTGGCCAGCTCTTGCCATGGCACGATGTTGGCGTGATGCGCGGCGGTATCAATTAAAATCAGTGCGCCTGGTTTGATCTGCCCCGCAAGCCCATTGGCAACCATATTAATGGCCTCGGTGGTGCCATGAGTAAATATAATTTCTTCACGGCGCGACGCATTTATAAATTGGCGTAACTGGTCACGTACGGCCTCATATTGTGTTGTTGCGCGCGCCGATAGCTGATGCGCTGCGCGGTGCACATTGGCGTTGTCGTGCTGATAATAGTGATTCATGGCATCAATCACGAGTTGCGGTTTTTGGCTGGTGGCAGCGGTGTCTAAGTAGCACAGTGGGTAGCCGTCGTTAGACTGAGCCAGCGCAGGAAATTGTGACCGTAACGTTGAGTGATCCATTAATCTGATCCGAGTTTATCAAGCAAAAATAAAAGGCGCTGAGATCTTGTAAGATCTCCGCGCCTAATGCAAGGCTTAAGCTTGATATAGCCTAGATACTAAGGGCAGGGTAGGCAATATTGTTGCGCTAACTCATCGAGCCTAAGCATGAGTTCAGGCGAAATACTGCAATTGATGCTGTCGATATTCTGTTTTAGCTGCTCAAGGCTGGTGGCACCGATGATGTTGGCGCCAACAAATTTTTGAGCGTTAACAAATGCAAGTGCCATTTGGGCTGGGCTCATGTTGAACTCTCGTGCCAGCTCAACATAGGCTTGTGTCGCCGCTAAGGCATTTTGGTTGCCAGTGTAACGGGCAAAGCGTTTATATAATGTTAGACGTGCCCCTTCTGGCCATTGGTCGTTAAGGTATTTACCCGACAAGGTTCCAAAGGCGAGTGGTGAATAGGCTAGTAACGGCACTTCTTCGCGGTGGCTTATTTCGGCCATTGCTACTTCGTAGCTACGATTTAGCAGGTTGTAAGGGTTTTGCACAGAGACAATTTTGGGTAAACCGTGTTTTTCGGCCAGCTGTAGGTACTTCATAAAGCCCCAAGGGGTTTCGTTAGAGATACCTATATAGCGAATTTTTCCGGCACTGACGAGCGAAGCGAGTGCTTCGAGGGTGTCGATGATGGGCGTTAGCTGTTCATTTTCATCTTGTTGCTTATAGTTAAGTTCGCCAAAAAAATTGCTGTTACGATCAGGCCAGTGCACCTGATAAAGGTCGATTGTGTCGAGTTGTAAGCGTTGCAGCGAAGCATCTACAGCGGCATGAATATTGCGCCAATCGAGCGCCATATTGGGGCGGATATAGTCGTTTTTACCGCCCGGGCCTGAGACCTTACTGGCAATAATTAGCTCGTCTCGGTTACCTCGTTGCTTGAGGTAATTGCCGAGAATGACTTCGGTTGCGCCTTGGGTGCCAGCAGTTGGTGGCACAGGATACATCTCGGCGGTATCGATAAAGTTAATCCCTTGACCAATCGCGTAATCAAGTTGTTCAAAGGCTTGAGCTTGCGTGTTTTGCTCGCCCCATGTCATGGTGCCTAAACACATTTTACTAATGTCTAAGCTTGAGTGTGGCAGACGTGTGTATTGCATAATTCAACCCACTTTGTGAAAGACTAGTCAGCTTGAACTTAACAATATTTTTATATTAAAACTAGTTATTTATGTCTCATCTAGGCATATAAAAAACACTCATTTTTACAATGAGTGGTTACGCCTTTAGCTTGGTTACGAATTGAGTTTAAGCAACATGCAAATTTCACAAGCATCATGACCGGTATTGCCTAAAGGTGCTGCTAAATGTTGAAATTCCAGCGACTCATAGAGGGCGATGGCTTCAATTAAATTGGCTGTGGTTTCAAGGTAGCAGGCGCTAAAACCTTGCGTGGTGGCAAAGTTGAAAGCTTGAATGGCGAGCCGCCTTGCGAGCCCTTTACCGCGCAGTGCTGGCAAGAAATACATTTTTTGCAGTTCACACACACCTGGTTGATTGCTTAGTGGTGCAATGCCGCCGCCACCTAAAATTTGGCCTTGATGTTCAACGACCCAGTAGCAGGCGTTATCGGCAGTATACACCTCGCTGAGGCTATCGAGCGTTGGGTCGGCTACGCCATAGCCTTTGTCTGCGGTGAGGCCGTATTCGGCTGACACCTCGCGTATGATCTGCGCTATTGCGGCATTATCTTCGGCGGTAATGGTTCTGATGTGGTAGCCGGTTTGTGTTTTAGCGCGCTTAACGGCTTTATTGTAGTGGCTTAGTGAAGACTCTATTTGACTGATTTGCTCTTGCGGGAGCTGTGCCATAATTTCGCTAAACTGCTGATTTTGTCGCTCATCGAGCTTGCGTTGCTGTTGCCTACCTTTCGTCGTTAAATGCACCATTAAACTACGGTTGTCTTTTGGGTTGGCGCTAGTTTTAGCTAACCCTTTCTCGATTAACTTACTCACTGCTCGACTGGCGTTAGACTTGTCTATGTTAAGCATTTCAGCTAATTGCTTTATCGAATATGAATGCTGACCTAATTCAATCAGTGTATGCGCTTGTACTGGAGATAATAGCTGGTTGTCGTTCGTGGTATGTAATAAACCTAATTGGCGGATAAGCTGTCTGGACAGGCGGCGTAATTTAGATGTTTGACAAGGCATAGATGAATAAATTAGGTATTTTGGTTGCGAGTAACAACTAATTTACGGTGACTAAATGGCAAAATCAAGTGTATTTGCTTGTGATTATGAAGTTATAGCTAATGTTGTGGCAGTGCTCTAGAAACACGTAGAGCCATCGCTTTTATGAATTATTGCGCCACGAATACAATATTTCGCGGCGCATGGATTTAATTTTAGCAGCGATATAGCTCTGGGTTTAGCATTGGGGCCATAGCTAGAATGATAGCTTGGGTGTAGATACTTTGCCGAGTTGCATGACCGTTGGTGAGCAGGCTGATTGCGCCACCTTGCTGCTTAATATTAACGGTGTTAAACATGCGGTCCATTACATTGCCAAGCTCTTCGCCTTGCGTTAGCGCTTGGTATACCAGCATGGGGAGCGGCAATAGTGCGCTGCGGCCAACACTAACTTGATCTTGGTAAGCAATGGCAATATAAGCAAATGTTGCTGGGCCATGGTCAAATAAATCTACGCCGCCTTCCATCGCGAAGTAGTAGTGTGCGTTATAGTTGCTCTGGCAGTATTTTACCCGGTTAATGGCACCTGCTTGGGTGGCAGTTTCTGTCATAGGTTGCTCGGCAACAAGCGACGGAGCATGCACGCCTTCGCATTCAATTTTTTGCTCAGGAAATAAGGTCGTTAAGGCTTGTTGTACTGCGCCCACTTTTACCGGGTTTTTAGAGCCGACAATGACTCGAATAACGTTTGTCATCTGTATTGCTTCTTTAATAGGTGTCGATTGATAAATGATAGCTGCGCTTACTAACGCGATAGTAAAATAGTCTAAACCAAGTTATCGATATAAATCATTAAATTAACTAAAAACATTTACAAATTGACGCAAATAAAAGCGCGAACTAGCTCAGTATTGGTAATTGGTGCGCAGAGCAGGGTCACCATTTTGCGATTGTTGTGATCTGGGTTGGGTTTGGTGCTTTGCAGTGCATGAGATGAATATCAGCATTTAATGAATAAGGTGAAAACGCTGTTAACTTGCGGTTCAAATTGGTTGCGCTTGTGGGTGTTTTTTGAAAATTTATTACATTCATTAAGTGAGCCAGATCCCGTTATCGGCATATTATGAAATTCAATGACAGAATGTGAACTCAGATCAATTTTTAACCCCTACATTAGCTTTACCTTAAGCGCGAAATTACTTCCTAGATAAAATTTATTGGTGCTTAACCACACCATTAAGGTAACACTAATGCAAAAAGACGCGATCAATACGCAAGGTGCGCAGCAAGCACACCTTGATTCAACTGCACCGCTTGCTTGGACACGACAAGATACCACTTGGATGTTGAGTTTATTTGGTACAGCTGTCGGTGCCGGAATTCTATTTTTACCGATTAATGCTGGTATGGGTGGTTTTTGGCCATTGGTATTAATGGCTGCCATTATTGGCCCTATGACATACCTTGCTCACCGCGGCTTGTCGCGCTTTGTGTGTTCATCAAGCAAGCCCGGTAGCGACATTACCGACGTGGTTGAAGAGCATTTTGGCGTAAAAGCAGGTAAAGCGATTACCTTGCTGTACTTTTTTGCCATCTACCCCATCGTATTAATTTATGGCGTTGGGATCACCAACACCGTTGATAGCTTTATCGTTAACCAGCTAGATATGGCGTCGCCACCACGTATTTTGCTGTCGGGCGCACTGATTGTCGCGATGATGTCGGTAATGGTTGCGGGTGAGAAATTCATGCTTAAAGTGACTCAGCTACTAGTTTATCCGTTAGTGGCTATTTTGGCGTTTATGTCTTTTTACCTGATCCCTGATTGGAAAATGGACGCGCTTAATGTCGTGCCAAGTACTGGCGCATTTTTAGGTACGGTGTGGTTAACCATTCCTGTACTTATTTTTGCTTTTAACCATTCACCAGCGATTTCACAGTTCTCTGTGGCATTAAAGCGTGAACATGGCCAACATGCATCTCGTAAAGCAGACTCAATTTTACGTAACACCACCATGATGTTAGTTGGGTTTGTAATGTTCTTCGTTTTCTCTTGCGTTTTGTCGCTGTCGCCAGCGCAACTGGCCGAAGCCAAATCTAATAACTTGCCAATTTTGTCGTACTTAGCCAACGAGCATGACAGTGGTTTTGTGAGCTACTTTGGTCCAGTTATCGCTTTTGTAGCCATTATTTCTTCGTTCTTCGGCCATTACATGGGAGCTACCGAAGGCATGAAAGGCATTATTAGTAAGCAGCTGCGCTCGAACAATAAAACGGTCTCAGACAAGAAACTTAATAAGTTTGTTTTGGCTTTCATGTTCTTCTCTATTTGGGCTGTTGCGGTTATTAACCCGAATATTTTGAACATGATTGAAGCGTTAGGTGGGCCAATTATTGCGGCAATCCTTTACCTTATGCCAATGTACGCCATTCATAAAGTGCCTGCTTTAGCGCCATACCGTGGTCGTTTAAGTAACATTTTTGTCGTGATTGCAGGCTTGCTATCAATGACAGCTATTTTGTTTGGTTTACTGTCTTAATTTGATTGACCTAGGGCTAAGGTAGCTTAGCCCTTAATTTCCCTTAGGTGACACCATGTTTAGCGCATTTGATATTTTTAAAATAGGTGTGGGTCCATCAAGCTCTCATACCGTAGGGCCGATGAAGGCCGCAAAAGAGTTTATTGACGATTTACGCCAAGCTGGCCAGTTCGATGCTGTGACACGTTTAAGTGTTGAAATTTTTGGTTCATTGTCGTTGACAGGCAAGGGGCATCATACCGATATCGCTATCATTATGGGCTTAGGGGGTAACACCCCTGAAAAGGTCGATATAGACGGCATTGCAGATTTTATTGCCCAGGTTGAGCTCACTAAACAGTTACCTATGGGCGATGAACAGCGCTTAGTTGATTTTGGTTTAGATGCGGTAGTGTTTCACGATTACGCGTTGCCAATGCATGAAAATGGTATGAAAATTCATGCGTTTGTGGGTGATGACAATGTCATGAGTAACACCTACTACTCCATTGGCGGCGGTTTTATTGTAGAAGAAGCGCAGTTTGGCCAACCAGCAACTAGCCCTGTTGAGGTGCCATACCCATACCATTTTGCCGATGAGTTATTGGCCATTTGTGATGATACCGGCTTAAGTATTAGCGCAATAATGTTCAAAAATGAACTCGCATTTAATAGCGAAAAAGATATCTATCAAGGCTTTGGTGATGTGTGGCAGACCATGCATGCGGCAATTGAAAAAGGTTGCCAGACAGAAGGTTTGTTATCTGGGCCGTTACGCGTTCCACGCCGAGCGCCTGCGCTTTATCGACAGTTGTTAACCGGTGAGCGATTATCACAAGATCCAATGGAAGTGGTTGATTGGATTAATGTGTTTGCAATGGCGGTGAGCGAAGAAAATGCCGCTGGTGGCCGAGTGGTGACGTCACCGACTAATGGCGCTGCAGGCATTATTCCTGCAGTATTAGCTTATTACGATAAGTTTATCAAACCGGTAGGAGAGCAAGAATACACTCGTTTCTTTTTAACTGCGGCGGCTATTGGTTCGTTATACAAGCGTAACGCGTCAATTTCTGGCGCCGAGGTTGGCTGTCAGGGTGAAGTTGGAGTGGCATGTTCTATGGCTGCTGCTGGCCTTGCTGAAATAATGGGCGGTAATGCGGCGCAAGTGTGTATGGCGGCCGAAATTGGCATGGAGCATAACTTGGGTCTGACATGTGATCCGGTTGGTGGCCAAGTGCAAGTACCGTGTATTGAGCGAAATGCGATTGCAGCAGTTAAGGCAATTAACTCGTCACGTATGGCCATGCGCCGTAACTGTAAGCCGAAAGTTAGCCTAGATAAAGTTATCGCGACCATGTACGAAACAGGTAAAGATATGCATGTTAAGTACCGTGAAACCAGTCAAGGTGGTCTTGCCATTAAAGTGACGAGTATTTGTGGCTAGTCGCTGCTGCGTGTTGTTGTTAATTCACTATCAAAAAAGGCCATCAATTGATGGCCTTTTATTTAGCTGGCGTCTTTGTATTTATTTACCAGAGCTTGGTGTCTCACTTCAACAGTTAGCTACTTTTGTTCATACATTAAGTAGTAACTTTGCTCCATACCGAGGTTACTATAGGTTTGCTGTGCTTTAGTGTTGTCTTGTTCGACATATAGTCTAAAGCTGGCAGCTCCACCTTGCTCAGCGGCAATATCTTTAACCGTTTGGTAGAGTTTTTTATACACCCCTTGGCGACGGTTTTCTGGGCGAATATAGACACTTTGGATCCAGTAATAGTTTTTTGCGCGCCAATCGCTCCATTCAAAAGTCACCATTAATGACCCCGCTATTTCACCATCGACCTCAGCGACTAAGTAAAAGCCTTTTGCAGGTGAGGTGAGCAGCGCATTCACTCCTTTCGTTAGTATTTCTGCATCCAGTAATAGGTTCTCGGTTTCTAAAGCCATGGCTTGGTTAAAGGCAACCAGTGCTTGTAGATCGGCTGCTTGGCCTTGACGAATTTTCATAGCGCTATATCCCCTTTTTTTTCAGTTACTTTAGCATGTGGCTTGGTTGTATGGTGGTAAAAAATTTATTTTCGCGAGCCAATTTCATTCGACTAAAGTCTAACTCTGCTACACTTTTCTAACCGTTTTTTACTGCAGAGGTCTGGATGTGTAACATGCCTGAGTCTCGTGAAGCTAAATATGATACTGACAATAAGCAAACGGATCCTGCTTTAAAGCCGATTAATCACCTGCGCCATTTTATAGCCACATTACTAACATTTGGGCTTTGGGGAGTTGTTTGGTGGTGGTTGATCTTACGATCAGAGGGTAAACACAAACAGCTGTTTACTCGATTTGATGAAGCGTATTGGAGTTACTTAATAGAGCGCGAACAACCGCCTGCAGCTTTATACCCAATGCGTTTTGGGGGTAAAAAGGGCAAGGAAACTCAATTGGATGCCTAACTTGCAGCCCTCCACTTATCGGTATACTAATTGTGAATATTGAGTCTGTTACATGACAAACTTGAGTTTGGTCATGAGGCGCTGCTGCTAAATGATATCGATTGTTTCACCGTGACTTGGATCATCCCTGTGTTTACCAGCACATGCTAAAATACTACGTTATTTTTTAGGCAACTGACGCAAGTTGGTGGCTGTCTTTCCTATTCTGTTGCAAGGTTTAACTATGTCAAAACAACAACCCTCACTTTTCAGTAAAGTGTGGTCAAGCTGGATGTCTGTTCCATTGTGGTTGCAAATTCTGATTGGTATGCTGCTGGGCATTTTAACCGGGGTTGCTGCCGGTGAGCAGGCAACGGCGTTAAAGCCCATTGGCACCTTGTTTGTAAATACCATTAAAATGTTAATTGTGCCGTTGGTCTTTTGCTCGTTAATCGTGGGCGTTACCTCGATGCAAGATACCGCCAGAATGGGGCGTATTGGTTTTAAGTCGTTTGCATTTTATCTTGGAACCACATCTATAGCGATTTCTATCGGGTTAGCTGTTGGCTATTTTTTAAAGCCAGGTCAAGGTCTTAATATGATTGCAGAACCATCGGATATGGTGGCCAAAGCGGCACCATCGGTGATGGAAACGCTGATTAATATTATTCCTACTAACCCCGTTGCTGCGTTAGCGAGTGGGCAAATTTTGCAAGTGATTGTGTTTGCTGTGGCGTTGGGGATAGCTTTAGTGCTGATTGGTGAACGCGGTAAACCTGCTATTGAAGTCTTTGAAAGCTTAGCTGAAGCTATGTATAAACTGACCGACATGGTTATGAAACTTGCCCCTTACGGCGTATTTGGTTTAATGGCTTGGGTAGCTGGCGAGTATGGCATTGGGATGTTATTGCCATTGATCAAAGTTGTCGTTGCAGTATATATCGGTTGCCTTATCCATATTTTGGGCTTCTATAGCATAGTGTTAACTGCGTTTTCTAAGTTGAACCCGGTTCAGTTTTTCAAAGGGATTAGTAATGCGATAGCTGTGGCGTTTACCACTTCAAGCTCGGCTGGGACCTTGCCTGCCAGTATGAAATGCGCCAACGAATATTTGGGGGTAAATAAAAAAATATCTAGCTTTGTATTACCTCTGGGAACCACTATTAATATGGATGGCACCGCACTGTACCAAGGTGTTACAGCATTGTTTGTGGCACAAGCGTTTGGTATTGATTTAACGTGGGTTGATTACACTACGATTATTTTAACTGCAACGTTAGCCTCTATTGGTACCGCTGGTGTACCGGGGGCGGGGCTAGTTATGTTGACATTAGTGCTAACGACGGTGGGTTTACCATTAGAAGGCGTGGCATTAATTGCGGGGATTGACCGCGTACTTGATATGGCGCGCACGGCGGTTAATGTGTCAGGTGATTTGGTGGCAACGACTGTTATTGCTAAATCAGAAGGTGAACTCAACGTAGACCATTACAACGCAGGTGCGAAAGAAAGTGCGAAAATGGCGGAGAAGCTAGAGTCATAGGGCTATTAGTTAATAATAAAAAACCGCCTTTTGGCGGTTTTTTATTATCTATAGCAGGCTACTTAGTCGTTTTGCTTAGCACGAGTAGCGTTTTATCATCTACATCTTGCAGCAATAACTTGCCCTTAGTTAACGCTGCTTGAGTAACATTGTGCATCGTTTGCATAACTTGCTGCTCTTGTGCCATTAACGCCTCGACACAAGCTTTTCTGGTGTACCCTGCAGGTTGTAATTGCAACGAATTGCCTGATAACGCATAACGGCCAAAAAAGTTATTACAGCTATTGTTGCCAGATAATTGACCTTCTGCTTCAAAAGTTAGTTTTGCGGGGCTATAGTCGATAACAGCTTGGCCGTTGGCGACCTCAATATGCCATGTACCTTCAATGGCTAAATCCTTAACTTGAGTTTGCTGGCTTAGATCGGTCGACTGGCAGGCCGTCAGAGCGAATAGCAAACTGGCTGTTATAAAGGATTGTTTTATCATGTTACGAGCCCATAGTGATTAATATCGATATCTTGCGGGTATTCTAGCGTAAAAATGGCTAGTGAAAGGGGATTTCTAGTGCAAACAAATGTAATTATTGTACTTAAACGGATGCATTGGCTGGGTTTTAGCCTGTTATTGAGCAGCACCGGTTTATATTCCTTTACTGAGATTGCATTGGAGGTAACCGGTATGGTGTTGATTGCGTGTTTAGCTGGTTTAGGCATGGTACTGATGTCGCCTTTTCCGATTGCGTTATTTTTGCAATGGGCGCAAAAACAGAACATCGATTAATACGGTTTAGTTGCTAGCTGTGCCCGTTGTTGCTCGAGATCATTTTCGGCTGCTTGTTGCATCGGTACTAATGACTGCTGGGCATCAGGCGTAAAAAAGCTTTTACCCACAATAATACTTATCTTACTCGCTTCTTTGCTTATTTTCTTTTTTAGACGAGTAATTAAAGTCTCTAAATTTAGTTCACTATCGATAAACGCTAAGATGATGAATTGGTTTTCATCTATTCTGGCTGACATATCAGCTTCCCTCAGGCTTTCGGCAATAATACGTGCTAATAGTCGCGCTTTTTGCGCTTGCGAAAGCGGCGCTGTGCGCAGGTGCGGGTTGTCGAGCATTTCTAACACTAAAAAGCCTGCGTGGGACCCAAAGCGGCGGCTTAAACTTAACTGCCTTGGTGCCATTAGGCTAAATCCGTAAGGGTTTAGCATTTGTGTGGTTTCGTCTTGAAACCTTAAGCGCTGTAACTGCTGCATTAAATATACATGCTTTAGCTCACTTTGGACCAAAGAGCGTACGGACTCTATCACCATCAGTGATGCCGCTGATGCCTGTGCAGTATTGGGATCGCCAATCAAAATACAACCAAATACTCGACCGTCAGGCCAAGATAACTGCAAAGTTAACACTTGAGCAAAACAACTAAATGCGTCTTCAAATTCGGTGGTGCTAAATGTATTAGTGCCAAAGCTGCTGCTAGCGATAACGGCGTTAATTAAAGATGAGTTGTCTAATTGTAAGCCGACTTTAAGACCACTGTCTGTTGGCTTGTTAATACAGACAATCTGCGCGCTTTGCTCAGTACACTGCACAATTAAGGCATTTTTAGCGTGATACAAATCGCACAGGATCTCTACCTGCTGTTGCCATTTTGGTAGGCTCACCGCAGGGTGGTCGTGTTCCGTTAACCAGTTATTGTGATTGATGTTTGGGGCTAACATTTATGTACTCGCTTGTTAATTTTACCTAGCAGCTAGAGGTTAAAACATTGGTTAGTATTGAAGTACTATACTGTGTTTTGCGTGTTGTACAAATGTTAATTTGGTGAAATGTTTGTGTGTTTTAGTTTGGCGTTCATTCGCCCGCTTGCTCTGGTGCAGCATTTGCGCAATCAAGGATTATTGAACGCGTTTTTAACGCGATAAACTTGTTACAATAGCCCCCATCAATAGGTTTTTTACGCTAGTAATATGATGAATAACGATATAAGTATCCGCATGGCGACATTGACGGATGCTCCCGCGCTTGCGGCCCTAGAGCAAAGTCAGCTGCAAGATGAATTATCTGTCGAGCAGCGCGGTAATAATTTGGATGGGCAATCGTTCAGTCAAACCGATATAACGAGTCTGATCAAACAGCATTGGATAGCGGTTGCTGAGCTGAATAATCAAATCGTCGGTTATGTCTTTGCGGGGCGGTGGACCTTCTTTAAGCAATGGCCAATCTATCGACACCTGTTAAAGCGCCTACCTAAAATTGACTATGAGCGAGCGAAATTAACAGAAACTAATACTTGTCAGTATGGACCTATTTGGATTGCTGCTGCCTATCGTGGCCAAGGTATTTTTGAAGCCTTAGTAAAGCGGATAAAAAAGGAAGTGGCTAACGACTTGCCGTATATGTTGACCTTTATCGCCGAAGATAATGCCGGCTCATTTGCCGCGCATACGCGTAAAGCACAAATGCAAGTTGTTGACTTTGTCAGTTTTGATGAGCGCGACTATTATTTACTTGTCATGCCGACTACCGACTCATATTTCTAAGGACTGTTATGTTGTCTGAAAATGTAGCCTCAATTTTTGCGCCGTATTCAAAGTTAAACCTCGCTGCGTTTGATAACCTCAAATTAGTGGTCGCGGTGTTAACGGATAAAGGCGAAGAGTGTCATGCTTTAACGGCTGAAATGTCTATTGAGGGTAAACTTGAAAATGCTTATTTGGTCCGCTGGGGTAAACACTTTATCTATTGTGGCCGAAATAACTCATATGGTAACCCTATTGATGAAGTGAACGATTTTGGTTGTATTCACCCCGAAACGATTGCGGTATTACAACCTCCAATATTATCAATGCAGCAGGTGTCTTTTATGTGTATGGAAAATTCACATTTTGACCACTGTTAGCAGTAAAGTCTTGCTGGCTGCATCACTTTTTCATTATTGAATACGCTTGAAAGGCGTGCATAAAAAAACCGATATTATTGTTAATATCGGTTTTTTATTAAGTGACTCATTATCACTTACACACTATTAAAGCTTAGCTAAATACTTGGGCTTTAATGGTTACTTAGAACCATGGGCCTTGCAATTTACCTTGCTCTAGCTCATTTGCATAACTGAGGTAATAGTTTCGGTTTGGTGCATTGTATTCACGTGCCGCTAAACCACGTAGCGCTTTAACCTTACCGGTACGGACTTTTTCAACAGGTGCATCTTTTAGCCACATTAGGTTGTCTGCAAGCTCAAGAGCCCATTGGAATTCGCCTGCTTTTAATGCGTCATCCATCTGCTTAGTCAACGCTTTAGTACCACCTGCAAGACGCGCTAGTTTTTGTGCTTCGTCTGCCGGAGCGAGTGGATTTAGTGTAGTTGGGTTACCGTCGTACCAGCCTAGAAGGCCTGCATATATAGCTCTAACAGCGTGCGGTACAGTGCCATAAAATTCTGTTAAATATGGCAGTTTCTTAAGTTCTGCCGGTAATTCAACTTCATGGGCAATGAGGTTAGGTGATTTACCTTGGTTAATACCTGCAACGGTTTGGTCGTAAACGCTGCGAATAGCTGCACTGTAGTTTGTTAACGCTGCAGTCGCGGCTTTTTGTCCTAATACCGGAATAGTATGGCCACCGATCACGGCTTTCGGGTTATGGTCGGCCATTTTTTTCACGCTGTTTGACCAGTTTGTTACGTCACGGTAAGGCGTGCCTCGAATAGCGTACAAGTTAGGGAAGGTGCGGTAGAAGTTATCACCTGCAAATAGAACTTGCTCTTTTGGCAGCCAAATATATTGTGCATCGTCGGTTTCACCTGGCGCGGCATGTAGCTCAAGTTCTACACCGGCAATGGTTGTACGGTATACATCTTCACTGATTGATAGTGTTGGCTTGATATGGCCTTTACCACGGTCATGGTCAAGTGTTTTAGCTGGGGCTAAACCACGGTGTGTTTCTTGGTCGGCTGGTAATTTACGGCCAAATTGACGTACCCCACGCGGGATTAAAATTGGGTTAATGAGTTTATTTGCCCCATGCTCACCCCCAAAACCTACTCGGGCAATCACTTCTGGGTTATCGTCACCGGCAAATACCGCTGCGCCACCTGTATGGTCACCGTGGCTATGGGTGTAGATAATCGCTTTAACTGGCTTTCCGCCGCTGAATTTTTGTAACTCGTTCCAAGCGTTAGTTGCAGAAGCTGGGCCCATCAACGTATCGATAATAATCACGCCATCATCGCCAACAATCATTGAAGTGTTTGCGCCATGGTAACCAACAGCAGTGTAGACGTTATCGCTAATTTTGACTATTTGCTTGGTAAACTGCTCAGCTTGTACATCAAGTAATGCTAGGGCCTTTTCTGGAGCAACTTGTGTGCCTGCCATTGTGGGGGCTGCAGCAAAGCTACAAACCAATGCTAGACCGATAAGTGATTTTTTAAATCTTGGGTTAAGGTTGTTCATTGGACTCTCCTGCTACTACGAGTGTTTTCATCAATTTCCAATAGTATATAGGCAAGATTGCACTTGTTTTACCCGTTTAAACTAACATAGACTGTTCCTAAAAGTGATCTAATAGCGGTGGCACTGATGCGCGAAACTCTTGAGCAGCTTAAACGAATAGGTATTTTTACTACGGTAGTTAAATGTGGCTCTTTTACTGGGGCCGGAAAACAACTGCAAATAAGCCGTAGCAAAGTGAGCGAACATATAAGTACCTTGGAAAAAGTACTTGATGTACGGCTTTTTCAGCGCTCCACGCGAAAATTGACTATCACGGTTGAAGGGCAGCAGTTTTATCAACAAACTGCGCAATTATTAACGATGGCCGACACCGCAATAGCCCAAGCTAAAGCGAGTAGCCATGATTTAAAAGGGCGTTTAAAGGTAAGTTGCCCCCATGATCTAGCACAAGACTTGTTAGCGCCATTTTTAAGACAATTTGGGCAATTGCACCCCGAAGTTGAATTGTATCTTGATGTACAAGACCAACCGGTGGATCTGCTTGATGATAATGTCGATATTGCGCTGCGCGTAGGTAGCCCAAAGGCGTCGTCATTAGTGGGGCAGGTATTAGCAAAAATGCCATTATATCTTGTGGCAAGCGCTGATTATTTAGCGCGTAACGGTACGCCGCAGACCTTAGAAGAACTGCACCAGCACCGTGGTATAGGTATCGAACCGCTGGGAAGGTTATCGAGTTTGACTATGGTCAACACTGAGGGGGAAACTCGGGCGCTACCATTGGGTGAGCATTACCATTCACAAAGCCCTAGAGGGGCAACATTGATGGCGCAGCAAGGGTTGGGTATTACGTTAAAGGCAAACTTCGTGTCCAATATCAATAACACCGGTTTGGTGAGGGTGTTACCACAGTGGAATATGTCGGGGTTAGTGCTGTCGCTGTTGTATCCTTCAAGGCGCGAGCTGCCAGCCCGTACTCGGGGCTTTATCGACCAGTTTAAGCTATATATTGCCGCGCAAGAGTGGAATTAACTTTATCAGTTACCCAGTGGTGACTACGCCATTACGCAGCAAGATTAACTAAGGCAAGGTAACCCCATTAACACCAGCGGTTTATCTTTAGTTTGATATTTTTTAAATAACTGCTCAATATCATTTGGCGCACAGTTGATAGCGCTAAACCCATGTTGAACGTAAAAAGCGGCAAGGTGAGGCAGAGCAAACAGATAAGTATTGCCATGACTAATAGTGGGTTTCAGTTGCTGCATAAGTTGGTGAGCAATACCTTGGCCACGGTAATCGGGGTGAACTAACATACCGGTTAGTATTTGTAATTGGCCTATCGGGCGAATGCGGGCGCTGGCAATAATTTGATGCTTGTGAGTTAAAACGCCAATCGACTCTTTTTGTAATAGCCGCGCATAAGGCATGTGTTGGCGATAAAACAGCTTCACCTCTTGACGCTGGCTGGCGTCAACCCAAGTTATTTGCAATGTGTTGCTCCCATATTTGTTACTAGGCCATATTATCGCACTCTGTTGGTAATGGGCATTAATAACAGTGTCTAGTAAATGACTGAAATGCTTAGGTCGGGGTTTTGCGCGCCTAGCTTGATAATAAAAAGGGCTAGCATTACAGCAAGCATAACGAAGATTTTTTACCATTCATGGTAAATCTTGATAAATGTTCGAGACATAACGAAGATTTTTTACCATCCATGGCAAATCTTCATAAATGTTCCAGACATAACGAAGATTTTTTACCATCCATGGCAAATCTTCATAAATGTTCCAGACATAAAAAAACCGCCGTTAGGCGGTTTTTATTGGCAAACATTCATCGAAATAGAACGTGCCGAATTAATCAGTGCAGCTTACAGGCCAGCGTCAGCGCGAAGAGCTTCTGCTTTATCTGTTGCTTCCCATGGGAACTCGTTACGACCAAAGTGGCCATATGCAGCAGTCGATTGGTAGATTGGGCGTGCTAGGTTCAACATTTCTGTTAGACCATATGGGCGCAGATCAAAATGACGACGTACTAGATCAATCAGCAACTCTTCAGCCACTTTAGCAGTGCCGAATGTTTCGATACTGATTGACGTTGGCTCAGCAACACCAATAGCGTAAGACACTTGTAGCTCACAACGATCTGCAAGACCTGCAGCAACAATGTTTTTTGCCACGTAACGTGCAGCGTAAGCAGCACTACGGTCAACTTTTGATGGATCTTTACCAGAGAAAGCACCACCACCGTGACGTGCCATGCCGCCATAGGTATCAACAATAATCTTACGACCTGTTAGACCACAATCACCTACTGGACCACCAATAACAAAACGGCCTGTTGGGTTGATGAAGTATTTAGTGTCTTTAGATAACCATTTAGCTGGTAATACCGGCTTGATAATGGTTTCCATCACGCCTTCAATTAGGTCAGCTTGGCTGACGCTGTCGCAATGCTGAGTTGACAGAACAACTGCGTCGATACCATGAATGCTGCCATCGTTGTTATAAGCAAAGGTAACTTGGCTTTTAGCGTCTGGACGTAACCAAGGTAAGGTTTTGTCTTTGCGAACTTCAGACTGACGCTTAACAAGTTTGTGCGAATACGTAATAGGCGCAGGCATTAATACGTCAGTTTCGTTGTTTGCATAACCAAACATTAAACCTTGGTCACCGGCACCCTGTTCTTTAGGGTCTGCGCGGTCAACACCTTGGTTGATATCTGGAGACTGTTTACCAATGGCATTCAGTACTGCACAAGAGTCAGCGTCAAAGCCCATATCTGAATGGGTGTAACCAATTTCGCGTACGGTTTTACGGGTGATCTCTTCGATATCGACCCAAGCTGAAGTCGTAACTTCACCGCCAACCATGACCATGCCAGTTTTGACATAAGTTTCACATGCAACGCGTGCTTTTGGATCTTGCTCCAAAATTGCGTCTAGTACCGCATCAGAAATCTGATCGGCGATTTTATCTGGATGACCTTCTGAAACTGATTCAGAGGTGAACAAGTGCTTTGCCATAATGGTAAATCTCGTCTTTAAACAATTCGAATGTGTAGAAGTATCTACATCTAGACGGCTATTTTAGTGGAAAATAGGATAGATGACACCCCTTTCGCCAAAATTTGTGCGCTGATCCATGCTATCAACAGCGGCCGCAGGCTAGTGTAAATAGGCTTCTGTTTATGTAAGTTTATGAAAATTAGCTTTTTATTTTGCTTGTGTAGTGTGTTTTTTGGATACAAAAATGATCGGCTACGTACCATTATAGTCGCTGAAATTTTTGATTAGCGCGTTTTAGCGTCGGTTTAGTCGGCAGTTGGGGCATAAATATGCGGCTTATATGGTTGCCAAGTTGCTTGTATGGGCGCGAAATGGTTATAAATTTTTATGGTTAGCGAATTAAATTTGCGTCCTACTGCCTAGTAGGCGAAAATATGGCTCCAAAATTTGCTATAGGTGAAGGGTAAAGCAAATATAAAGTTGCCACCCTTAACTCGATTTAAGCCTCAATACCTAACACGACGCAGGAGAGAGCATGTCATCTCGTAAAGAACTCGCTAACGCAATCCGTGCATTAACCATGGATGCCGTTCAAAAAGCCAATTCTGGTCACCCAGGTGCACCAATGGGGATGGCTGACATCGCTGAAGTGCTATGGAATGACTTCCTAAAGCACAACCCAAATAACCCAGAGTGGGTTGATCGTGACCGTTTCATCTTGTCAAACGGCCATGGCTCTATGCTTATATACTCTCTGCTTCACCTTACAGGTTACGCATTGCCTATCGAGGAGTTGAAAAACTTCCGTCAACTACACTCTAAAACGCCAGGTCACCCAGAATACGGTTACACCCCAGGTGTTGAAACAACAACTGGCCCTCTAGGTGCTGGTATCAGTAACGCGGTTGGTATGGCGATTGCTGAAAAAACGTTGGCTGCGCAGTTTAACCAACCAGGTCACGATATTGTTGATCACTTTACTTACTGTTTCTTGGGCGATGGCTGTTTGATGGAAGGTATCTCCCATGAAGCATGTTCATTAGCGGGTACGTTAGGTCTTGGTAAGCTGGTTGCTTTCTGGGATGACAACGGTATCTCTATTGATGGCCATGTTGAAGGCTGGTTCACTGATGACACGCCTAAGCGTTTTGAATCATACGGCTGGCACGTAATTGCTAACGTAGATGGCCATGATAGCAACGCTATCCGCGCGGCTATCGAAGAAGCTAAGTCTGTGACTGACAAACCAACCATGATCTGCTGTAAAACAACGATTGGTTTTGGTTCGCCAAACAAGTCTGGCAGCCATGATTGTCACGGCGCACCACTTGGCGATGCTGAAATCGCCGCAGCTCGCGAGTTCCTTGGTTGGGAGCACGCAGCATTTGAAATTCCAGAAACCGTTTACCAAGGTTGGGATGCTAAAGATTCTGGCGCGTCTAAAGAAGCGAGCTGGAACGAAAAATTTGCGGCTTACACCGCTGCTTTCCCAGAACTTGCTGCTGAATACAAACGTCGTGTTATCACCGGCGAACTACCAGCAGAATTTGAAGCAAAGGCCAATGCCTTTATTCAAGAGTGCCAAGATAAAGCTGAAGGCATTGCTAGCCGTAAAGCATCACAAAATGCGATTGGTGCATTTGGTGCAATCTTACCAGAAATGCTAGGTGGCTCTGCTGACCTTGCTGGCTCTAACTTGACTTTATGGTCAGGCTCTAAAGGTATTCAAGACGATGCTGCCGGTAACTACATCTACTACGGTGTACGTGAGTTCGGTATGAGCGGCATTATGAATGGTGTTTCTTTACATGGTGGCTTCATTAACTACGGCGCGACTTTCATGATGTTTATGGAATATGCGCGTAACGCTGTACGTATGTCGGCATTGATGGGCATTCAAAACATTTTCGTTTACACCCATGACTCTATTGGTCAAGGTGAAGATGGACCAACTCATCAACCAGTTGAGCAACTTGCTAACTTACGTATGACACCAAACATGAACGTATGGCGTCCATGTGATGCTGCAGAAACTGCCGTGTCTTGGAAAAATGCGATTGAACGTCGCGACGCACCTACATCGCTAGTCTTTAGTCGCCAAGGCCTTAAAGCTCAGCCACGTACAGCAGAGCAGTTAGCTAACGTTGCTAAAGGTGGTTATGTATTAAGTGATTGTGCTGGTACACCAGAATTAATCCTTATTGCTACCGGTTCAGAAGTGCAACTTGCACTTGATTCTGCTGCTGCACTAACAGAGCAAGGTCAAAAGGTACGCGTTGTATCAATGCCTTCTACCAATGAGTTTGACAAGCAAGATGCTGCTTACAAAGAGTCGGTATTGCCAAGCCGTGTAACTAAGCGTGTGGCAATTGAAGCCGCTCACGTTGATTTCTGGCATAAATATGTTGGGTTTAACGGCGCTGTTGTTGGTATGACGACTTTTGGTGAGTCTGCGCCAGGCGGTGACTTAATGAAGCACTTCGGCTTTACTGTTGAAAATGTTGTAGCGACCGCGAACGGCCTATAACAGTCAGTGATAAAGCTGACGACACAATGGCAAACTCAAGTTTGCCTATTGTGTCTGTTGATTGCTCCATGATCTAACGGCTTACCAGTTGAGGTAGGCCGTTGTCGTATTAATAAATCAGTGAGTTTAAAGGTAAAATAGTTAATGATAAGAGTCGCTATAAATGGTTATGGCCGTATTGGTCGTTCAATTCTTCGTGCAGTTTATGAATCTGCAAAACGCGATCGAATTCAAATCGTGGCGATTAATGAATTGGCAAAGCCTGAAGCGATGCTGCATTTAACCCAATACGACACGACCCATGGACGTTTCCATACTCAAGTAAAACTCGATAACCAACACATGATTATTGGCGATGACGCCATCAAGTTGTTGCATGAAGCCGATCCTGAAAACTTGCCCTGGCAAGATATGGGAGTGGATATTGTGTTTGAGGCCACGGGGGTGATTAATGATAGACAAGCGTGTGAAGCCCATATTCGCGCTGGCGCGAAACAAGTATTAATCAGTAACCCGTCATCACATGATGTAGACGCCACTATTGTTTATGGCGTGAATGAGCATTTGCTCAAAGCCGAACATACCATAGTGTCGAACGCTTCTTGCACTACTAACTGTATCGTGCCTGTTATTGATGTGCTAGATAAACATTTTCAAGTGAAAAGCGGCGCAATTACTACCATTCATTCGGCGATGAATGACCAACAAGTGATTGACGCTTATCATGATGATTTGCGCCGAACTCGAGCGGCTGGTCAGTCAATTATTCCGGTAGACACCAAGCTTGCCCGTGGTATTGAGCGCATTTTACCGCACATGAAAAACAAGTTTGAAGCGATTTCAGTGCGGGTTCCGACCATTAATGTCACAGCTATCGACCTTTCCGTTACGCTACATCAGCGCGTCGATATTGAGCAGGTTAATAAAGTACTTAAACAAGCGACTGAAGGCTCGTATTTAGGTGTTGTTGGCTTCACCAATGAACCCTTAGTGTCGTGTGACTTTAACCACGATCCGCGCTCAAGCATTGTTGATGGTACACAAACACGAGTGAGCGATGGGCATTTAGTTAAATTATTACTGTGGTGTGATAACGAGTGGGGTTTTGCAAACCGTATGCTAGACACTGGCTTGGAGATGATTAAAGCCAGAAGGGCTAAAGCCTGTATATAGACGTAAATATTGAACAATTAGCATGACTGCTGCTGGCGTGCTGAAGCGTCGCAGTGGTCAACATTACCCGTTTTGTATAATTTTATTTTTGATTTTAAGTTTAACTTTTAATAGTAAGGAAGCATAAAATGGCGATTCTTAATATGCAAGACATAGACCTTCAAGGTAAGCGGGTGCTTATTCGTGAAGATCTCAACGTGCCGGTCAGTGACGGCGTAGTGACCAGTGACGCGCGTTTACGAGCCTCATTGCCGACCATCAAGCTTGCCCTTGAAAAAGGTGCAGCGGTGATGGTGATGTCTCACCTTGGTCGCCCAACTGAAGGTGAGTTCAATGCTGAATTTTCAATGCAGCCGGTGGTTAATTACCTTGCTGACGCCCTCGATTGCCCTGTGCGCCTAGCCAGTGAATACCTAAATGGTGTTGAAGCGGCAGTGGGTGAAGTCGTCGTGTTTGAAAACGTGCGTTTCAATATTGGTGAAAAGAAAAACGACGCCGCATTAGCTAAGCAAATGGCGGCACTGTGTGATGTGTATGTGATGGACGCCTTTGGCACCGCTCATCGCGCGCAAGCTTCAACTCATGGGGTTGGTTTACATGCGCCAATCGCATGTGCGGGTCCTTTACTTGCGGGTGAATTAGCTGCACTAGGTAAAGCTCTTGATAATCCAGCTCGGCCAATGGTGGCAATTGTTGGTGGTTCAAAGGTATCAACCAAATTGACAGTGCTTGAAAGCCTATCGACTAAAGTTGACCAGCTCGTTGTTGGCGGTGGTATTGCCAATACATTTGTCGCAGCGGCGGGCCATAAAGTTGGTAAGTCTTTGTATGAAGCAGACTTGATTGATGAAGCGAAGCGCTTAGTTGCGGCAGCACAAAGTGGTGGCGGAGATATTCCAGTGCCAACAGATGTGGTTGTGGCGAGTGAGTTTAGCCCAACAGCCGCGGCAACATTAAAAGATGTTAGCGCAGTTGCAGAAGGCGATATGATTTTTGATATTGGCCCTGATAGCGCTGAAGCGTTAGCTGACATCATCAAAAATGCGGGAACTGTAGTTTGGAACGGCCCTGTCGGCGTATTTGAATTTGACCAGTTTGGTGCAGGTACTAAGCGTATTGCTCAGGCAATTGCTGACTCAAATGCATTTTCAATTGCAGGTGGCGGTGACACATTGGCAGCAGTTGATAAATATGGCATTTCTGACAAAGTGTCATATATTTCAACAGGTGGTGGTGCCTTTTTAGAATTCTTAGAAGGTAAGGAATTACCTGCTGTGGCGATGCTTGAAAGCCGTGGTAGCTAATTTAGTTATCATTTAGTGATATTGGTTGCTGGTGGGGCTGTTAATCGATTTTTGTCGAGAGTAAACTAGCCGCCAGCAAAGCTGTAAATTTAACAGCGCGATATACAAAGCTAAATTAAAAAACATAACAATAACTCATAACCGTTATTGAGTTTAAAGCACGATGCTGATGACTTAATAATATAAAAATCAATCCAAGCGATAGCGACCTTGGTGAGTCAAATCACCCTATTATTGGAGTATAAAATGGCTTTAATTTCCCTACGTCAAATGTTAGATCACGCAGCAGAGCACGGATATGGCGTACCTGCGTTTAACGTTAACAACCTAGAGCAAATGCGTGCAATTATGCAAGCTGCTGAAGCAACTGATAGCCCTGTGATTGTGCAGGCATCAGCGGGTGCGCGTAAATATGCTCGTCCTCAGTTTCTTAAGTACTTAATGGCGGCAGCGCTTGAGCAGTACCCTGACATTCCAGTTTGTATTCACCAGGATCACGGGACCGACCCTGACATTTGTCAGCGTTCAATTCAACTAGGTATGTCATCAGTGATGATGGACGGTTCTTTGATGGCTGATGGTAAAACACCTGCTTCTTATGAATACAACGTTGACGTAACCCGTCGTACAGTGGCGTTTGCCCATGCGTGTGGTGTTTCAGTTGAAGGTGAAATTGGTTGTTTAGGTAGCTTAGAAACCGGCCAAGCTGGTGAAGAAGACGGTATTGGCGCAGTTGGAACGCTTAGCATGGATCAAATGCTAACCACACCTGAAGAAGCGGCTCGCTTTGTAACAGACACTCACGTTGATGCTCTTGCAATTGCTATTGGTACTAGCCACGGTGCGTATAAATTTAGCCGCAAACCGACCGGCGACGTATTGCGTATTGACCGTATCAAAGAGATCCACGCACGTATTCCTAACACCCATTTAGTCATGCATGGTTCTTCTTCTGTACCACAAGAGTGGCTGCAAATTATTAACCAGTACGGTGGTGAAATTCCAGAAACTTACGGTGTTCCTTTAGAGGAAATCGTAGAAGGGATTAAACATGGTGTACGTAAAGTTAATATCGATACCGATTTACGTTTAGCATCAACTGGTGCAGTGCGTAAGTTCTTAGCTGAAAACCCATCAGAATTCGACCCGCGTAAATTCTTAAAAGCGTCAATGGAAGCAATGGCTGACATCTGTACTACGCGTTACGAAGCCTTTGGTTGTGCAGGTATGGCCTCAAAAATTAAGCCTAAATCGCTACAAGCGATGTATAAAGCTTATCAGTCAGGTGAACTTGACCCACAAGTTAAGTAATAATGACTTAGTTTACGCAATGTAGCGTGACCAAAAATACCTGCTTTAAGCAGGTATTTTTTTGTCTGTAAATAGTCATCCACCACTTTTAATCTGTATTGATAGACATGTTGCCTAGCAAACTTTTTCATTTTCCGACTACTACGTAACCTTGTACAGGTCAGCGCCTCACCTGATTTATTTTTATTGCGAGAGACGATTTGAACTTTGTTTGTGTTTTTTGTTAAGTAGAACCCCTTAAATGGTAAAGGGGTGACACTGCAAGTTTTCAATTAATAAAACAAAATGTTAATATCCGGCGTAATTTTAGGGAGTTTAGTGAGCGGAGTGGTAATTAAATGAAAATGTTATTAACAGCTATGGCAGTCGTTATGGCGGCCCCATTTGCTGCGCATGCTGGAGCTGACTTTGTTGAAGGCGATAAGACCTTCGCGGGTGAGGCTGAGTTGGGTGCAACGTTGACGACGGGTAATACCGATACTTCGTCATTAAAAGCGCGTTTAAGTTTAAAGCAAGAACTAGGTAACTGGGAAAACCAATACTTATTTGAAGGCCTGTACAAAGAAGACACTGAAGAATTAACAGCTAAGCGTTATTACGGTGCAGTTCAAGGTGATTATAAGTTTGATGATATAAGCTATATGTATCTTACTGGTAACCATGAAATTGACCCTTTTACCGGTTTTGATTTTAAAACAATTGCTTCAGCGGGTTATGGTCATAAATTTATTGATAATGGCCCAATGTATCTCAGTGCTGAATTCGGTCCGGGTTTTATTTATAAGAAGCTCGACGATGAACAACAGGCCTTACTTGGTTATAGTAGCGAAGACAGTGTTGTTGCGCATGGCTCAATGACTTTTACCTACGACATTAGTGATAGTTCAAGATTTACTCAGCTGTTTGTTGCTGACTACGGTGATAGTTTAGAAGGGCGTTCAGAGTCGGCGATTACTGCCAATATTATTGGTGCATTAGCGATGAAGTTTGCTGTTATTGTTCGTTATAACAATGAACCATTAGACGATAAGAAAAGTACCGATACCGAAACCAATATGACGCTGTTGTATTCATTTTAGTTAGTTTAATTCAGCCTGAAATTTAGCGTCAATAAAATAATGCACTCAGTTTGGGTGCATTTTTTTAGCTGTAATAAATACTAATTAAATTGTCGCAATCTTGCGTTTTAATTGTGTTTTTGTTAAAAACTGGTGATGCACATTTAAATTTTATACCTAGTGACTTTTCGTGTTTTTATAATATTTATGTGTTTAAGTTCACGAAAGCACTAATGAATCCCCCGTCGTGTCTATGGATCACGGACGTAATTATTTTTTCGCAGTAAACTACTTTTCTACGAATTTAGTTTGAGTTGTTAACGTGTTTATAGGTCCAGTCAAATTTGATATTGAGCAACAAGAGTTAGTCAATAATGACACTTTGCAAGTGCTCAAGTTATCGAACGTTGAATTTCTAGTGATGAAAGAGCTGATGTCATCTAGAGGTCGAGTCGTGTCGACTGAGTCCTTGTGTTTAATTTTTGGCCCTCAAGTCATAACATCGCAAGATATTGCTGCTGCGGTAAGTAATATAAAAACATTTTTGGGCATCAATTACGCCTCAATGATTGAGGCCGTCACCAACCAAGGTTATTTGCTACACACCACAGCTAAAGTGCAGATGCACAATAGCCCTTATGAAGCATTGTCGATTAAGCAATTCTCTATGTTTCTTGTTATCGGCATTATGCTGGTTGTGTTTCTGGCAACTCGCTTTGAAACAACGCCAAATATTCGTTTTACGTTGCCAGAAGAGCTATTACTTGATGGCAAAAAGTCGGTTCTGGTTCCTATCTACTCATCTGATATGGCACGGATCACAGCCGAAGAGTATTTTAAAAAAATCGCAGTTAAAGTGGAAAGCTGCGATAAAGTCGCCTGGGACGGGTTTTATGTTTCTACCTCTGATAACGGTGAAATTATTCACTTTGTTATGCAGCGAATGACAGATGGCGTTAGAGAGTTTAGGAACTTTAAGATTGTTAATATCGAGGGTGATTGGGATTTTATCGACCAACCATGGTTAATTAAGGCAGGATTTTGTGAATAAAGGGTTGGCCAGAGAGTTGTATATAGGGTTTAGCTCGACACCAATTTTAATGACCTTAATTTTTATTTTAAGTTTATGCTTGGTGTTGGATTACTCGGTAGAACCCAATGATGACATTACCTTAGAGTGTCACTCTGATGTGTTTGATGCATCAGTGGGAGCCTTTGTTGACGATGGTTTTACCCTGAACATCGATCGTGTATCTGACCAGATAGAATTTGATCTTGTTTACATGAAAGAAAATGTTGAACAAGAACATGTGACCATTTACGGTGAATTAGTTGAAGTTCTAGCGCCGGTTTTGACCTATGAGGTTAAGGTCAAAGAGGCGGATGTTAAAAAAGATATCTTTCTCGAAGAAAGTAATCCTCATTTTGATAAAACGACTAAGTTTGTTCGAAAATGCATTAATAATGACAAGAGTCGCAGTGGTCAGCCTGTCTTTATCAAAGTGTTAGAGATGGACAAGTCCCTCGGTGATATTACGATTCAAGTCAGTGAACGTAATGCGCTATGGGTTTGTAAAATAAAGTAAGCGCCTCACGCAAAAGTGAGCGCGTCTCCTGCCTACAATAAGCATAAGTTACTTTTTGCAGCAAGTATTAGACTATACTTGCTAAGTTAATGTATTTATTGCAATACCAATAACGTAAAGTCTTTAGGTCGTTTTACATCGCTCCAGCCCCATTCAGTGAAGGCTAATTAAAAAAGTAAGGTCACTCTTTTGTGCGCGATGGTAAGTCTTTACTACATGTATGGGCTTGCGGCCGATGAACGAACATAACCAATAGAGGCTTAATACCAAGGGTCTAGGTACACACAAAGGATATATGTGGCAAAAGTTAGAGTTAAGCAAGAAGATTCCCTCTCAATAAAATTTCTGCATCAGATGGAAGCGGGCGATAACCGCCGTTTAGATTTGTATTTGTTTTTACCTAAAGAGATGGGAGTTAACCCACAAAGCATAGATGAAGAGGAGTATTACCACTCTTCGATAACGGGCCGCCGCTCTTACTACTCTTCAGGTTTACACCTTCCGCTGGTTCAAAGTCGTTTTGTGAGTCAAAAAAAGCGCACCGTAGAAGAGTTTCGGCTTTACCTCAACTTGTTTGCTTACCAATTTTCAGTCGCGATTGAAACCGACAGTAAAGAGTTGGCCCAAGTAGAAGACTTGGCAGAGTTTTACGCGTCACTTGAAGAGCTTAGCGAGCAAGTTATTCACCTGCTTAAGCGCTTTAGGCGTAATGAGCCAAGCGATGAAAAGTGGAAGTCCTATTTTGAAAATGCAGACAATTACCTGTCGTGGTTTTGTGAGCAACGCTTACTAAAACTGCTTGCGCATGCGCCCAGAAGTAGTGAGTACGCAGCCGTAACCGAAAGTGTCATTGCGCTATGTAAGGCTGAGGCGCAGTATCGCCAAACTCATAAGTACAACTCTTCTAAAACCATTAAAGATGCCAACCGCATTGCCAATAAAATGCACCTTTTACGCCGCCTAATACAGCAAGGTGTGGTGCTAAAAGAAGACCTTAAACCATTAGGTGTAGGCCTTAAGAGGATGACCACGGGCGTTGCAACCGCAATGATTATGATTGTGGTATCAACGTTGATCATTAAAGCGCAAGGTGTGTTTAGTGGCTTAACTATCGCGTTAGTGTTAACGCTGGCGGTGATTTACGGTTTCAGAGAGATCTTTAAAGATGAGGTTCGCAATGCCTTATGGCGGATCATTCAAAGAGGTCGGCCGCGTTGGGGCCGTTTATTGCAAGATACAACATCGAAGATAACCATTGCTAAGCAGTTGGTCTGGTTAGATTTTATACGAAAAAAAGAGCTGCCAGAGCAGGTCACCAAAATTTTGAAAAGGCGTCATAGTCAAAACAAAGTGGACGCTGAAATTCTACATTATGGGATCCACACTCGGGTGTCAGCCAAGGGGTTTTTAGCCGGATATTCGCAAATTCAGGAGCAAGTTAACTTCAGTTTTGTGCCTTTTGCGCGTAACTTGGAGCGTGGTAAAGCCAAAATATATAAAGAACTCGACGGTAAAATTAGTAACGAATCTGTAGAGCGTCGCTATCAAGTGAACTTGATTTTGAGCTTAAAGGAAGGCCGTGGTGAGCCGCAATTTGCGCGCTATAAAATCACTATGAATCGCTCAACCATTATTGAAATCACTGAGAGCGATTTGCCATCAGGGGTCAATAACATGGATGAAACTCCGTTTGAGGAAGAGCTGCTTGAGGCGAGCGCAGAGCTTAAAACAAAGCCTTAATATTTCCATACTTCTCGAGTGTTGTTGCGTTGAGCTTGCGATAGGGCTGAGCGACAACAGCCCTATCTTTATCGTTGCCTAGCTGGACATTGGCCGAGTAAACGCTTGGCAAATGTTTTGTTCGCCAGTTTGTTTAGCTCGTGTAAGGGCGGTTTCAGCGTTGGTTAATAGCTGCTCCAAATTTTGACCATCGGCATAAGCTGCAATACCAATACACAGTTCTTCTGCAACCCCTTGCTCTTTTAGCTGTGCTAGCGTGTCGATGGCAAAATAGTGTGCTTGGTCTGAGTCGGTTTCTGGCATTAAAATTATCAGTTTACCCAGCTGCCATCGTGACATCTGATATCGGTGTGGTAGCACTCTAAGTAATTGTACTTCTACTTCTTTTTGGCGGTTTTCTAGCTGGTCAGTATCGCTCATGTGACTGAGCATTCCTTCGGCGGCAATATCAATCAGCATTAAGCTAGCAAAGTCTTTTTTAGCTTGATCCATATTATTAAAATAACGCTCAAGATCGAGATGGTCGTTAAATACCGTGCTTCGGTGCTGCACCAAGCTGCTGTTGACAATGCTATAGCCACGAGACGGCACCTGCTCAAATGTACAGACAATATATTGGCTATCGGTAGTGCTATCGAGGTGACTTTTTAAATGTGCCTGTAAACAGTTGCCTGAGACTCGATTATTTAATGAGAGTATTTGACCGTGCCACTCACCTTTTAATGTCAATTGTTGTGATATTTGCGGCCACTGTTGCTTAAATTCTTCATTTAGCAGTTCGGTAATTGATAACTGACGGTTATCTTTTACCTGACTAAAGGTATCAAAGGCGGTGTTAGCGATTATGGTCATGCCGCTGGCATTAATGAGTACCGTTGGGATTGGGGTGTCGCTGAGTAATTGATTGAGCCTGGTAAGCTCTTGAGCTCGCTTAAGTGCGCTCATGTCGTCAAAGGTGGCTAAAATATAGCGCTCGTTGTTTTTCATATTACATTCAAGTCGAATGCTAACTGCAAGCCGAGTGCGTTCGGCGCTGTAGTTATCAAGTTCGCCACACCACTTTTTGTCGATGGTTAGCTGCTCGGTTAGTGCGGAGAATTGCTCGTCATTCATGTGCAAAATACGCTGAAAACTGCGATCAGTTAACTCATCTATTGGTAATGATAACAGCGCTGCAGCCTTTGAGTTAGCGTTAAGTACGCGGCCAGTATCGTTGACAATAAGGTAACCAGAATCGATATTAAACAGACGATTACTGAGGTCGATACACAATGCACGAGAATTAAAAGCAAGGCGATAAACATGGATAAAGTAGATCAGTAGGCAAGCTAGTGCGGTCAGCACAAAGGCGCCTGCCATTAATATGTTGCGCCAGTGCACAAACTTAGCCGCGATATCGTCGTTTTTAACGTAAGACAAAAGGTAGTAATCACGGCGAGTTTCATACTGTGAGGTTAGCTCCACTTTTAGGTAGACAAATGTCGCCTCATTACCGTTAAATTGGCCAAAATTACTCATGGCCATTTTGCGCCAAAGCGCAGGATAACTTTGCTTTAAGCTGCCGCCCATGGTTTCAGGTAAACGCTCAATCGTTGGTGAGTCGGTTTCACCCGAATACAGTAGCCCTTGGGTATCGAGCATGATAAGTGGGGTTTCTTTGCTGGAGTAAGCAGGCTTAATATTTTGTAGCATGCGTGTCATCGAATTATAGGTGACCAGATAACCTCTAATTGATTGATCTGGGTTTTCTAGCCAGGCCAGTTGGTATAAATAGGGTTCAAGTTGCCCCTCTATTGGGCTGAACTTTAGGGGCGAAGTATAGATTTCATTGCCACCCATTGTTGTAGTGTGCCCTAGTAATTCAGTTGGCAGTGAATCATGTATAAATTGCTCGTTTGTTGAAAATATCAATTGCCCTTGCGGGTCGTAAAGGGCAAAGCCTAGTAGCTCCGGAATATTCTCAACGATGATGTCCCAATAATCGCCAACTTTCTGTTGGTTAGCGCTGCTTGGGACTGACAAATAATTATTGAGCAGCTCAGAACGGGCAAACATTTGGGTTCTAAATTGTTGGTAAGAGACCTTGTCGGCAATAAGAGACCCAACCGATTGCAGCTCGCTATAACGCTGTTTTGCCCAGTCTTCTTGTAAGCGCTGTTCACCGAGGTTGATAATGATACTGGTGAAAATAATAGCCGACAGCAAAAGAATACAAATCTGAGTGCTGGCGGTAATGATCCGTTGTTGCGACCATTGTATTGCTTGAGCATTTATAAGTAGCGGTGTTTTTCGGGTTGGCATGGATGCAAATTCTGACGGTTATTATATCGGCTATATTATACCAGTTAAGGTATATGTGTAATTAATTCAATATAGTTGCGTGACACAATACTACGCATAGTGGGCAGTAACTGGTCGTGCTACGGCATTGAAACGGCTCAGCATGAATGGCGCTAACCCACAATATTGAGCTCTCTTTGTTTAAATGTGGCTCCTGCTGATTCGACAATCTGACGGCAAGCATCAATATTTACCCCACTTAAACCATTAATTGCCGACACTTGCACACTGGCAATATAGCGCGGGGCGAGTGTAATAAACTCAAGTACCGCTGCATACGACCCAGTAAGCTTTGGGCGACAGTGCATTTGGTAGTTATCTGCCGTGTCCGCATTAAGTGAAATAGAAAGGCTATCAACACAATGGGCTAATTCTGGCAAAATATTGCGTTTATGAAACAGGTTACCAAGCCCATCAGTATTAACCCTAACTTTGCCGCCTCTGGCTTTTATTTCTTTAGCAACGCACAGCAAAGTCGCTAAATTAAGCGTCGGTTCACCATAGCCACAAAAAACATACTCGTCGAACTGCGCAGTGTCACCAAGTAAGGCTATGACCTCACTGGCGCTCGGTTGACGTTTGAGATCAAGCTGGTACTGATGCACTTGCTTACTGCCATTATGTTTAGGGCAGAACTGGCAACGCAAAGTACAACGCCCGGTAATATTTAAATAACGGCTGTTACGGATATCGTAAACAAGGGTGGCTGCAGTATGGGGCATTATTTTTTATCGCAAGTTTATAGGGTTGTTTAGCTTAACCAATTATAAATTGGCTGTCTGTTCACTGGATCTAACATTGAGCTTAATGATTGGCATCGAGCTGATTTATGAGTTGGCATAAAGCGGGTATAAAAAAGGAGGCCTAGGGCCTCCTTAATGTTGTGGTGGTACGCATTTTAGCGGGCTTGTTCCGCTTTTGGCTGCCACCACCATAGGAAGAATCGATTAAACATCTTCTTAATATCATCAAGAATAATGTACAGCAGTGGCACCAAGATAAGGGTTACAACTGTTGAGAACAAAATACCAAATGCTAACGAGGTCGCCATTGGGATCACCAATTGAGCCTGTAAACTGGTTTCTAATAAAATCGGCACAAGACCCACAAAAGTTGTGAGCGAAGTTAAAATAATTGCTCTAAATCGATAGCAGCCAGAATTGATGGCTGAATCAATTAAAGAGTAACCTTCTGCGCGTGCACGGTTAACAAAATCGACCAGGATCAATGAGTCGTTTACCACCACCCCCGAAAGCGCCACAATACCACACAGGCTTAAAATACTCATATTGAGATCTAAAACAAAGTGCCCAAACAGTGCGCCAATCATACCAAACGGAATGACCGACATAATGATCAGTGGCTGGCTATAGGATTTTAATGGAATAGCCATCAGTGCGTAAATGGTAAATAAAGCAAAGAAAAAACCTTGAAGCAAGCTGACTAATGCACTTTGTTCATCGGCACTGCCGCCATCAAGCGCTGTAGATATTTCAGGGTACTTCTTCGCTAGCATGGGTAAAAATTCGTCTTGGATCTCTGACACCACTTTTGATGGCTCAACAATACTGGTATCAGCATTGGCTGAAATCGTAATTGCTCGTCTGCCATCAACACGGGTAATAGAGGAGTACGAATCGCCAAGTTCAAGTTCAGCCACTGTATTGAAAGGCACCGCGATACCGTTTGGTGTGCGGATAAGCATGTTTTCTAAATGCCCCACAGTACGGCGCTGTTCTAGCGGGTAACGAACCATTACCTTTACTTCTTCTTTATTACGCAAAATACGCTGCGCTTCGTAACCATAAAAGCCGTAGCGAACTTGCCTTGCTAAGTCTGATAGTGTCAGTCCGAGAGCTTCCGCTTCTGGGCGAATTTTAAGCTTAATTTCTTGACTACCTGAAGAGTAGTTGTCAGTAATATCGTAAACCCCTTCATAGGTACGTAGCTTCTGTTTTAGCTCGTCAGAGGCTAGTGAAATTTGCTCAAGGTTACTGGCGGTTAATCTAAAGGATATGTCGCCCCCAGTGTCATTGGAGCTGGCGTTAATATTGAGCTTTTTAACCGCAAGCAGCTCCGGTAGCAGTTTGCGCCAGGCTGAGGCTATGGCTTCACCATCAACACTGCGATCTTCAGCTTTAGTTAACTCTGCAAAAACAAATGCCGAAGTGCGTGAGCTCATATTGATAAAGCTATGTTTAACGACTGGATAGCCAAATTCAGCCTCCATTTCATCGTTCATGTTATAGAGCGCTTCTTCGATCTCTTGTACCACTTTTAAGGTGTTTTCTTCAGAGCTGCCTTCATCCATATCGAGTTGAACTTGAATGAAATCAGACGGCACATCAGGGAAGAATACCCAGCGTACCTGGCCGCTAACAACTAGTGCGATAGATAAAGTGAGTACACCGATAAACACCGCAACCGTGTTATAGCGATTAGCAATGCAGCGCTTTAAAAAACTGCGGTAATTGTTTTGAATAAAGTATTGAACTTTGTCATTAAAGCCAGCTTTTAACTGACCTAAACGACTTCGTTTTTCACGCGGTTTTGGTGGCTTCATGTGGGCCAAATGCGCCGGTAAAATCAACTTTGACTCAACCAATGAGAAAACCAAACTTAGCACCACAACCATGCCAATTGATTTCCAAATAATGCCCTGCGGGCCTGATACCATCAACATAGGTAAAAAGGCGGCTATGGTGGTTAGTACTCCAAAGGTAGCTGGCATTGCGACTTTTTTGGCGCCCCTGACCACGTTATCTAACGAGTGGCCATAACGTTCAATTTCACTATAGGCGCTCTCGCCAATCACAATGGCGTCGTCGACCACGATCCCTAGCACTAAAATAAAGGCAAATAACGTTAATAGGTTAATCGACATTGAGAAGGGCTCTAACGGCATAACGAACAGCGTACCTAAAAAGCATACTGGTAAGCCAACCATTACCCAAAAGGCGAGTTTAATCTCTAGAAACAGAGCCAAAATAATAAATACTAGTAACGCCCCATAAAACATGTTTGACAACATCATGTTCAAGCGGCCTTTAAGGTAATGTGTTAAATCACCCCAAGTATCGAGTTTGGCACCGGTAGGTAAAAACTCGCGTTTTTGTTCAATGTATTCTTTTACTTGTTCTGAAATATCTAGTGCATTTTGGTCATCAACACTGAGAATTTCAATAATGGCCGATGGTTGACCGTTAAAGCGGGTGTATTCGAGTCGCTCTTCAAAGCCATCTTTTATCGTAGCAACGTCAGGTAGCATAACTCGGCTACCATCGGCTCGTGTACTGACCACAATATTGGCAAAGTCTTCACCTGTATAAGCTTGGCCTTTGGTGCGCAGTAAAATGTCACCGTCTTTGGCACGAATGGAGCCGCCGGGAAGATCGATAGAGGAGTTTTGTACAGCAGTGGCAACCTGCGAGAAAGTAAGGCCGTATTCACGCAGTTTGTTTTCAGACAATTCAATGCCTATTTCATACTCTCGTACACCAGTGACCTGAGCTCGTGTGACGGCGGGGAGAGCGGTGACTTCATCACGAATAATTTTGGCGAGCTCTTTCATCTCTTTTAAAGACTGATCGCCATAAACCGAAACCCAAATGACATTGTTTTCGGGCTTAAGGCGGACAATATTGGGTTTTTCAATATTGACCGGAAAAGTGGAGATGGCGTCGATGTTGAGCTTTGCTTCATCAAGAATATCTTGAGGGTCATAACTGTCTTCTACTTCAATAGTGACAGAGCCCACGCCTTCGCTGGCCACCGAGGTGACTTTTTTAATACCATTAATATCTTGGATCGCCTCTTCGATCTTGATGTTAATGCCTTCTTCAATCTCTTGTGGTGCAGCGCCTGGGTAGGCGACCGTGATATTGATGTAGTTGAGTTCAAATGTGGGGAAAACTTCTTTATTGATGGTGTAAGCGCTAAATAGGCCACCGATCAGTAAAACCCACATTAATAAGTTTGCCGCTACACTGTTGTTGGCAAACCATGCGATGATACCTTTTTCTGGAGCCATTATTGATCACCTACGCTTGCTAATCTTTCCTGCTCTAACGAGTCATTAGGTGTGTCTATGGTCGAATTGTTTTTATCTTCACCTAGCACTTTAACTAACTGACCATCTTGCGCGTTACTTAGGCTAGTAATTGAAACGCGCTCGCCGCTGAGCAAGCTGTCTTTGATGTACACGTTTTCCAAATCGGTGCGGACAATATTAACGGCTCTGATTTCAACACTATTATCAGCGGTGATAACCGTCACTTTATCTTGGCGTACTAAATAACGCGGCAGTTTAACTATGCCTGCAACTGTACGGCCTTTAATGACTGCGGTAACAAAACTGCCGTATTTAAGAGGTAACTGATTGCTATTTTTGCTGGCTCTTAGGTAAGGGTCTTTAACTTCGGCAACCAGGTAAACCATGCGGTTTTCAGCGTCGATTACGCCTTCGCTGCGAATAATTTGGCCGGTCCAAGTTACAGGTGAGCCGGCTAGCTCGGCGCTTAATGTGACCTCGGTATCTGGGTTATCAACAGATTCTAAATAGGCTAAATCATTATTAGTTAGTGGCAGTCTAACCTCGGCTACATCTGTACCGTAGAGCTCGCCTAAGTTGGTGCCTAAAGTGACGTATTGGCCAAGGTCAACGTTGCGCGCTTTGATGATGCCATCAAAAGGTGCGCGAATAACGGTGCGCTCTAAATTACGTTTGGCTCGGGCGAGCGCCGCTTGTTGAAACTTAACATTGGCTTGTTCTTGCTTTAACTGCGGTAAACGCAGGCCTAACTCTGGTGGCACACCGCCGTCATATTCTTGCCAATCTTTTTTGGCAACTTCGCCTAATGCGCGTTCTTCTTCTAGTTCCGCTTTAGCTTGAGCCAGCGAGGCTTGTGCTTGCATTAGATCTGCTTCGTAATCCGATTGCTCAATAACGGCTAGCTCTTCGCCTTTTTCGACCACCCCACCGGCAACAAACTTTTGTGAGACTTTAAGTAAACGGCCTTGAACCTCAGTGACTAACTGGGTTTTATATTTGGCGCTTACAACGCCATAAGAGGGTAGGTTGAGGGATAAGGTTTGTTGTTGTACTTCCATTACGTCAACAATGGGGATAGGGGCTTCATTGGTGCTTTGCTCTGGCGCCTCTTTCGTATCTATTAGCAGCTTGGCGGCTCCAGCAAATACAACAAGAATGAACAAAGGCATTGCCCTTCTTATGACGGTATTTTTCTTACTCATTATTATTAGCTCTTCCGTGTGTTCGCTTTTCTAAGGCTCAAATTACCAGACTAAGTTCTGTTGCGGTATGTATTTTTGCCATAATAATGTTTCGATTTATGATGTTCATTCAATTGATGGTTTACTCGGTGATGAGTAAGAATGTTGGTTTTTGTTGTTAATGCAGCTATTTAAATTATTGAACAACAGCTTTGTGAGATATTAATCCAATATTTTAAGTTTAACTAACGTAAAAGTGGTGTGGCTAAAAGGTGGGGGTGTGGGGTGGTTATTCATTTGGGTAAATAAAAAGGACCACAAAATGTGGTCCTTTTTTGAAAGAGTAGAAAAGGTGAGCCTATTTCTTTTTCTTCTTTTTGTTTTTCTTGCTGAAAGTCTTACCTGAATCTGGGTTTTTCTTCTTCCCTGGAGGCTTGGCCTCTTTGTTTTTAGGACGAAGGTCTTTCACGAAACGACGTTTCAATGGTTGGTTGATATAACGTTCAATCTTACCCACTATGCGTACGTCATGCGCTTCAACTAATGAAATTGCAGTACCTTTAGCGCCTGCACGACCAGTACGCCCAATACGGTGAACATAGGTATCTGCTGAACGCGGCATATCAAAGTTAATTACGTGGGTAATGTCATCAACATCAATACCACGGGCGGCAACGTCTGTTGCCAGTAGTACGTTAACTTCACCTTTAGTGAAGCGGCCTAAGGCTTGAAAGCGCGCTTTTTGCTCCATATCACCGCGCATAAAGCTACAAGTGATACCGTGTTTTTGTAGTAAACCATTAAGGCTTGCAACCGCTTCACGTGTTTTGGCAAACACAATGGTACGCTGTACTTCTTCTTGCTTTAATATCGCGCACAACATGGCAAACTTGTGCTCTTTGTTGTCGGCGATATGAACCCATTGGTGGATCTTTGCTTTTTCACTGCGAGGTGCTTCAGCTTCGAGCTTGGTCGGGTCAGTTAATAGTTGATGTGAAAAACGCCCCACATCGCTGCCTTCAAGTGTGGCTGAAAACAACATGGTTTGTTTACGGCCAACCGATTCAATTGCCAGTGTTTCAACTGCCGCTGAGAAACCCATATCTAGCATGCGGTCGGCTTCATCAATAACTAATACTTCGACTTCTTCTGCATTGAATAAGCCTTTATCAAGATATTCCATTAAACGGCCTGGAGTGGCGACTAAAATGTCGACGTTGCCTTTTAATGCTTCTTCTTGTGCCGCGTAAGGAACGCCACCAGTAATAATGCAGGTATCGAAGTTTAAGCCCGTGCCTAAATGACAAGCGTAGCGATGAATCTGGCTTGCCAGTTCTCGGGTTGGAGTCAAAATTAATATGCGTGCTTGACCACCGAATCGACGTGGAAAATCGAGCAGGTGCTGCATTGCTGGTAATAGGAAGCTCGCAGTTTTCCCGGTTCCTGTTGGTGCGCGAGCAAGAATATCTTTTTGCTCCATGGCAACTGGAATTGTTTGTTGTTGTATCGTAGTGGGCTTGTTGTGGCCCATTGCTTTTAGTGACTCTAACAAACGAGGGTCAAGTTGGAGATCTTCAAATAGCATGCGTTGGCATCTCAATAAATAACAGCCGAGCATTATAAAGGTTTCAAAGCCGACTTGAAACGATTAGATCGCTCGATTGCTATAGCTTTAAGTAAAAAGAATGAGTCAGCTGTATGAACTCATCGGTGTACTGCCCATTTTGTTTGCGTATTGCTAATGTTGAGGCAGATTTAACGTCTTCAAAGCATAGCGTATTTACACTATTTTCGTGACTTAGAAGCAATAATTTTCTGTTTGGTTCTTTGCCTTCAACACTGGCGACAGCAACCATGTGTTGGCAGCTCAATTGGTGTTGCTGGAGTTGGCTCAGTAGCTGGCGAGCCTCTACACTCGGTAGAATTAAGCTTGCTAGGCCTGTTTGGTTCAGTAATTGTTTAATTGCATGCAGCAGTTCACTAAACCCTAAACTGTCGGTGTGGCGTGCCGTTGCCCTTAATTTACTGCTCGATTGCGGGCCATTGTCAAAATAGGGTGGATTACAAATGATGTGGTCAAACTTTGCGCTGGTGAAGCCAAGACTGTATTGCTGAACTGCCCCAGTAAACAAGCTTAATCGCTCAGCCCAAGGGCTATGATTAAAATTGTGCTGGCAATCGAGTGCCGCGCTCTCGTCCAATTCTATCGCTGTGATGTCTGCTGGGCAGCGTTGAGCGGCCATTAAGCTCAGTAAACCACTGCCAGCGCCAATATCAAGTACTGATTTGGCGTGGGTTAGTGGCGCCCATGCACCAAGCAATACACCATCGGTACTGACAGGCATACCGCAACGAGTGTCAGTAATATGAAATTGTTTAAAACTAAAAGACATGATTTTAATAAAGTGGTGGTCAGTATTGAGATTGTACGCTATTTCCCTATCGGCAGTCATCGCAATTCACGGGATGTAAATCGAGCGATTAACGATTTACTTAAGTAATGGCGGTAAGTGTTTACTCGCTTTGTAGTGCCCAATGGCTGGGCGCTACGATGTTTCCTGCTCAGGCTAAACATGCGTTGGATGTAAGTGGTGTTGCGTAATTGTTGGTTGGGTGTTTAATTTTGTATCGAGAGTGGCGTTTATTCGGTGCGGTTTCTTGTTTATCGGAGGTGAGTCTGATAATAGTAACCGTTCCTAACTCGCTAAAAGGCAAGTTTTAGGGACGGTAAACCCGTTTGATAGCAAATACAGTGTTGATTATTGCATTGTTGTTCATTTAAACGCCATGTTTGGGTCGTATTTACCATTGGGAAGTGTAAACCAAATATTACACATTAAGTTATTGTCAGCCTTAGGTGGTGCCGTAAAGGCGCGATGGCATGAAGTTGTTAAGAATAAAAAATTCAGATGGGGCATAAAGTGCAAAAAAATCAAATGAGTATTGCTGATACGCTAGGGTTGGGGTTCATGACCTTCGCGTTTTTCTTAGGGGCGGGTAACCTTATTTTCCCTCCGCTAGCGGGTTTTTTAGCTGGTGAGAACCTAACGTTAGCCATGTTTGGCTTTCTTGTGACAGCGGTTGGATTACCTTTAATTACCTTGATTGCCGTGGCTAAAGCTAACGGTAAAATAATGAGCCTGTTACCACCTGTAGCAGCAACCGCTCTAGCAGTGGCTATTTTCATCATTATCGGTCCAGCTTTTGCGGCGCCAAGAACCGGATTAGTGGCTTTTGAAGTGGGCTTTAAGCCTTTCTTAGATAGTGCAGAGGCAACTTTTGCGATAGCGGGTGTGTCGTTAAATATTGCGCAACTACTTTACACATTAAGCTTTTTTGGGCTTTCAATGGTGCTGGCTCTGTTTCCTGGTAAGTTACTGGATAACGTAGGTAAAGTGCTGACACCGATTCTTATCTTATTGCTTGTTGGTTTAGCTGTTTCGGTTATTGTTTTGCCTGGTAGCCCGCTTGTCGCTGCTGTTGGCGACTACCAAACTAACCCGTTAACAAAAGGGGTTTTGGAAGGTTACAACACTATGGATACGCTAGCGTCGTTGATCTTTGGTATTTTGATTATCGATATTTTGCGTAAAAAGGGAATTACCGAACCTAAGGCGCAAACAGGTTATTTGATTAAAGCTGCACTGATTGCTGCCGCTGGCTTAGCCTTTGTTTACATTGCGTTGTTCTACCTTGGGGCTACCGCTGGTGATTTAGCTTTAGGCGCTGAAAATGGTGGCGTTATTTTAACTAATTACGTTACGCATCAGTTTGGTACTACCGGAATGGTGTTGTTATCAACGGTTGTTACATTGGCGTGTTTAACGACTGCAGTCGGCCTGATTAGTGCTTGTAGTGAGTTTTTCAACGAATTAATGCCTAAATTGTCTTACCGTGGCTTTGTTGTGTTGTTAAGCGTTATTTGTGCCACGATAGCTAACGTTGGCTTGGCACAGCTAATTAGTATTAGTATTCCGGTATTGATGACTGTTTACCCAGTTGCAATTGCATTGGTGGCAGTAACCTTCTTAACTGAGCGTTTTGCTAAGCCTGAAACGGCGCACCGTATCGTGCTCAGTGTGGCACTGTTTTTTGGTATTATTGATGGCCTTAAAGCCGCTGGCGTTGATGTTAGTGTGTTTGAATTTATGCCGTTACATGCTGAAGGTATGGCATGGTTATTACCGACTGCTATTGCGATTATTGCTTGCCTACTTTTTAACAATAAAAAGAGTATTGCAGCCAGTTAATAGGCCTTTATTGGTCAAGCACTGTTAGATGGTATAAGTCAGCTTGATATCATAATATAACGGCGATGAGTTATTGGCTCATCGCCGTTTTTTTTGCGTAACTAACTAATGGAAA
The DNA here is from genome assembly GCF_033180165.1 of Shewanella youngdeokensis. Lineage (GTDB taxonomy): Bacteria > Pseudomonadota > Gammaproteobacteria > Enterobacterales > Shewanellaceae > Shewanella > Shewanella youngdeokensis. The sequence goes on from NZ_CP136522.1 coordinate 616,001, forward strand.
TCCACTTAGGTGTCTGCTGATTATATACCTCATCCCGCTATTGACGTTTTTCTTGACCACTTATGGTCAACCAAAGGGTTGAGCGACAACACATTAAACGCATACCGCACTGACCTGCGCCACTTTGACCGCTATATTCAGTTGCAAGCTGGTGAGCTTATCAGCTGCACTGCCGATGACGTGCGTGACTACTTAGCGGTTCGGTATGAGCAGAAATTTGCTAAAAGTAGTACCGCTAGGCTAATGAGTTGCTTGCGGCGTTTTTACGGCTATTTAGTGGTAAAAAAACAGATTAACCTCGACCCCACAGCATTACTTGAGTCACCCAAGCTTGCACGTCATTTACCCGACTCACTAACGGAAGATGATATTGACCGCCTGCTAAGTGAACCTTGCGATGACGACCCCATCGAATGTCGCGATAAAGCCATGCTTGAACTGTTATACGCCACCGGGCTTCGTGTGTCGGAGTTAGTTGGGCTGACGATGGAGCAGTTAAGCTTACGCCAAGGATTAGTGCGCATAGTGGGTAAGGGAGGTAAAGAGCGTTTAGTGCCTATGGGAGAGCTGGCAGTTGCAGAAGTGGAGAATTACCTAAAATTTGCCAGAACTGAATTATTGAAAAGCAAACAAAGCGATGTGTTGTTTCCATCTAAGCGAGCGCAGCAAATGACGCGGCAAACCTTTTGGCACCGTATTAAATTGTATGCATTGCGGGCCAACATTGCGACGCACTTGTCCCCCCACACGCTTAGGCATGCGTTTGCGACGCACTTACTCAATCATGGTGCCGACTTAAGGGTTGTGCAGTTACTATTAGGGCATAGCGATTTATCGACGACCCAAATTTATACCCATGTCGCAAAAGTGCGTTTGGCCAGCTTGCATCGTGAGCATCATCCGCGGGGGTAAGTATTTGAGCATGCTTAGTAAAGTGATTAACACTGTGAGAGGTCAATAAGTTGATTGGTTTCACGTATGTATGATTTGCTTACAGCAAATGATTTGCTTTAGTTAGCGCAAGACTGTAACTTTTTACTCCCGAGTAAGGTCTAATCAACTATACCCTTAAATAGTCGTACGTAAATATAGGATATCCAATGAAGTTCACTCGAGCATTTTCTTTGGTCATTGCAATGGTAATCGCCCCAACAGCAGTTGCTGGGTCGAATAGCGAAGACGATAACAGTGCGTTAAAAAACAAACTATCAACCACGTTAAACCTAAGTGTAATGTCACTGAAAGAGTCACCTGTCCCAGGTTTATATGAAGCGTTGACTAACAGAGGCTTACTTTACGTTACTAAAGACGGTAAAAGCCTAATACACGGTAAAATGTACGACCTAGATAACGGTATGAACAACCTTACCGAAGCAGCAATGGTTGGCCCTCGTGTTGAGCTTATCAAGGCGCTTGAAAAGAACATGTTGGTCTATAAAGCGAAAAATGAAAAACATGTGGTTACGGTATTTACCGACGTGAGCTGTGGCTACTGCCGCAAGATGCACCAAGAGATGGACCAATACAATGATCTTGGGATTACTATTCGATACCTAGCGTTTCCTCGCGCAGGGATCCCATCGGACAACGCCGCTGAAATGGAAGCCGTTTGGTGCGCCGCCGATCCGCTAAAAGCCATGTCAGAGGCTAAAGCGGGTGGCCGAGTTAAAAGTGCAACCTGTGATGCCAATATTGAAAAGCAATACAATGTTGGGCAAGTTATTGGCGTAAATGGTACGCCTGCCATTGTGCTAGCCGACGGTCGACTTGTTCCGGGCTACCAACCTGCTGAGCAGCTACTCGCAACACTAAGTGTACTCTAGCCGCGGTAGTTAATTAAAGCGTTACCCCACAGAAAAAGGTGAGTATAAGCTCACCTTTTTTGTGCTTGTTAGAAAGCCTTTTTAGCCGAGCTTTGTTATTCTAACCATAACGCAATATGGTATTTTTATCTCGGCTTGAAGCCCTACCATCAATATTTATGTTTTAAAGCATAAATTTGAGCGGTATGCCATGTGCGCCCGCTTTGACCAAAACAACGCGGCATCAAAAACCATTCCAGCCCAATTGTCGGCTATTTAACAAGGTAATTTATCACCGTGATCCATAAAATTGTTCGCCGCGCCAAAGTTGACGATAGTCATTTACCGGATCTATTTTCGCCAATTTTAAAGCAGATTTATGCCAGTAGAGGTGTCAGTGCTGATGACTGTGAGCTTAATTTAGGCAAACTACTCAGGCCTAATACTATGCTCGGCCTTGGTTCAGCTGCTGCGCTGATAGCCGATGCTATTGCTGCAGAAAAGTCGATACTGATTATGGGCGACTTTGATGCCGACGGTGCGACATCAACCAGTGTATGTATGTTGGCTCTGAAAATGATGGGTGCAACTAAGATTGATTACTTAATTCCAAATCGGTTTGATTATGGCTACGGCTTGAGTCCCGAAATTGTTGCCGTAGCAGCGCAAAAAAATGCCGAGATGATTATTACCGTCGATAACGGCATTTCATCAATTGATGGGGTAAAAGCCGCTAAAGCGCTAGGAATGACCGTGGTGATCACCGACCATCACTTACCTGGCCACACTTTGCCAGAGGCCGATGCGATAGTGAACCCTAATCAAGTAGGTTGCCCGTTCGCCAGCAAAGCTATTGCAGGTGTTGGCGTTGCATTTTACTTGATGTCGGCACTCAGGGCTGAGCTTCGCTCGCGCAATTGGTATCAGCAACAAGGCATTAATGAGCCTAACCTAGGGCACTTATTAGACATTGTTGCATTAGGCACAGTAGCCGATGTCGTGGCATTAGATACCAATAACCGTATTTTAGTTGAAGCAGGCTTGCAGCGTGTTAAAGCTGGTCGATGCCGAGTGGGGATCACCGCGCTGTTAGAGGTAGCCAAACGAACGCCGTCGCGTATTGTTGCCTCCGATTTTGGTTTTGCTGTTGGGCCAAGGCTGAACGCTGCTGGCCGACTTGATGAAATGGCATTAGGGGTTGAAACCCTATTGTGTGAAGACATCCTGCTTGCCAGAAGAATGGCCTCTGAACTTGATAGTTTAAATGCTGAGCGCCGTGATTTAGAAACTGAGATGCAGCAAGAAGCTCTTAAAAGTCTTGAAGCAGTGGAGTTAGATGAAAACGAATTACCGTGGGGCATCGCCTTGTTTCAAGCTGACTGGCATCAAGGTGTAATAGGCATTTTGGCTTCACGTATAAAAGATAAGTATCACCGCCCCGTAATTGCGTTTGCCGATGCCGGAAGTGGTGTACTAAAAGGGTCAGCCCGCTCTATTAAAGGTTTGCATATGCGTGATCTACTGGAGCTAATTAACAGTCGCCACCCAGGGATGATTGTTAAATTTGGTGGCCACGCTATGGCTGCTGGGCTATCGATTAAAGCGGGCCAGTTTGCGGTATTTGCCCAAGCTTATGACGACGCTATACGGGAAGTGTTAGCGCCTGAACTATTAACCGGTGAGCTGGTGTCTGATGGCGAGTTAACGCCCGAGCAGTTAACCTTAGACCTAGCCACCGAGTTACGGAGCGCAGGCCCATGGGGGCAGTCGTTTACAGAGCCTTTATTTGACGGCCACTTTAGAATTATTCAGCAACGCATTGTTGGCGAAAAGCACCTTAAACTGGTGCTGGAAACAGAGTGTGGCCGGGTGATGCTTGATGCAATTGCATTTAATGTAGACCTAAAAACGTGGCCTGATGCAACTATTCAGCATGCCGAAGTGGTGTATAAACTGGATGTGAATGAGTTTAGGGGCAATCATACGTTGCAGCTAATGATAGAGCAGATAGCTCCAATGTAGCCTGGGCTGAGAGAGCGCTTTTAGTGTTAAGGTTTAAACCTAGTTCAACCTTGTGACGCTTCGCCCATTGTTGTACTTGAGAGTGAGCCAAGGGGGAAAGCACTTGGCTCTATTAAGAGTCAATCCCTCAGCGCTCAGCGAAGTTGTCACCCTCGTACTTATTTGATGTCAGCTAACGCTCTTGTTGGTAAATGTAATGTGCATGGCTGTAGTCGCTTTAAATGTTTAATTACCTGTTATGACTATTTTTTATAGCTTTGGTTGACGCATATTGTCACTGTAGTTTGGCAAAGTGCAGCTAGCTGTATATACAAATGATATAAATCTGAGCATGTTTTCACGAATAATCTCTCTACTATTTTCTTTGCGTAGCTTTGGTACTTATAAATATTGTTGCTTATATTAATGTGTAAGAACTTTAATTAATCGAGAATAATTATGAAAATACTAAGCTTCTTTGTTATTTTTTTTACTTCATTTGCAAGTTTGGCTAGTGTTTCAGATTACGAATATAATCAACTGGTTAGTGAGTATAATGACTTGATGAGCAAGAAAGATGGGTTGATTTTTAGATACAACAATTTGGTGGATGAATATGATGCCTTACTAAAACAAGCTAAGTTGATTCAAAAAGAAAATAACAAGAATGTTAAGGCTTATAATGAGCTTTTGGGTAAATATAAGTTATCTAAAGAAACAAATAAAAACTATTGCAATGTGATGATAGGAAAAATTAATCAGTATCAAAGTCAAACGCTTAGTAATTATAAGGGAGGTGATCAGTACCTTAAGCAAGTATACTCAAGCTCACTCGACTTCACTTCAAAAAAATTGATTTTTGCATTACTTACTGCGAATGCGATGATTGAAGGTGGTAAAGAGAATATTGAAATGCTAAAAGAGTATATTTCTCATTATAAAGAAAGCTGTAAGCTTGATGTTGAAGATACTGAAATGATTGATAAAATTGATAACCTTGCTGAAGATTTGCGTTCTGCCTTTAGTGATTTAGATAAAATAATTGAAGATTATGTAAGTCGTTCAGCAAGTCAGCTGTAAATTATCTGAGTGATTTGCATATAATAAGGCTCTCAAAAGGACTAATCACAGTTAGTTTTGCTTCTTCATTAGCCTCTTTTAATCCCTTTGCTCTAACCCGTGTAGGTGGGCCGTGACCGTCTAAAGCATGGGTGTTATGACAGAGCTTCCACAGATGGACTCGCAGCGTGTCACTGCCGCAGCTAATTGGAACCACTATTGTCGGGTTCATTTTTGGCATCATTAATTATGGTGATCGTGAGAATCATTTTTATTGAAATGTTTAACCCCGTAACCGCTGCACTCCCGTACAAGTGGCGCGTAATCAAGTCCACCCAAGAAAACACTTTCTTCTGATTTGAAAACGGTTTATTGATAGTTGCTCGGTCTAGTTTAAGTTTTAAGGTGTGATTGATTTAAGGCTCAGTGGCTGATAATTTAGTCAATTTGTTGGTAAATAGAGCAGCTGAGTAGTGAGATATAGATGCGTTGATGGCATTGCGCGGAGATCTTAGCGAGCCTCGTAAGCTGGAGATCTAAGGTGCATTCGAATGACTCAAACGAAGCAAAAACATATAGGAAAGGGACAATCAGGATGACGATGTGTTTATGGACTTACAAAAGGCCTTTTCACTATGATGGTGACGATTATGAAGTGAAATACTCTTTTTCATTTAAAACTTATACGTCAAAGCTATTTTGCAACGGAGCGTTAGTCGACGAGAGTACCTATTCCCTTGATGATGGTTTCAAAGAGGTTGTACATAAGTTTCAATCTACTAGCCAACTTAACGAAGTAACTGTTTCTGTTGGCTACTTTAGTTGGCTGAATGTCGGTATCGAAGTTAGGGAAGCGGGCAACTTAATTTATGAAAGCCATCCTGGTCAAGACATCTTTTTTGCATCCAAAAAAATTGAAGGTTTAGGTATTTCAGATAATTCTTTGGAGGCAAGTGAGAAAAGAAAGCTCCAAAGAGAAAAATGGCAAAAAAATAAGCCTTCTATTTTAGCTGATATAAGCATAGGAGCTGCATTTTTTGTAGTGGCAAAAGTGACCGGAGATTTAACCATTGCTGGATTTACCGGTGTGGTACTAGGTTTAGCGCTCGTTATCACTCAACGCTTTGTTAAAGTCGACTTACTCGGTGGGTTCGCTGTATTTGGTACCATAATGTTATTAGTGTCAGCGATATTTTCCATTGCCTTTCAAAGTGAGTATTTGGTGCAACTAAAAGGTACATTTATGGGCTTAATCAGTGCATTAACGCTTATAGTGGATGGCGTTTTTAATAAAGGCGGGTACTTTGGCTCCCGTTTTGAACGCTATGTAAATTCCCCCATTCAACACCGGTACTTTGTCCTAGGTTTAGCGTTGATTGGTTTATGTATGGCAGGGCTAAATTATAGTGTCGCAACTCAATTAACCGAAGACCAGTGGCTCACGTACGATACATTTATAGAAACACCTGTTTATTTTGTGATGTTTTTTATGCTCGTTTGGCGTGCAGGAAAAAAGCTTGAGCCTCCTCTTAATCAGTAAATGTTCTCGATTTTGCTGCTCGGAATCCAAGTGACAAAGCGCCTTACGTCCCTCGCAGCGCAAAGTATTAAAAAAGCCAGTTGTATAAACAACTGGCTTTTTTTGGGCTTATCCAAAACTGAGTTTGAACAACTACCTTATTGTATCACTTGAGTTAATTACTCGCCCTGGTCAACACCAGCACGATTAATCAAAAACTGCGTTAGCAGTGGCACTGGCCGACCAGTAGAACCTTTGTTAGCGCCACTGTTCCATGCTGTACCGGCAACATCTATATGGGCCCAGTTATACTTTTTCGCAAAGCGCGATAAGAAACAAGCTGCAGTGATCGATCCTGCTGGACGTCCACCTAAGTTGGTCATATCAGCAAATGGGCTTTCTAAGTGCTCTTGGTACTCGTCCCATAAGGGCATGCGCCATGCTCTGTCGCCACTTTGCTCACCGGCATTAAGTAGCTCGTGTGCTAGTGGGTTATGGCCCGAGAAGAGACCTGATGCGTGCTTACCAAGTGCAATCACACATGCGCCAGTTAGAGTCGCTGTGTCGACAACTAATTCTGGGTCAAAACGCTCAACGTAAGTTAATACGTCACATAGTACTAAGCGCCCTTCGGCATCAGTGTTGAGGACTTCAACCGTTTGGCCAGACATGGTTGTCAAAATATCACCCGGACGGTATGCATTGCTTGACGGCATGTTTTCACAACCCGCTAGAATACCCACCACGTTGATAGGAAGCTGCATATCACACAAGGCTTTCATTGCGCCAATCACGCCTGCGGCACCGCCCATGTCATATTTCATTTCATCCATGCCTTCGCCTGGTTTAAGTGAAATACCACCTGAGTCAAATGTTAAACCTTTACCCACAATGACAATGGGCTTTTGCGTGTCATCTACCGCACCTTTGTATTCCATAATGGTCATAATGGATTCGTTGTCGCTACCACGACCCACTGCTAAGTATGAATTCATACCTAGTTTTTCCATTTGCTCTTCACCAACGGTGGTTACGGTAAGGTTGGTTGTTGTTTCTGCAATTTGGCGTGCTTGAGATGCTAGGTAAGCTGGGTTACAAATGTTTGGTGGCATGTTCGCCACGTCGCGACATAAATGCATACCGGCAGACACTGCCATACCATGTTCAATTGCACGTTCACCAACCGTTAATTCACGACGAGTTGGTACATTAAAGACCAACTTGCGAAGTGGGCGACGTGTTTCACCTTTGCGGGTTTTTAATGCATCAAAGCTGTAAAGGCTGTTTTTAGTGCTTTCAACGGCTTGGCGCACTTTCCAGTACGTATCGCGCCCTTTGACGTGCAATTCAGTTAAAAAGCAAACGGCTTCCATTGACCCTGTTTCATTCAGGGTGTTAATGGTTTTTGTGATAATTTGCTTGTACTGGCGCTCATCTAGTTCGCGCTCTTTACCACAACCAACTAGTAATACGCGCTCACTGAGCACGTTTGGCACATGGTGTAGTAATAGCATTTGTCCTGGCTTACCTTCCAAATCGCCACGACGGAGCAGGTTACTGATGTAACCTTCACTTATTTTATCTAACTGTTCGGCGATACCGGACAAGCGTCTTGGTTCGTATACACCTACGACGATACAAGCTGAGCGTTGTTTCTCAGGGCTACCGCTCTTTACGCTAAACTCCATGGGCTCTCCTAGATTCTTAAAGACAAATTTTATTATTTATTAGATAATGTCTGCTTGCGCCCTAATAAGGGCTATATATGGCACACCAAAGAATATATTTTTCAGGTGTTTTTCTTCGCCATGTTATGTGATTGTTGGTTACAAAACTACTAAAAGTAGACAGTTTACATGAAAGTTGTATTGATACCAGCATAATTCAAAGTTTAGAGACTGGATCCCGCCTGTGATTGTATTTAGATACTTGATTCGTGAAGTTTTAAAGGCCCAAATAGCGGTACTTTTGGTGCTGTTAGCTATTTTTATTAGCCAACATTTCGTGCGTGTACTCGCAGATGCCTCAGATGGTGACTTCCCCGCTTCTTTAGTGATGACCCTACTTGGGCTCAACTTACCGTTCTTGACGGTGTTGGTCCTGCCATTAAGCCTATTTCTTGGTATTTTGTTGGCCCATGGCCGCATGTATGCCGAAAATGAAATGGTTATTTTGCATGGTGTAGGCATTAGTGAGTGGTATATCACTCGCGTAACATTGCTACTTGCTGTATTTAATATGATTTTCACGGGTATTTTGTCTGTTTATGTCACCCCATGGGCGGAAGAGCAACAAAACCAAGTGCTCGAGCATGCGCAGTCTGAGGCCGGTTTGGCAGCGCTAACGCAGGGGCGGTTCCAGACCAGTCCAAACGGACGTGCGGTGTTATTTGTTGAGCGTATTGGTCGCGATAATGAGCTTGAAAAAGTATTTGTTGCACAGTTGCCTGATCGCGATGACGAATCTGGCGTCGCTAACGTGGTGGTGTCGCGTTCCGGTTTGGTGGTTGAAGACGAAACTGGGGGCCAAAGGTTACAGCTTACTGAAGGCGTGCAGTATCAGGGGAGTGCGACTCGGGTTGATCATCAAATCGTTGAGTTTGGTGGTTATCAAATGCAGATTAAAGAACAAGAGGTAGATGAGCGCAGACGTAAATTGTCAGCAATGCCGATTGATCAATTGATGGAAACGCATTCTCCGGCAGCGACTGCAGAGTTCCATTGGCGTTTAGCAATTCCTTTTGCGATTCCGTTAATGACTTTGATCGCTGTGCCTATGGCAAGGGTGAACAACCGCCAAGGTAAGTTTGCTAAAATGTTCCCGGCCATTTTATTGTATTTAGGTTACTTTGGTTTGATGGTGGCTGGGCGTAAGTCATTGGAGGATGAGGTAATTCCACAATACCTAGGGATGTGGTGGATCCATGGCTCGGCGTTAGCCATTGGCATTATGTTGCTTGGTAAAGAGCGGCCTACTGGGGCGCGGTTATCGGGTATTCTTAAGCGTAAAAAGGTGGCAAACGCATGAGAATTTTAGACTTTTACATTGCCAGAGTATTGATTAGTAGCTCGGCTTTGTCATTGCTTATTTTAACCGGCTTGTCAGGTATTATTAAGTGGGTTGACCAACTGCGTGTTGTTGGTCGTGGCACTTATACCATGATGGACGCTGGGATTTATGTATTGTTTTTGATTCCGCGCGATATTGAACTCTTCTTCCCGATGGCGGTGTTATTGGGCGCTTTAATCGGTATGGGTATGCTTGCGTCTAACTCCGAATTAGTTGTTATGCAGTCGTCGGGCTTATCGCGGCTGCAGATTTCTCTGTCGGCGATGAAAACCGCAATTCCGTTAATGGTGATGGTGATGCTGCTGTCGGAATACGTTGCGCCAGTTGCTGAGTTGAGAGCTAAAGAGGTGCGCCGTATAAGCATTTCTGGCGGTAGTCTTATTGACTCCAACCGAGGTATTTGGGCTAAAGATGGTGATCTGTTTGTTAATATTGGCAGTGTTGTCGATACTAGCAATTTGCGCGACATTACCCTATACGAATTTAACGACACCATTCATTTAACCCAAACAGTGCATGCTGAAACTGCGGTATACCAAGACCAGTATTGGCAGTTATCCGGCGTGAGAAGAACCTCGATTAAAGGTGAGCAAGTGGTCTTGGTCAACCTAGATGAAGACAAATGGATCTCGTCCTTAACACCTGAAAAGTTGAGTGTTGTGTCGGTAAAACCTGAGTCACTATCGATTCGTGGGCTTATGGATTATCTCGATTATTTAGACAACAACAAGCAAGACTCCTCCCGTTATGAGCTCGCATTGTGGAGTAAGCTGATGCAGCCGGTCACAATCGCGGTCATGATGTTAGTGGCATTATCGTTTGTGTTTGGGCCGCTTAGAACCGTTACGATGGGCGCGCGGGTTTTATTAGGCGTGGTGGCAGGTTTTAGTTTTTATATTTGTAGCGAAATTTTTGGGCCGCTAAGTATTGTTTATGGCTTACCTGCGTTTATTAGTGCGGCGATGCCAGCGGTAATTTTTAGTGGTATCGCGCTGTATTATATTCGTAAGTAACACCATTTAGGTGCGGCGCGTTAAATGTTTATTTAAGGCGCCGCTAGCTATTTGTCCCATGCTCGCACCAGTGCAGCGCGGGTTCCCCCCACCTTTTTGCATTACCCTTTTAACTGTTCTGCCAAAATGTTTTGCGATTGCGATTGCGATTGCGCTTAAGGCTAAATATGCACGTTTTACGGGTTGTTGGCGGCAAAGTGGTGGGGCAAATAAAAAAGCCAATCACAATGCCATTCGCGGCGTTATGATTGGCTGTTTAACCGTAAGTTAGGTGACCAAAAGAAGTGCTTGGCGCGGTTAAACGCCGTGCCAGTTACGCATTTGGTTAGCTTCTTTCGACAGTACAACAACTTCTGAGCGGGTCATCATATCTTGTAGGGCTAGTTTATCGCCGTTGATCAAAATCCATAAATTACCGATCCCCAATAACGACCAAACTAATCTTGCTGCTGCAGTGATCATACTAAGGTTTTGTCCGTTAGGGTGTTGGACTTTAAGTCTCCAGGCCCGCATACCTAATGTTTGCCCGCCATAACTCCAAAAGCTGATATAAAACAACCCTACACAGAGTGTTATCCAAAGTTGGTATAAGCCTTTGTAAAGTGGTGTTGCATATAACAGATCAGACACATGCTCATGGCCAGCCATGTCGATTAAACCGCTAGTGACTAATGCGGTAAATACAGCAAAACCGATAGCGCCTGCAACCATGTAGACCGCTACCGAAAGGAGTAAATCATACGTTATTGCACCAACACGCTTAAAGAACCCCGCTCGAGGGAAATTGGCGTGTTCGCTGTTAGGCATCGAAGTTGCTGTCATGTTTGGTCACTTATAGGTTGATATCGAAACAAAGCACCGTATAAATTAACGCGCTTTAGGGTCGTCTTTAATGAAATAAATATCACTGAAACCGAATCTGGCAAACTCTTTATTTCGGAAATCTCTAACTGCAGACGTCCCTTTTGAAGTCATTTCTACTTGCTGAGCCATCATCAGGTAGTTAGTCAAATCAATACCCTCTGCAGCTGCAACGGCTTCGTAAATATCGTGAAACTTGTCGTAAGCAAAGTTGATTTCTCTTTCTTCGCCTTTAAATTTATAGGTAATTCTTGTTGCCATGTTTATCTTCTCTTTAGCAATTGGGTCGTTACCCAATAAATTTTAACTTGCAGGCAGTGTGTTAATTAGCGGCTGGGGCAAAACGTAACACGACGGCATATCTTCGTTGAAAGCGGTCTCTATTACGCCGAGCAATGCGACCTTGGGCAATAGTAGTAACATATTGACACTACGGTGCTTGCTTTCCAGGGCGCTTGGCCTGGCATTTTGAATGAATTTGGCTCTATGATAACAAATCTACGCTACAAGGTATAAACCATATATTGAGCATCGGCACAATACTCGCTGAGGTCTTTATCAATGCTATGGCTGACAAAACCTAAATGCTGCCAATAGCTCGCCGCACCTTGCACTGCGACTAAGCTGATGTTGCGGTAACCTTGTTGCTGAGCAAAAACAATTAGCTGTGCCAATATGCGTTTACCTGCCCCTTGACCTTGCGCAGAAGCGCTGAGCGCAAGATCATGCAGGTAGAGGGTATTAGCATTACTTAAAGGCGCTATTTGTTGGTTTAGTGTTGGTGGGTGGTTCAGTTGCCACGGGTGCGCAAGGCAATAGCCAACAAGCTGATTGCCTTGTTGTAAGCTAAAGCAGGACAGCTCAGAGGCTAACCATTTACTTTGTAATGCAGCTAAAGACTCTGGGGCAATAGATGGGTAGCATTCAAGCTGAATTTCAAGAATGGCAGGCCAGTCAGCTGCGGTAATATTACGTATGATTGCACTAGGCGTTTTACTCGCCATTCGTTATTGCTCACTTTATTGATTTTGGAGGTGCCATGGTTGATGTCACCTCTCATTGGAGTGCTCAGTTGGAGCTATGGTAAATAGCGCTCAATTAAGTGCTGCTTAAAATGCGCGGGGTTGAGCGTGTCACCTGTTGCATGTTGTACCAACTCATCGGTTGTGAGTAAGCTACCCTTGCTCCAAATATTGTGATTAAGCCAACCCATTATTGTTGATAGCTTACCGTTTGCCACTAAGTCTTCTATGGAGCCTAATTGCCGCTCTATTGCTGCTTTAAATTGTGCAGCATACATTGCCCCAAGGGTATAACTTGGAAAGTAGCCCATTTCACCCACAGCCCAGTGAATATCTTGCATGCAACCATTTTTGTAATCTCCGTCAGTATTAATGCCGAGCAAAGATTGCATTTGTTGAGACCAAAAGTCGGGCAGATCTGCCACAGCGAGCTGGTTACTCACTATGGCTTTTTCGGCCTCAAATCGCAGTAGAATATGGCAAGGGTAAGTAACTTCGTCTGCGTCGACCCTGATATGCCCTGGGCTCACTTTTGAGTAGATGTTTAGCAGTTGCTCATGGCTTAAATTGCAATCTAAACGTTGTTTGAGTTGAGGCTGTAATTGTTTTAAAAACGCACTGCCACGGCCCAATTGCATCTCGCAGAATAAACTTTGGCTTTCGTGTATAGCCATTGAACGGGCGTTGCCTGCGGGTTGTCCGCGCCACTTATGGGGGAGGCCTTGTTCATACTTTGCATGCCCGGTTTCATGCACCACACCCATTAAACCACTGGTGAAGTCTGCAACATCGTATCGCGTGGTCAGCCGAACATCGCTTGGCACTCCACCGCAAAAAGGATGGCTGCTGGTATCGAGCCTACCATGGTTGAAATCAAACTCTAGTAGGGTCATTACATCTCGGCTCAGTAGCGCTTGTGCATCACTGGCTGCCTGTGCAATGGCATAGCTCGGTTGGTGCTGTTGCTGGTCTTGTACTTGCTCAATTAAGCTGGGTAGCCAGAGTTTTAATCCGCCAAATATCTGCTCTAATCTGGCTGATGTCATGCCCGGCTCAAACTTGTCCAGTAGTGCGTCATAAGGGGATATGTTGAGCGCGGCAGCCCTAATGTTTGCTTCTTCTTTGGTCAGTGCTAATACGTTTTCAAGGTTAGGTTTGAAGCCTTGCCAGTCATTTTGGCTACGTTGCTCTCGCCAGGCTTGCTCGCAATGGTAAGCCGCTTTTGTTTTTGCTTCTACCAAGCTGCCAGGCACAATGTTGGCTTGTTGGAACTGGTAACGGATCTCTCGAAGGTTAGCTTGTTGCTCACCACTTAGTGACTCTTGCTCGGCGGCTGCAATGGTGTCTTCTAGCATGGGCGCCGTTTTGAGTGAGTGAATATGTTTTGCAAGTGTTGCCATTGCTGCACCGCGTGCCTCGCCACCACCGGTAGGCATCATGGCTGCTTGGTCCCAATCGCCAAGTGCACTTAAATGTTCAAAGTGACTAATATTTTGAAAGTGTTCACACAGTTGTTGATAGTTTTTATTTGCAGGTTGGTTCATAAGCTGTCAGCTGGTCGAGGTGTATTTTACTATGCTAGCACGTTCAATTTTAAAACAAGGGTTAAATGCGTGAATAGATCTCCAGATAAGTGACAAAGCTCAAGACGCAGAGTTACGATTGTGACTATGCTAACTGCCTGTAAAAATGCAAATAAGGTATTCACTCCGTTGAAAGGTTAACAGCCTGCGCAGTTGAGTTATGGCATAGCATTTGATTTAGGAAAAATACAATGAAAACACAATACGGACATTACCTTTTGGCTGGTAGTTTTTTATTATGTAGCTTAAGTGTGTTTGCAGGGCCTGATGACTTTAAGCCTGGGCCGGTTTTGAGCGAGTATGGCAATATTGCCAAGGTAGAAACTCAGTTATCTATTCCAAAAGATACAGTGTTTAAAGTGGATTTTGATATGAGTGAAGCCGCAGTGCCGGGCAAGCTGAATCGTGGTTTGGTTAAGCTGGCGCGATTTATTAATATGCATGTAAGTGAAGGTGTACCGTTAAGTAACCTTCAGTTAATGATGGTGGTACACGGTAAAGCGGTTAACGATTTCACTCTTAATGAGTTTTATCAAACTCAGCAGTCTCAGCCACAACCTCATTTAAATGCCAACATTGAGTTGATCAGTCAGTTGTCACAATTAGGGGTGCGTTTTTACCTCTGCGGGCAAACCACCGTCTATTACGACGTACCAACAGAACAGTTATTACCTGGGGTAAAAGTCGCGCTTTCTGCTATGACTGCCCATGCGATTGCCGCGCAGCAGGGTTATAGTCTAAATCCCTTTTGATTTGTAGAATTTGTTTTTGCAATTATTGAAAGTTTGATATGCTCTAAAGAATAATGTAATTAATAATTATATAGTTAAGGCACATCGTAAGGCATTGAGACCTTACTACGCATAGGAACATGCGGATATATTGTGCATATGGAGAAACTAATGATTTCATTTCTTTTAAGCCAAGACAATTTACCCTACGCTATTGCGCTTTGTATCGTAGCAATACTGGGGATTGTTGAGAGCTTGTCTTTAGTGATTGGCGCCAGCTTTTTAGGCTTACTCGACGACTGGACCCCTAATGACAATGACCCTGAGCTTGCCGATTCATCTGGTATAGCTGGCTGGTTGTGTATCGACCGTTTGCCGTTATTTATCTGGTTTGTATTGGCATTAATCTGTTTCGCAGTTGCGGGTTTTTCGGTTAATTACCTGTCACAGCTTTGGTTTAATGAACTGCTTTCTCAGTCTGTCTCCATGCCTGTAAGTTTAGTTATTATGGGAGTTGGGTGTCACTTTATTGGATATCAACTCGCCAACTACATGCCAAAAAATAGATCGTCAATTGTATTTGTTGAAGATCTCAATGGTTGTGTGGGCACGTTAACTGCGGGTAATGCAGTGCAAGGTCAGCCAAGTGAAGCCATTGTAAATGATGACGAGATGCAGCGGCATTGTGTATTAGTCGAACCTGACCAAGCAGGGGTTGAGTTTTCAAATGGCACTCAAGTGGTGCTACTAAAGCGAAAAGGCAGTATTTGGAGCGCCGCTAAAGTAGAGGCATCTTAGTGCGGTATTTACCTTACTTGCTAAAATGCCGTTAAAAGTAGGCAATATTCCCCCTCACATTAGGCGCCTTTTGGCGCTTTTTTTGTGCCTTGTTGGCCATGTCACACTGTAGTATTGGGCTGTTACCTCCATTTTTACTTGTTGAGTAAAGTGTTCTCACTGGTTGGAAGTATTTGAGGGTTTGAGCATGGCAAAAGTATTGATAATCGCGGGTGATTTTGTTGAAGATTACGAATTAATGGTGCCGTTTCAAGCGTTACAAATGGTGCAGCATGAGGTCGTGGTCGTGTGCCCAAGTAAGCAGATTGGCGACACCATTAAAACGGCGATTCATGACTTTGAAGGTGATCAAACCTACACTGAAAAACCGGGCCACCTGTTTACCATTAACGGTGACTTCGACGCGACATCTGCATCCGATTTTGATGCTCTGCTATTGCCTGGTGGCCGCTCGCCCGAGTATTTACGCCTTAATGGAAAAGTGATTGAGTTAATACAAGCTTTTGTTAGTCAAGATAAGCCGATTGCTGCAGTTTGTCATGGTGCGCAGTTATTGAGTGCCGCCAATGTTATCGAAGGCAAACAGATCTCAGCTTACCCCGCCTGTGCCCCCGAAGTCACCCAAGCGGGTGGCGAATACGTTGAGCTTGAAGCGACGCAAGCTGTCAGTGATGGTCAGTTTGTAACGGCACCAGCATGGCCGGCACACCCGCAGTGGTTAGCACTTTTTCATGAGCTATTAAGTTAAAGGTGTTGTAATAGAATAAGTTTTACGGTTTTTTTACTAAATATAGTTTATAAATAATGTATTACTTAATGGGTGGTCACTGACAATGTGTGAACTCTATTCTGGTGCCGAAGCTGAATTGTTTGAGCTCAAAACCCGCTCGATTCGAATCGACGGTGTGGTGACGAGTATCCGTCTGGAAGCCATTTTTTGGCAAATTATAGAAAAAATTGCTGAAGATGACGGGTTAACACAAGCGGTATTTTTAACTCGTATTTATCGTGAAGTGATTGCGAAGCAGGGCAAGGTCAGTAATTTTGCCTCCTTGCTACGTGTTGCGTGTACGACCTATTTAAATAACGGTCAGCGTTTAGTGTTAAAGCCTAAAGCCGATGTTAGCTTTATCGTTACCTAACGCTTTAAAGCGTTTATTGGATGACAATAAAAAAGCCTGCGAAAGCAGGCTTTTTTGTTTAGTCAGCGAGAGGTTGCAAGAGTGTCATTGCGGGTTGTTCGTTTCTCGGCCAAATACGGTAGGTTTTGTGGTGCTTGATTAGCGAGGTCTTCTTGTTGCCAGGGCTTAACAGTAAGTGATGTTTATAAGCTACTTCGGCGAATGCTGCCTCTGGTGCTCGCACGTAAAGTGTTATTGGCTTTATCAGTTCATCGCCATCAATACACTGGCTAAACTGCTCATCTGAAATAATAAGGCTAGCGTTACCGTCACTGCTCAGTTTAAGCTTTTTAGTGACTTCTTGGTCAGTGATCACCAACCAACCTTTACTTTCAAGCTCTGCCAACATGGCCTGTAGCGATGCTGCCAACCCTTGTTGTTTGTCTGCAATAAAAGTGTATTGCTGACTGATTTTTTGCAGCAAAAGTTTTAGCTCTGCCGCGGCGCCCATGCTGCGAGCTTGGCGGATCCAAAAGGTAAGATCATCAGCAATTAATTTGGGAAAGGTGCGCTTTTTAAGGGCGGCGACCATCCAGCTGCATAAAAAATGGCTTTCGCCTGCAGGGGTTTTAACACTGCTACTTGTGGCGGCTGATTCCGCTAGCGCGGCAAGGCCAGCATTAGCAAACATTAAAATGGCTTGGTTATAATTGATATCGGACATGAGATCTCCGCCGTGAAAGTGAGTATAGAAGGACGGCGACGGCATTATACCTAATGCTAATGCGGGAATAAACGGCGCTGGCGGATTTGGGCTGCTTTATCATAATGGCACTCAGTTTGCGGCCGCCCTAAAGCAACAAAAAAGGCACCGCGGGGTGCCTTTAAGGTTATGATTAACTAGCCGTTGCCGATACGACTATTTGATTTTTTTGATTTTAGCCGGTGATGCATTTTTTACTTTAACGCGGCGGCCTTGCATGTTTTTCTCTGCAATGACTTGCGCGCCAGCATTGTCTGAACGTTGTTGCCTTTTCGCAAAGCTACGACGGGTTTGTAGCTGTTTGATTAACAGGTCGCGACTGCCAACTTCGTAGCCAGGAATCGTCACTCGACGAATTTTTTGGCCAATCAGCTTTTCGATGTCTGCTAATGTGCGTTCTTCTTCGCGACTGACAAATGAGATAGCAACACCGGTGTTACCTGCACGGCCTGTGCGGCCAATACGGTGCACATAATCTTCAGCCAAGAAAGGTAAATCATAGTTAACCACGTATTCTAGGCCCTGAATATCCAGTCCGCGAGCAGCAACTTCTGTTGCAACCATCACGCGGATTTTACCGGCTTTAAATTCACGTAGTGCACGGCGTCGGCTGCCTTGTGCTTTTTCGCCGTGAACCACTGCGGTTGGAATACCGTCAAGGTTAAGCTCTTTTTCAAGCTTGTCGGCAGCGTCACGTGTGGCGGTAAATACCAACACTTGTTGCCAGTTTTTCTTACCGATGAGTTCTGATAATAACTCGCGTTTACGGCGTTGCTCTACCGGATAAACCACTTGGCTTACGGTATCTGCAGTGGTGTTTTGTTTGTCTGCGGTAATGATATTGGGTTTGACCATCATTTCGCTAGCAAGCTTTTTAACTGGGGCTGAGAAGGTCGCAGAAAACATCAAGTTTTGACGTTGACTATTTACTGCTTGAAGTATTTTTTGAATATCGGCACTAAAACCCATGTCTAACATACGGTCAGCTTCATCAAGCACTAAAAAGTCGACATTCGACAAGCTCAAGTTACATGCGGTGATGTGCTCAAGTAGGCGGCCCGGAGTGGCGATGATGATGTCTGCGCCGCGCTTAAGCTTTGTCGCTTGGCTGTCCATTTTTACGCCGCCGAAAATAGTCACGACATTGACGTTTAAGTATTTGGCATAGTCATTTATGTTATCTGCAATTTGCGATGCTAGCTCACGTGTTGGCGTTAAAATAAGCGCACGTGCGTTTGAGCGCTGAGTTTCGCTCGGGTTATCTAACATTTTTTGCAAAATAGGTAGCGCAAATGCAGCGGTCTTACCGGTACCAGTTTGGGCGCTAGCTAATACATCTTGGCCGCGGCGCACTGCTGGAATGGCTTGCTGCTGAATAGGTGTCATTTTTTGATAACCACATTCAGAGATGGCGCGCAAAATCTCGGGAGCAAAACTAAAAGATTCGAATCTCATGATGAGGGGGTCCTATAATCAACTATTCAACTGCTAACGTACCACGCTAACGACTTAGCCACCTTAAAATGGCGGTGGCGGAGTATAGCAAACTTTTGGTTAATACCTGCACTTATTTTATCACTTCATTTGCGCATTGAGCGTCGTAATTGTGCATTTTTTGGTGGGTGGTTTTCATTTATGGTTATAGGCTAGGCTATTGAACTTATTATGCCAGTGGTCGTGGAGTTAGCGATTGCTTTGAAGGGAAGGCCGTAGTGGAGCTAGCTTAAGGTTACAATGCAAAGCGGAAGGCATAAAAAAGCAGCGCCTAAACGCTGCTTTTATTGGGTAATGCCTTAGATCGCGGCAGTGACTTTATTTAGCCATGCAAGGTCATCACCTTGCATATGGGCACTGAGGTTTTCGCGCACTTGCTGGTGATAGTGGTTAAACCATTCGATTTCAGATGGAGTTAGTAACGTTTTATCGATAAGGCGGGCGTCCATTGGGATAAAGGTTAATGCTTCAAACTCAAGCATTTCACGCTCGGCGTTAACCAGCGATACCGATGGGCGAACTGCGATAAGGTTTTCGAGGCGAATACCAAATTCATTGGCGCGATAATAGCCAGGCTCATTTGAAAGCACCATGCCGGCCACTAATGGAATTGCGGTTCTATTTTTACCGATCCCTTGTGGGCCTTCGTGCACGCTTAAGTAATGCCCAACGCCGTGTCCGGTGCCGTGGTCGTAGTCAAAACCGTGCTGCCATAAATATTGACGTGCAAACGAGTCTAACTGCTGGCCCGATGTGCCAACTGGAAACTTCGCTTGGTCAATCGCAATGTGACCTTTTAAAACTAAGGTCACCATTTTGCGTTGCTCGTCGGTCACTTCGCCAATGGCGATGGTGCGGGTAACGTCGGTGGTACCGTCAAGGTACTGTGCGCCTGAGTCAACGAGGTAAATGCTGTTCATGGTCATTTGCGCAGGAGTGCCATCATTATGGTTGTAATGGCACATCGCGGCGTTGGCTCCAGCGGCAGAGATGGTATCAAAACTCGGCTCTTGATAGAGCGGATCTTGCAGGCGGAAGCTTTCGAGTTTATCGGCAAGTTGCGCTTCATTATACAAGCGGTTTGCCTGTACTTCGCTGTCTAACCACGCGAGAAAACGGCTAACTGCAACACCATCACGAATGTGGCAGGCTTTCATACCGGCTAATTCGGTTTGGTTTTTTTGCGCTTTAGGTAGAGCAACAGGATCGGCGCCCGCAACTAATATTGCTCCGGCTCGTTGTGCGGTAATTTGTAACCAAGCATTGGTGGTATCTGGGCTGACTAGCACTTTACTGCCTGATAGTTTAGCCAGTTCAGCTTCAAGCTCTGCTTCTGTTTTAAAGCTTACGCCAGCACCCACATGTTGCTCTATGTCCTGAGGTAGTTTGCTGGTGTCGGTAAATAGCACCATATCGCCATTAGCCTGCAATAAGCCTGTACCGAGCACAACGGGTAAACGTGGTACATCTTTACCACGAATATTGAGTAACCAACACAATGAGTCGAGCGCGGCAATAATGGCAACATCCGCGCCTTCAGCTTTGATTGCTGCGCCAATGGCGGTACGTTTTTCTAAACTGCTACGGCCTGCACTTTGCTCGCTAAAGGCCATAATCGGTTCGTTAGAAGGAAGAGGTCTGTCGTGCCAGTTAAGATCTACAGGGTTTTCTTTTACAGCGACTAATTCAACTTGTGCTTTATTCAATACCGCTACGGTATGGTCATACCAAGATAGGGTATGCAATCTGGCGTCAAAGCCTACTTTGGCGTTGGCTGTGAGTTTTTCGGTTAGCCACTGCGCTTGCGGTGTGTCGTGTAGGCTTAGGTATTCAAATAGTTGGCCATCAACTTGCTGGCGAACTTGCACGGTATAACGACCATCAATAAATATCGCGGCGATGTCTTTTAATACAATGATGGTGCCTGCTGAGCCGGTAAAGCCACTGGCCCATAACATGCGCTCATTATGAGCGGGAACATACTCTCCTAAGTACTCATCGGCACGAGGAATAATAAAAGCGTCGAGGTTAGCGTTAGCCATCTCGCGACGTATAGCACTTAAGCGCGCTGCAATTGTATTTGACATTATGACTCCATATTAAGCTCTTAAGCGGCAATTCTACGGTTGGCTGAAGGCTATTGAATGTGTACTTCTATAGGGCGGAGATTATCATAATCTGTTAGCGTTGTGGGAGTGGCTGTATCGCTAATTTGTATCAACCTTTTTACGTGGCTGTTGCATGTTCAATGCCGGTGAAACGATTTCAATGGGTTAACGCAGAGAGTGGTCATGCTATTTATGTCGTTGGTATTACAGTGTTGTTAGTGCGGTTTTTGTCATAGGTGACAAACGCGCATGTTTTAAGGATGAAATTCATTATGCCATTTAACGTATGGTTGCTTATGTTTGCGCAAGCGTTTGCGATGAGTGCAACCCCGATGATGATGCTGCTCGGCGGTATTATCGGTGCTGAAATTGCGCCCTTGCCAGAGCTGGCTACATTGCCGATAGCATCAATGGTGGTCGGCGTTGCGCTAGCTGTTATTCCTGTGTCGAGATTGATGCAAGGCTTTGGCCGAAAACCGGTATTTATTAGCGGTACTTTGCTTGCAGCAAGCTCTGGTACGGTTGCTGCTTACGCCACTTCACATGCGAATTTCGCGTTGTTTTGCTGTAGCGGTGTGATGCTGGGAGCCGCTGGCGCTGTAGTGCAGCAATACCGGTTTGCGGCAATGGAAGCCGTCGCGCCGGAGTTGGCTGCTAAAGCTGCTTCGCGAGTGTTACTGGGCGGGTTAATTGCGGCAGTCATTGGCCCCGAACTGGCTGTTTTAGGCAGTGTCCTTACCGAGCAGGCTTATGTGGGGGCTTTTGCATTTTTAACCTTGGTTAGTGTGGCTGCGGCGATAATTTTATGTTTTTATCGAGAGGCCAAGGTGCGAGGTCGCCCAGTAGGGGAACCCGTTAAAGTAACGGGGCGACCGCTGGCTGATATTTTGTCTCAACCTAAAATATGGGTGGCAATCGCGGGGGCAACGCTAGGTTACGCTATGATGAGTTTTGTGATGACTGCAACGCCGTTGCACATGCATCATGTTGAGCACCATTCTTTAGCCGATACCAAATGGGTTATTCAAAGTCATATTATTGCCATGTATTTACCGTCTTTTATTAGCGGTATATTAGTGGGCAGAATTGGTGTGTCTAAGATGATGTTGATTGGTTTACTGGCATATGTTGTCACCATTATTACTGCGTTACTTGGGCGTGACCTACTTAATTATTGGACCGCTTTAGTGCTGCTAGGTATTGGTTGGAACTTTTTATTTGTTGCCGGAACTGCTTTATTACCCCGCTGTTATAGCGCAGATGAACGTTATAAAGTGCAAGCCTTTAACGATACCTTTGTATTTGGTTCGCAGGCACTGGCGTCATTAAGTGCTGGGTGGGTGATTTATCAATTAGGCTGGCAGGGTTTACTGCTTGGCTGTATTCCCGTGATTGTGGTGCAATTGATGTTACTGGCATGGTGGCGATGGTCTAAAAAAGCGGGGTTATCAAAACTGTGTTAAAAGTGCAGCTGATTGATAAAGACAACAAAAAGCCTGAATGACAATTCAGGCTTTTTGTTACGCGATCTAGCCCAAAGCGGTTAGTTGATGCTAATTAATTCAACATCAAAAATAAGCGTAGAGCCACCGCTAATTTTTCCCGCGCTACGGTTGCCGTAAGCAAGTGTGCTAGGAATAAAAAAGCGAGTTTTTTCGCCTACAACCATTAATTGTACACCCTCAGTCCAGCCTTTAATGACTCGGTTAAGCGGAAAATCAATCGGCTCACCACGCTCAACAGAACTGTCAAAGACGGTGCCGTCGATTAACGTGCCATGGTAGTGTACTGTCACTGTGTCACTTGCCTTTGGGTGTACGCTGCCATCCCCCGCGGTGAGGACTTGATACTGCAAGCCTGATGCGGTGGTAGACACCCCTTCTTTTAACTTGTTTTCAGCAAGAAAAGCCGCGCCTTGTTCAATATTTACTTTGGCTGCTTTTTGGTTATTTGCTGAGGTAAAAAAGTAAAAAATTACGCAGGCAATGACTACAACCGCTAATATCATTTTCATTTTAAATCACTATGGTTTAGTTTGTTTATCATCATATCGAATGGATACGCATCGGTAAATCATTGCAGTAAATCGCTGCAAGGTTTTGGCGAATTTATAGCATTTGCATTAACTGTTGTAATTGCGCTTGCACAAGCGCGGGAAACAGCACTGCATAGCTAATCGCTATATTGAGTAATATTGCTAGCCAGAGTGCAACTTTAAATGACGTTTTAGCTGACTTATGCCGTAACCATTGCTGTGCTAGCAAAGCGCCAGGCCAGCCACCGAGTAATGCAAGCAGGTGTAGTGTTGACTCTTTTATGCGCCAGCGTTGCTGCCGCGCAGCCCGTTTATCTACTGCATAAGCGATGAACGTCACGCAGCATAGCAATAACAAATAGCCAAGTGCAGCCAGTGGGATTAATGCTAATTGATGCAGCGTTACAATGCCAATAAGTGTGGCTAATGCAAATAGGCTAACTTTGTTTATTTTATGGTGCAGCTTAGGCATGTGACGTGTGATCTGCGTTTATTGAGCGGTTCGAAGCACCATACCATTTAAGGTGGCCGTAATATACTTTAGGGAGTGCTAACTACGATGGTCTGCCGTTGTAGTTTCGGTAGGTGCTTAACCAGCGGCAAGTCACGCTGAAACAGATGCAATTATTCGGTTACCTTAGAGTCATTAATGTTGACTGAACAACGAGCTATGGAGCTTGCCATGTTGAATATGGATATGAGCCAAAAAGTACTAATCAACACCCAAGATGCCCCTTGGGTGGCAAGTCCGTCTCCTAGTGTTTTTCGTAAGCCTCTTGAGCGCACTGCCGCTGAAAGCGGTCATACCACCAGCATTGTTAAGTATTTGGCAGGAGCAAGTTTTAAACGGCACAGTCATCCATGTGGTGAAGAGATACTCGTGCTTGAAGGGGTGTTTTCTGATGAAGAGGGTGATTACCCCTCTGGAACTTATATCCGTAATCCACCGGGCAGCAGTCATACACCCTTTAGCCAACATGGCTGCACGTTATTGGTTAAGCTTAATCAATTTGATGAACGCGATTTAGCTGTGGTACGTATTAACACGCTTAACCATGGCTGGCGAGCTGGGATTGGTGGGTTGATGGTGATGCCACTATACGATTTTGAGCATGAACATGCCGCATTGGTGAAGTGGCCTGCCGGCGAACAGTTTCAAGCGCATTGTCATTTTGGCGGCGAAGAGGTGTTTGTGATCAGCGGTGAATTTAATGATGAACACGGTCGCTACCCAAAATACAGCTGGTTAAGAAGCCCACACATGAGTCAGCACCAGCCATTTGTTGAGCAAGAAACTGTTATTTGGGTCAAAACCGGTCATCTGTATTTAGCTAAGTAACGGCGATAATGTGCATTAATGTTGCGCGACTGACGTTCATAGTAAATTTTCAACCTTCAGCAGCTATGAGTTACGCCGCTGATGTCTTGACGGGTTTCTCTGAAATCCACAATTTTATGGTGCCCTTTACCACGGCAACACCATTGGTGTCATAGGCGGTAACGGCAACAAACATATCTCCAACTGCCCATTGTTCAGGTTTTACCTCGGCAACGCAGCTAATATCGGTGCCCGCTTTAGCTGTGTATTCAACGTTCATGCCCTTAGGGATCCAGCGCAAGTGACTCGGAATGGAGGCTTCAGCCATGGTCCCCATTGCCATTTCTAAGCCGTTACAAATCGCAATGACATGTACTGTCTTGATATGGTTGTAAACCGCTTTACGTTTTTTAATCACGCAAACGCACTTATTGACTTTTAACTCACTAATAAAAGGTTTTACGCTACCAAAGTATGGGGCAACCCGGCTGACCATTTTTGAGAATATAGCATGGCCAAAAGGTAGGCTGGTAACGCGCTTATAAAGCTTCATGACTTTATTTGGTTTACTGCTAGAGGTGGTACTGCTCATGGTCTTCCTTGTTAACCCCGCTGGTCCGATGAGAGTAGCATTTTATTAACATAAATTACTAGCGGATATGGTATTTGGTAGCGGTATTTTTGTACGATTTTTGGATTAGCCAAAACAGATTTGAAGCGAAGATTCATTGTGTTCAGTTAACTGAAATAACCTAGGGTAATAGAGTAACTTAAGTTGCAGAGGGAAGCGGGCTTTGGATTATGCTAGTAGAGGCACCGGTATAAAAATTCATTTGCGCTGAAAAGGTCAACGAGGTTTCTTTTGTAATCAATAGCACAGTATAATTTTGCTGAAATCGATTCGACAGCATTAAGGAATACAGTGAATTATTTAAAGACCTACCTTAAGGGAATGGCTATGGGGGCCGCAGATGTAGTGCCTGGAGTTTCAGGTGGTACCATCGCCTTTATTACGGGGATCCTAGATCAGTTGCTCGATAGCATTAAGAAGATCACCCCAGGGTTGGCGGGCATGATTAAACAGCAAGGTATTAAAGCGGCCTTTATGCATATCAATGGGCCTTTTTTAGTTTGTGTTTTTGGTGGCATATTAACCAGTATTTTAACCTTAGCCAGAGTGATTAGTTATTTATTGCATAGTCACCCTATTCCAGTGTGGTCTTTTTTCTTTGGTTTAATTCTTATTTCTGTGTGGCATATGCTAAAGCAGGTGAGCGGCTTTTCGCTAGGGCGCTTAGCGCTATTTGGCTGTGGTGTTGTGTTTGCGTGGGGGATCACAATGCTGAACCCGATAGCACTTGAAATGACCTATTTGAATGTGTTTCTAGGTGGCTGTATTGCCATTACAGCAATGCTTTTGCCTGGTATATCGGGTAGTTTTATATTGTTGTTACTTGGGTTATATACTTCGGTTGTCGGTGCTGTTAAGAGCTTTGATATTGCCATTATGGCCACTTTTTTGGCTGGCGCAGTAACTGGGTTACTAAGCTTTAGCCATGTGTTGTCTTTATTGCTTCGTAAGTACCACGACGCGACCTTGGTCTTTCTCACGGGGTTAATGTTGGG